>CAZVXD010000018.1:13945-25461 GCA_964631335.1 uncultured bacterium
ACTATAAGGTTCCAGCCCTTGTCGATTAAGGTTGTAATATTTACTCTGCTGGACTGAATTTTATTTATGAATCCTGATGCCTCGGCTGTTTCCTTTTCTTTAGTGGGTTCTTCTTTTTCCTCGCGTGTTTTTTTGTTATTTGTTTTTGCCCCTTCCAGTAAAATTTTAGTTTTTTCTTTAAGTTCTGAGATTTCGTTTTCTATTGCTTCTATGGTCGATAAAATAGTTTGTAATTTTTCCTTGTTATCTTTTTTGTCTTTGACTCCGATTTTTTCTATTTCAGATAATAAATTTTTTATTTTTTCAAACATCTTTTTTGACCAGAGCTATTAATTTATCCGCGATTTCATTAGACGGTAAAACCATATCGACACATCCGCTATCTATTGCCGATTTTGGCATCCCGTATACGACAGAAGTATCTTTATCCTGAGCTATTACGAAACCACCTCTTTTATTTATATTTCTTACCCCTATCGAACCATCTCTTCCCATGCCGGAAAGGACTATTCCTATGAGGTTGCCGTCGAAATTCTCTGAGGCTGAGTTCATGGTTATATCGGCGGATGGTCGAACTCCGTGCAGAGAAGGTTTTTTGTTTAATGTTATTCTCCGGTTGTAATCTATTTCGAGATGGAAGTCGCCGGGTGCGATGTAAGCCGTCCCTTTTTTTAAGAGGGTTCCTTCTTTTGCTTCGATTACGGAGAGAGATGAGTGTTCATTCAATCTTTTTGCGAAGGCTTTTGTGAAAGTTCCCGGCATATGTTGAATGACAATTATCGGCGCGGGGAAATCGTCCGGGATTCTTTTTAAAATCGCGCTTATGATTTTGGGCCCACCGGTGGATGCCGCAATTATTACCAGACTATCTTCCATGCTTTTCTTTTTTAAACTTATCTGTTTCTTTTTTGATACTGTTTTGAGATTAGCTTTCGAAGCTATTTTAACTTTTTCTATTATTTCTTCTTTAATTTCTCTTATGTTAAGAGAAATTGGTCCTCCGGGTTTTTCGACAAAATCTACCGCGCCGGATATAAGAGTTTCAATAGTTTTTTGCGCCCCCTTTTTTGTGTAAGCCGATACCATTATTATGGGTGTAGGGCAAATTTTCATTATTTCCTTTACGGCTTCTATCCCGTCCATATTGGGCATTTCTACATCCATGGTTATTACATCCGGTTTGAGAAGAGAGGCTTTCTTGACTCCTTCGAGGCCGTTTACGGCCGAATCTATTACTCTGATTTCAGGGTCTTCTTCCATTATTTCGGAGAGGACTTTTCTCATAAATGCTGAATCTTCGACAATTAAAACATCTATCAAATTATCTTCGCTCCGGCTTTATATGAGGTTATATAAACATGTCCGTCGGATAGCTTGAATTTTATCGATCTTCCGTAGTTTCCCCCAATGTCCTGCGCGGTGAGCTTGATTCCGAGCTTTCTTAGAATTTCTTTCCCTTTTTTTACATTCCTTTTGCCTATCGAGTTTTCCGCGTCATCCATGAATTCTTCAAACATTGTTGCCCCTCCGATCATTTTAGCTTCCAGATCTTCCTTCTTTGATTTAAATTCAAGCATTCTTTCTAAAAGAATAATTATTCCGCTGTCGGCATATTTTGCTTTTTTCTTTCCTCCCGGATTTTCAGGTAAAATGTAATGTATCATACCGCCCAATTTTCTGCTTTTATCATAGAGAGTTATGGCAACGCAGGAGCCGAGCGCGCTGGTGATAAGAGCCTTGGAATCGTTAGAAATTTTTATATTACCTGTTTCTACCACTATCTCATTATTAGTTTTTTGCATAGATTCTATTCCTTATATTTATGGGTTTAAAGAGTTCTTTTACATTATTGGGGATCGATTCGACTTTACCCAGAACAAGAACTCCGTCTCTTTTTAAAGCCGCCGAGAAGGATTCTAAGATTTTTTCCTGGAATTCTTTGTTTAAATATATAAGTACGTTTCTGCAAAAAATTAAATCAAATTTATCTCTAAAATCAGCATCCTTTAAATCAAGATTTATAAAATTTACTGAATTTCTAATTTCCCTGATTACTCTGTATCCTTCTTTTACTTTTTCAAAGTATTTAGATTTATAATATTCAGGTGTTTCTGTTAACGCGGATTCATCATAAATCCCTTTATAAGCTTCATGTATAGATTCTTTATCTATATCTGTTCCGAGTATCGAGCACTTGATATTTATTTCTTTGCATAACATCGAGATAGCATATGGTTCGGCTCCGTTAGAACAACCAGCGCTCCAGATGAAAGGGTTTTTGATCGCCGGTAAAATGTCTGTTCTTAAGGTATCAAAAACGCTTATATTTCTGAAAAAGCTGGTAAGATTTATCGTGAGAGATTGTTTGAGCATATTTTTTTCGTCTCTACTGTTTCTGAGCAATTCCGCGTAATCACTGTAATCATTCATTCCTACCTTTCTCATTCTTGAACGAATTCTTCTTACCAGCGGTTTAATCTTATAATTTTCAGGATTAAAATCCATAAAATTTTTTATTACCAAAACCACTTCTTTTATATCGCTTTCTTCAAAATTCGTCATGCCCTTTCGCAAGTTCTATTGTTCTTTTGATTAATTTGTTGTCGGGGTTTAATTCTAAAGCTTTTTCCCATAATTTAAGAGCTTCTTTAGTATTTCCCCGTTGAAAAAGAATATTACCTTTTTTGAAAAACAAATCCCAGTCTCTTATGCCCGTTGATATTAAAGTCTCTATTCTTACTTCACAGATATCGAATAGTTTGTTTCTATAGTAGTAGTCGATTAATGCCTTTGAAAGGATCGCGCACTCGGGATCGGATTTAAGCCCCTGTTGGTATATTTCTGTGGCTTTTTTTTCCTCGTCGAAAGCTTCGTATAATTTGCCCAGATTGAAAAAATATTCCCCGAACTCAGGAGCCAGAGAAAGTCCTTCTTCAAGGGTTTTCAGAGCTTCTTTTTCTTCCCCTCTTCCTGCCAGAATATAAGCTCGATAGAATGTCGTGTAAGCGGTTTTTGTTTTAATGTTGTTTAAAATATCCAGAGCTTCTTCATCTTTTTTCATTTTTAGATATATTATTGCTTTATTTAAAAGTAGCTTTTCGTTGTCTTCTCCTTTTTTTAAGGCTTTTGACAGATAATCGAGTGCGGTTTCGTTGTTTCCTTTAAGTTCCTTTATTAAATAGATATTGTTCAAAGTAGATGTTCTCCTGACCGTTTTGAGACTCTCCTTGAACGAATTTTCCGCTTCGTCGAGCTCATCTAACTTAAAACTGATAATGCCTTTATAGAACTGCGCTTCAGGATCACTCGGTTTAAGTTCTAATATTCTGTTGAATTCTCTGAGTGCTTCGTTTAACATCCCTATCTTTACGAAAGCTATTCCCAGATTCATGTGTTCTTCTATTCGTTCTTTATCTTTTCCAAGTGTTGTATGTTTTATTTCAAGTTCTTTTAACGCTCCCTTTCTTATCATTTCTGAAAGAAGTTTAAGAGCCTTAAATTCTTCTATTGGTAATGAATTGATTAATGATGATAGAGTTTTTTCTCCGTCGACTTTATCCAGTATCATTTTTTCTTCTTCTGTTAATGAGGCTTCGTCACTCCAATCGGGTGAGATTACAAGTATAGAGTCTTTATCCGGAAGAGAAGACGCGGCCAGTTCGTCTTTAAGAGCCGCGGATTCGAGCAAAACGTCATCTATTTTAATTGAGACGGGCAGTCCTTCGGGCTGGTAAGCTTCTCTTGATTCAAATACAAAATAACCTTTTGTCCATCCTGATAATTCTATTATCGCGTCTCTCATTTGTTTCTTTATGTATTCAGTCAGGGTTTTTTTATCTAGCAGTTCAAGCTCCAGGAATAGTTCCCCGAGAGGCGCGTTTTCTCTTTCCCTCTGCAGTTTAAGTACTTCCTCTAAATCTTTTTGTTCGATAATTCCGTTATCCACAAGCAGAGCCCCGAGTTTGTCTTTCCTGTTCATCCAATGTATGTGTGTGAGGTTTCCTGAATTTAAGTAAAGATATACAAGGTTTTCTTCGTTTGTTATTGCTAGTTCTCCGGTTTTGCTTCCTATATAAAGCATTTGAAGAATGTCTGTAATCGATAAGTCGGAAAGGGATCCTTTTATCGGCATTTCAAAAATCTCCTATGAGCCTGAAACTTTCGTCTCTCAAATTCATAGTCATTACTTTTTTTAGATTTTTAATTTTTTCCTTCGAAAGTTCTTTTTCTTCTTTTGATTTTTTTCCCGATATTTCAAGTTTTTTTCGCGCTTTTTCCAGTAATTTATCTTCTTCTTCTTCGAGTTTGCCTATCGTTTTTGTCAGCCATTCCACTTTGTCCGGGTTGAAAAGAGCCTTCTCGATATCTTTTATCTCATCCTTAGTAATTATAGAATTTTTTATGAGGTTATCCACGGCTAACATCCCATATCTTTTTTGCAACTCTATAAGTCTTTGTATGTCGGTTGTGTAAGAGACAAATTCACCGGTCAATAGATCCAGATTGCCGTTTATCACCTTTTTAATTCTGTTTATATTGAATCCCTTCATTTTCCATACAAACATCTTGGCGCGATACTCATCCCGCAGTATTTCTTCTTTTTCCGATCCTTCTAATTTTTCTGAAAAACCTCTTTTTACGTCTTGAATAAATCTCTCAAATTCACTGGCTTGTTTCTTTATTTGTTCTTTTTTCTTTTGCTGCTCTTCTTTTATTCTTTTTTCCTCTTCTATCCTATCTTTTTCCTCGGGAACATATCCGAGAACTCTGACCTTTTTTATGGCTCCGATTGCCTGATTTACTGTTTTTATATCTGATTGCTGGAGTTTCTTGAGAAATTTTTCGGAGAGGCCTTTTCCGATATTTTCTAAGACTTTCCTTCTTGAAGTTTTGTCTAATTCCTTTATGGGTACAATTACACCGCTTTCAATACGGGATATTATTCTGTTCGGCACATTCAATCCTTTTGGATGACGATCTGCCGTGAGGACTATCTGTTTTTCGTTTTTAATAAAATAATCTATAATATCTAATAGGTTTTCAGGTACCGGTTTATAATTTTTTAACAACTGCATATCTTCAATAATTAGTAAATCATTTTTTATAAATTGTTCGATAAATTGAGAATCGATTTCTTCGGCGCTAATAATTTCGGATTTTCCTTTGAATTTATCTTTCATGCTCTGAACAAGAAAGCTTTTGCCAGAACCTGAAGGTCCGTATATAAAAAGAGGGTTTACGTCTTTTGAGGTCAGAGCCTTTTTTATGGCTTTTACAGATTCTATGTTAAATTTCGATATAATTATTTTATCCATATTCAATCACCTAATTTTGTTTTTACCTGTTTTAGAACTTCCGTGCCTATAGTCTTAAAAACCCTTACGATTCCTTCTCCGGTGGTCGCTATCGAAGGAAATGAAAGATAATTGTCAGGGTTTAACTGACTATCCAATTCTTCAACAGGTATTATATCTTCCAGGTCTCTTTTGTTATATTCCATGACTATGGGAATATCTTCGATTTTAAGATTGTTTTCCTCCAGATTCTCAAGCATGTTTTCCCAGCTCCATAAATTGTCTTCCATTCGGATTTTTCTGGAATCCGCTACAAAAACGACTCCGTCCGCACCTCTCAAAACCAGTTTTCTTGTAGAATCATAAACCACCTGACCCGGAACCGTGTAAATTTGAAGTCTTGTGTTGAAGTTTTTAAAAGTGCCTAATTCTATAGGCATAAAGTCGAAGAAAAGAGTTCTGTCCTGTTTTGTCGCCATTGAAATAATATCGGATTTCCTTTGTGTCGGAATTTTGGAAAAAAGATATTTCACGTTCGTAGTTTTTCCCGCTCTTCCCGGACCATAATAGACGATCTTACAGATGATTTCTCTAGAAGCATATTTGATTACAGCCATTTTCAACCATTTATAATTTTAGTATCCCATTTTCTTTAGGAAATTTGTGTTTATCTTACCTTCAATAAAATCTGGATGACTTAAAATTTCTTTGTGTAAGGATTTTGTGGTCGGTACGCCTCTTATAACAAACTCGTCCAGAGCTCTGAGCATTCTTTTTCTGCTCTGTTCCCGTTCTTCTCCAAAAGTGATTAATTTAAGAAGCAAAGAATCGTAATTTGGCGGAATCTTATACCCCTGGTAGATGTGAGAGTCGATTCGGACTCCCACTCCTCCGGGTAGATGTAAAGCGTGGATTGTGCCCGGTCGAGGAGTAAAACCCGATGAAGGGTCTTCGGCATTTATACGGACCTCCATCGAATGCCCTTTTATTTTTATTTTTTCCTGGCTTGATATCTTGAGGGAACCTCCGTTCGCTATTCTGATTTGCTCTGTCAGTAAATCTACTCCGGTTGTCATTTCGGTTATCGAATGTTCCACCTGTATTCGCGTGTTCATTTCTATAAAATAAAAATTTCCTTTATCGTCCATAATAAATTCAATTGTTCCGGCTGATTTATACCCTAATTTTTTTACTCCCTTTTTTGCCGCTTCTCCCATTTTTTCTCGTAATTTTTTATCTACAGCCGGCGAGGGGGTTTCTTCTAATAGTTTTTGATGTCTTCTTTGAATTGAACATTCTCTTTCGCCGAGATGAATTATATTTCCATGAGAGTCAGCGAGAATCTGTATTTCTATATGCCGGGGATTTTCTATCGCTTTTTCGATGTACAATCTTTTGTCACCAAAGTTAGCCTGAGATTCAGACTGCGCCATCACAAAACCTGTTCTTAGCTCGAGATCGTTATTCACCAGGCGCATTCCTTTTCCTCCGCCTCCGGCTACAGCTTTTACAAGTAGCGGATAACCAACTTTTTTAGCGATTTGCAAAGCCTCTTCTTCGTTTTTAATAATGCCGGGACTGCCGGGTGTGACAGGAACACCTGCTTCGTCCATGATCTTTTTTGCTTCCGCTTTATCCCCCATTTTTTTGATCGTTTTTGAAGTTGGACCTATAAAGGTAAAATTGTTGTCTTCGCATGCTTCCGCGAATGAAGGGTTCTCCGCCAGAAATCCGTAACCGGGGTGAATCGCGTCCGCACCGGTAATCTCCGCAGCCGCGATGATACGCGGAATGTTGAGATAACTTTCAGAGGGTGGAGCTTTGCCTATACATACTGTTTCATCCGCGAATCTAACATGCAATGAATCTCTGTCGACTTCAGAAAAAACCGCTACTGTCTTTAGCCCTAAATCTTTGGCTGCTCTGATAATTCTTAGAGCAATTTCTCCGCGGTTCGCAATTAAGATTTTTTTCATTCGATTACCAGCGTTTTGCGGATTGCTCGATTCCTTTTAGCCTCATCTTAAATTCATCCGGATTATTGACGTTCTCGAGCGCGGTTTCGAGATCGACTACCCGGTCTTTATAGAGTTTCATCACGCTCTGATCGAACGAGTGCATTTTGTATTTTTCTCCTTCCCTTATAGCATCGAGGATTGCAACAATTTTTTCTTCATCCAGTAAATATTCACGTATCGTGGGAGTTGAAACCAAAATTTCCGTAGCCGGTATACGTCCGGTGCCGTCCATTTTGGGAAGTAATCTAAGGGAAATTATTCCTTTCAATACACTGGTAAGCAAAGTCCTGATATGTTGATGTTGATAAGGAGGGAAGAAAGTTATTATTCTATTTATTGTTTCCGGCGCGTTTAAAGTGTGAAGAGTTGAAAAAACAAGATGCCCCGTATCAGCGGCTTTAATTGCCGTTTCCATTGTTTCGGCGTCTCTGATTTCTCCGATCATTATGATATCCGGATCCTGACGAAGGATATACCTAAGAGAGTTGGCGAAGCTTTTAGTGTCAGTTCCTATTTCTCTTTGTGAGATGATAGATTTTTTATCTGTGAGAAGATATTCTATCGGGTCTTCTATAGTGATAATGTGTTTTCTTCTGTTTTGATTGATATAGTCTATCATCGAAGCAAGGGTTGTTGATTTGCCGGAGCCCGTTGTTCCGGTAACCAAAACAAGGCCTCTTGCGGCAAAAGCTAAATCGTTTAGAACAAGAGGAAGCTGAAGCTCTTCGATACTTTTTATTTCTCTGGAAATAGGTCTTATGGCGAGAGCTATGCTGCCCCTTTGAATATATATGTTTACCCTGAATCTTGATATGCCGGGTATACCTATCCCGAAGTCCGCTTCTTTTTCTTTCAAAAACGCTTCCTGTTGTTTTTTTGTCATTAGAGAGGAAGCCGCTATTCTGACTTCTTCTTTGCCCAGTTTATTCATTTCCATAGGTACAAGTTCGCCGTTAATTCTTAAAATGGGAGGTGTACCAACCTTCAAATGTAGATCAGAAGCATCGCTATCTATCATTTTCTTTAAAATTGGTTTAAGGTCCATAATTTATCGTTTCCTAACCTTGAATAAAGGTTGGTTATATTCAACCGGTTCTTCATTGGATATTAAAACTTCTGTAATCTCACCTTTTATATCAGATTCGATCTCATTCATTATTTTCATGGCTTCGATAATGCATACCACATCGCCTTTCTTTACATGGTCTCCGACATCGACATAGGGAGGGGCATCGGGACTGGGCGCCCTATAAAAAGTCCCGACCATAGGCGATTTTATTACGTGGAGGGTTTTTTCCTCTATTGTAGTTTCTTCGGCTGTGCCTAATTTCTGTATTTCTCCGGTTTTGAGATTTGTTAAAGATATTTTCTGGGCAGAACCGGTTTGGCTTTTGTTTTTCGATATCCTGACTCTTGTCCAGAAACGTTGAAATTCGATTTCTTCTAAATTGCTTTCTTCGAGTACTTTTATCACTTTTTTGATAAAGCCTATATTCATTGTTACTCCTCCGTTATCATTTCTTAAAATATATAAATTTCATAACGATAAGTCAAGAGGGCAATCCCCCCCAACCCTGCCAGCGTTTATTCTCAAAATGAGGACACGAAAGACGCGGAGAATTGATGCTTCGCTAAGTATTTAATTGAAAATTGTAAATTGAAAGTTGTAAATTTCAAATTAAAAAACAGAAATAAAATACAGGCTATTCTTGCCCAATGTCTATAGTTCAGTGTTCTGCGCCTAACAAAGTTCCAACCCCCAAACATTTACACAAAAACACAGAGGAATAACAGAGATTGTGTTCTTTTGTTTTAATTCTTAACTAAGTAGCCTATTTTTGATTTGTTAATTTATTCTTTTTCTCTGATTCCCACGTATAGATCAATGCTTGGGCTCGTACCGATACTCCTTTCGTCGTGATATTCGAAGTCGCTTCCTGTAGCTGTATATTTTGACTTTGGGAGCCAATCTGTGAAAACATATTTCTTCATTCTACCAATTTCTAAACCCCAGAGAAAGCCAAACTTCGCTTTAATTTGAAAAACAGCATATTCGCCGGGCTCTATTTTGTATCCTTTTAATCCTTCGGGTACCGAATCCAGACTTGTTACAACATCCCCCATAATATATTCCCAGCTTCTCGTTTTTTCGTCAAAATCTCTACTGTAAGCTACGGACGCCCATGGCTCTTTTATGTTAGTTATTTTATATGTCTTTTTGAACTGAGAATAATCTTTTCCAAGTTGAGCAGCATCTTTATAAATCTTTTTATCATCGGTTTTTACTGATAATCCCACAAACTTAATAGGTTTTCGTAAGGTAATAATCTCTGGTTCCGTATCTCCTATTTTGTTAATTAAAAAGGACATAGCTACGCTTCCTATTTAATATGAAAGCGAAAATCAAAGCGACTATTATTTTTATTGCTTTTTTCGTTTTACTCTCTCCCGCAGGCAGGATTATATTGGTCTCTGATTTCTTCTTCTATTTTCATCCTTCCTTTTTCGTTTAGATCGGGGGTATAGAGAACCGCGTATCCCAAAGCGCTCGCGCAGGTTCGTCTCCAGCAGCTCGATCTTTCGTTGTTTTCAACTTTTAATCGTATGTTATCCGATTCGCCTACGTCTATAAGTATGTCTTTTTCGTAATTACGGCAAAAAACAGCGTATATGCCCGGATCTTCTTCAAAGTTGGATGGAGAAGAATAGTATCCTTCGAAAGAATAGTTTCCTATTTCAATGTTCATAAATCAATTTTTTATGGGAGAATATTCACATAAATGGAATTTCTGATCTTGATCATCAAGAACATAAACATTCCCGTCTTCGGACACTCTAATAGTTCGGCAAACGTCTGTATGTCCGGAGCTGTATGTTATGGTAAAATCAGCCAAAATTCTTCCTCCCGGATTAACCTTTAAAATGCGATCTTCCATCGAGCCCTTTACTCCTAATTTGAAATAAAGATTAAGAGAGGAATCGATTCCGACTATTTCAGGGCTTTCGTCTTCTAATTTAAGTTTTCTTATTGAGAACATTTGTTTGTTTTGGTTGTTATAAATGCTTTCACCCTCGCCCGGTTCTCCTTTTATATAATACTCGCCTTTTGTCAATATATATCCCTCTATCTTATCAATGGTTTTTAGAATATTTCCCGTGGTGTCTACTTCGATAATCTCATTTTCTTTGTTGATTTTAGGATTTACCATTAATATTGTGTTACGGGTGGTTAATTCTACAGGTGTTATTTTTGGAGTAACTGGGGGAACAAGTCTTTTTAAATCCAGTACTTTTTTAAGTATCATATCGGCATCGTAAATTCCAATATCGCCGGATACGTATTCTATATATATGTTATCATTTTTATCGAAAGCTATATCCATTAGCTTTATGCTTTTTAATTGAGGGAAGCTTTCGGCATATTTACCGTTTTTGTCGAATTTTACCACTCTGTTATTTAAAAAATCCAGGATGAAGATTTCTTTTCTTCTGTTTATCCCAAAACTGGTAGGTCCGGTCGGCAAATAATCGATTGTTTCCCAGAGAAGCTCTCCGGGTCCCGAACCGATATCGCCTTCGATCAGTAGTTTTTCCCCGTATTCCTGCTTAAATAAAAAACAATTTGAGAATCCCGTAAGAATTAATAAGGATAAAATAACGTAAAAAGAGAAATTCCTTTCGTGCACTTTAGCCTCCCGTTTCTTTTTTTTAATGTTAAAGGTTTTAAATCAATATGTCAAGAGGAAAAGAGCACTTGCCTTCCCCCCATTTTTTTTATTAATTTCGTCGGCAAGAATCAGAGGAATTGCCGTTAAGGAAAGCGTCTCGGAGGTTGAGTGGGCATGGTGTCTTGAAATGTTTTCATTTCAAGAGGAGCGAACCCGAGAGCCGAGTGGCAATTTCCTCGCCGGGGAAATTGACCACGTCTTTCTCGTACGGTAATTCCTCTGATTTGGTGGTACAGTTAGGAAATTAAATATTATGGGCGATAAGAAAAGAGTATCCGAGCAAGTCTTTTTGAGCACAAAGAGTTTTACGATACATGCATAAAAAATTTAATGTTTCCTGAAAGTTATTTCCACAGTAGTTCCTCCCCCTGTTTTGCCATTAAAGGTAATATCTCCTCCCTGTTTTTTTATTATTTTGGCGGCCTGATAGAGTCCTAATCCGGGTCTATCTCTTTTTGTGGTAAAAAACGGTTCTG
>CAZVXD010000019.1:0-24451 GCA_964631335.1 uncultured bacterium
TTGACAATATTTAATCATAAATTATAATCAAATAAATGAAAAGCATAGGTTTTACGGGTGTAATTGTAGATAAAGTATGCGGATTTGGTAAAGAAAGAGAACGACCGCAAAAGATATGTATAGATATTTCTATCGAAACCGACTTCAAGGATGTCGCCGAAGAGGATGATCCGTCCGCCGGTATAGATTTCAGAACAGTATATACTCTTGTAAGAACCGGACTGGAAGGGGAGATATACACTCTCGAAAAGGCTGCAAGTTCAATCTGGGAACAGATTAAAAGTCTAAATAATGTTGGTAAAGTCAAAATCACGGTGAAAAAGATCAACCCTCCTTTTAAAGACGAAATTGAAAATTCATGGGTTACCATAGAAGGATGATAAAATGACGGAGGCGTATCTTTCACTCGGCACGAATATCGGCAATAAGAAACAAAATCTTCTCGAAGCTTTTGCTCAAATTTCGAAATTGGGGAATGCCGCAGGTTCTCATATTTATAGAACGGAACCCTGGGGAAAGGAGGATGTGCCCGAGTTCTTAAACGCATGCGTTTCAGTAAAAACAGAATTGGATATAAAAAAACTTTTCGATAGTCTTTGTTCTATCGAAGAAAAAATGGGCAGAAAAAGAAAAGAAAAATGGGGTAATCGGATTATCGATATAGATTTTCTTCTTACGGGGCAAACAATATTCAAAAGCCCCTCTCTTACAATACCGCATCCTTATTTAAGAGAAAGAAATTTTTACCTGAGACCGCTTTCAGAAATAGCCAGTAATGAAAGAGATCCTATTACCGGAGAAAGGATAGAGACTCTGTTGAAGATCTGTGAAGATAAGAGGAAAGTATGGAAAACTGGGAATATATTGCAATTGAAGGTGTAATAGGCGTAGGGAAGACGACTCTCGCAAAGTTCCTTTCTCAGGAATACGATGCGAAGGTGATACTTGAAGATATCGATGGGAATCCGTTTCTTCCCCAATTTTACGAAGATCCTGAAAGATACGCGTTCCCCACCCAGATTTTTTTCCTTCTTTCCCGGTACAATGAACTCAGAAATTTAACGAACAGAGATCTTTTCACCAGAAAAATAATTTCTGATTATACTTTTGATAAAGACAGAATATTTGCGCTGATAAATCTCGAGGAGAGAGAAAAAGTTTTGTATGAAAAGATTTATAACCTACTCGATAAAGATATTATAAAACCGAGTCTTGTAATCTATCTTCAGGCCAGCCTCGAAACCTTAATGGAAAGAATAAAAAACAGAGGAAGAAGTTTTGAAAGAAGAGTTAGCGAAGACTATATAAAACTGCTTATCAGTTCATACAATGAATATTTCTTCCACTTTCAGAAAAGTCCGGTTTTGATTTTGAATTCTAACGAATTCGACTTTTTAAATGAGCCTTCACATCTTCAACTCCTGAAAAAAGAAATCGCCTCTATAGAAACCGGAATAAATTATTTGTCTGTCGTACAATGAAAATTTTTAGAAAAATAGAAGAACAGGAAAATTATTCGTTAGGTAAGAAATGTAAGAGTATTAAAGTGGCTCTGGTGCCGACCATGGGATTTCTGCACGAGGGGCATTTAAGCCTTATAGATAAGGCTAGAGAGTACGCGGATGAGGTTATGGTATCTATTTTCGTTAACCCCACTCAGTTTGCAGAAGGAGAAGATTATAAAGAATATCCCAGGGATGAAGAAAAAGATTTGGAGCTTCTTAAGGGGAAAAGCGTCGATGCAGCTTTTATTCCTGAACCGGATGAAATGTATCCTGAGGGTTTTAAAACCTTTTGTGAAGTCAAAGAGCTCTCAGAAAAATACTGCGGGGAAAGCAGACCAGGACATTTTAGAGGTGTTGTTACTGTGGTTTTAAAATTATTCAATATAACTCAGCCGAATTTCGCGGTTTTCGGAGAAAAGGATTATCAGCAATACATTATAATAAAAACAATGACGGGAGATTTAAATTTACCGATAAAAATTATTGCGGCTACGATTATAAGAGAAAAAGACGGGCTTGCCGTTAGCTCCAGGAATATTTATCTGAATGGTGAAGAAAGAAAAGAAGCCTCCGTTCTTTATGAATCACTAATTATGGCAAAGGGTATGGTCAAAAACGGGGAGTATAGAGTTGGGGTTTTAAAGAAAGAGATGAATGAATTAATAAAAACAAAAAAACACGCAAGAATTGATTATATTGAATTTGTGGATCCCTATACACTCGAAAGAATTGGTGAGGTAGATAAACCTGTGAGAATTTTAATGGCGGTGAAGATTGGTAAAGCCAGATTAATCGATAATATGGAAGTAAAACCATGAAACTGGAAGCCAGAAGTCAGAAGTTAGAAGTCAGAAGCCCATCCCCTCCCCAAAGAATATTGAACCACAGAGTTCACAAAGAGCACAAAGATTTTCTTTTTGTTTTTTTACTAAATCCTAAATCCAAAATCCTAAATCCCAATTTGACATTTTGCTTTTTAATTTTTGTTATTTCAATTGCTATATGGCTACTTTAGAGAGAAAAATTCACAGAGGATTAAAATTATTTATCGCGCTAGTCATTTTAACAATGTTGGCGTTATTGATTTTTAGTGATCCCAATCCAGAGAAAAAGTTTAGCTTTAATATTATTAACAGAATCACATACGCTTTTAAACAGATGGAGCCCATTTATCTTTTATTTTGTTTTTTTTTCTGGGTAGTCCATATATTTCTTGATTCTTTTCGGGTTACCCTATTATCGCAGGGTGTTACTGGTAGATGGGTCAGTTTAAGGACTTCCGCTGAAATTATTTTAACCGGAGCTTTTCTTGCCGCGGTTACGCCTTTTCAGACGGGAGGTCTTCCCGTACAATTGTATCTGTTAAAGAGGGAGGGTGTTTCTTACGGTAAGGGGACTCTTATTATTCTTCTTCGTGCTATATTCTATGCCCTGATGATGCTTATAGTCTTGCCTTTCCTTTTCCCTTTTCTCATTCAGCAATATGACTCGACTTCTATAAAAATATTATCAAAATATAGTCTTATAGTCTATCCGGTAATAGTCTTTATTATTGCACTGGTATTAATAAAACCAAATATTATTAAGAGATTTTTGTATAGATTGGCTTTTATGGGAGGGAAAAGGAGGGAAAAAGCGGTTAAATTAATTCACCGGTTGTTTAAAGAGATAAAAGAAATGAAAGACGGATTCTGGCATTTTGTGAGGGAGAAAAAATGGCATTCCTTAGCGAGTTTTTTTCTGACTTTCATAGCTTACATTCCCTATTTTTTTATTGCTCCTTTACTTCTTAAAGGAATGGGCATAGACGTAGTTTTTATACGAATCGCTTTTCTCCAGTTGGTGGTAATTCTTTTTACGTTCTTTTCTCCGACGCCGGGAGCGACCGGAGTATCCGAAGGCGTTTTCGCCATCATGTTTCTGAGTATAGTCGGAAAAGGTTTGCTTGGAGTATTTACAATTCTGTGGAGATTTTTTACTTTTTATCTTTCCTCTATAGCCGGTGGCATTATAACGCTGGATGTTTTGAAATTGGGTGAAGTCGACATCGACGATGAAGGAACTGAATAAAAGTAATTTTCGTAGAGGTATAAGATTATTCTTTTTTCTGTCCATAGCGACTGTAGCGGTAATCTTGTTTTTAACTGTAAGTGAAGAAACCATAAAACAGTTAAAATTAATTTCTCCCTTATTTTTACTCTTAACTTTTTTTTCTACTTCATTACGCTTTGCATTCGATATATGGAGACTCAGATACATTGTAAAAGCTCTGGGAAAGGAAATAACCTGGAAGGGGGCTTTTTATTTTACTATGGGAGGGTTGGCTTTCGGAGCAATTACCCCCATGCAGATAGGAGGAATTCCTTTTCAACTTTATATATGCAAAAAAGAAGAAATAACGATTCCGGAAGGGACTGCCGCTATATTTAGCCGCGGTTTTCTTTCCGCGTTGGTTCTTCCTTTTCTAATACCTTTTATTTACTATTACAGGCAATATATGACTTCGGGAATAATGAGCGCTATTGTTAAATATTTGATGATTTTTTATGGGATATTTGCTGTTATTTTTATCCTTTTGTTAACTCAAACTGCCTGGCTGGAGCGAAAGTTTGGGGATAAAGTAAAAGGTATTGTAACGTTCAAACGGGTTTTTACCAACGAGTTTATGAAAAGGAAATGGACTTTCTTTAAAGCTTATGTCATGACATTTTTTTCTTTAACTTTTTATTTCCTTACGGCTTCTCTTTTGATTAGAGGGCTGGGAATAGAAGCTCCCTTTTTCGAGGCGACTATTCTTCAGGTTGTAATGACATACGCCGTTAATTTTCTGCCAACCCCCGGGGCAAGTGGTCTGGCAGAAGGAGGAGCGGCGGCTATATTTAACCATTTAATGCCTACTCATATTTTAGGGGTTTATGTTACTTTATGGAGATTTTTTACCAGTTATGTGGGTGTGCTGGTCGGAGTTCTGGCTATTTCCAGGTTTATTACGGAGAAAAAAGGATTGAGCCACGAAGACACCAAGGCACAAAGTTAAGAAATTTTATTTGTAATTTATAAAACCAAAAGCTAAAAGTAAAAAGCATTATTTGTAGGGTGTTGGGTGGTGGAGCTTAGTGACTTAGTGTCTTTGTGGCTATAATTAGGTGGTAGGGTTGAACTTGACTTAGATTGATTCTCTTTTATATTAAAATCATGAAGAAATTATTACTTTTAATAGATGGTTCGTCGCTTGCTTATCGTTCACACTATGCTTTTATCAGAAATCCTTTGAGAACATCGAAAGGAGAGCCTACTTCGGCAATCTTCGGGTTCGCCAGGAGTTTAAAGAAGCTCACCGATGAACTTGATTTGGATTACGCCGCGGTTTGTTTCGATCTGCCGGGTCCTACCTTCAGAGACGAGAATTTCGCGGATTATAAAGCGAAGAGAAAGGAAACGCCCGAGGAACTTGTCGCGCAGCTTCCGTTTATAAATGATTTGTGTGAGTCGGCGGGTTTTCCGGTAATCACAAAGGAAGGTTACGAAGCGGACGATATAATAGCAACTTTTACAAAAGAAGCCGAGATGAGCAATGTGGAAACCGTTATATTTACGCTAGATAAAGACTTGATGCAGCTTGTTTCGGATAATGTGAAGGTGTTAAATATGCGCAGCTCCGGGGTGGAATGGTACGATAAGGAAAAAGTGGAGGAGAAATTCGGAATTCCTCCCGAAAAGATGAACGATTATCTGGCACTTACAGGGGATCCGTCCGATAATATACCCGGAATCAAAGGAATTGGGAAAAAGACGGCAGCAGAATTGCTAAATAATTTTAATTCTCTTGAAAGTATATTTTCGGATATAGAACAGATTAAAAGTACCTCTGTAAAAAATAAGCTTGAAGGAAAAAAAGAGGAAGCCGAAAAATGGAAAGATTTGACAAGGCTTGAAAAGAATGTACCTGTTTCCGAGAAACTGGAAGATCTTAAATATAAAGGACCTGCCGCTAAAAAATTAAAGGATTTGCTTAACAGATTTGAACTTTATTCACTTGTTAAGGAATGGTTGGGAGCGGAAGAAAATCCGGGCGATTTTAATAAGGTGGACTCCATAAAAACAAAAGAAGGTCAGTCTATATGTGTGTATAATAACGATGGTGATTTTCTTATTTCCGATGGAAAAGATGTCGAGATTACGGAAAAGGGGAAGCTAAGACTTAGATTGATCGATTTTGAAGATAATTCCCTTATTCTGGAAGACGCGAAAAAATTTGCGCACCTGATCGGTTTCTATCCGAAGAATAAAATATTCGATCTTTCGATTATGCATTATTTGCTTTATCCGAATCGAAAAAACCACTCACTTTCACGAATACTTTTAGAAATGGGAACGATTTCCGAAAAACCCGAAGCAGTAGCGATTTCAATGAAAAAAATTTACCAGAGATTATTAGATGAATTAAAAAAGAATTATATTTTAAAAATTTATGAAGAACTTGAAGAACCGTTGATTTCTATTCTATACGATATGGAAAAATACGGATTGTTGATAAATAAGGAATTGTTGATCGCCCTAAAAAAGTCTCTGGAAGATAGGATACAGGAAACAGAGCAAAGGATATATAATCTTGCCGGAAGTGAGTTTAATTTGAGATCTCCTAAGCAGTTGAGCGAAATTTTATTTCTTAAACTCAAGCTGCCTCCTGTAAAAAAAACAAAAACCGGCTTTTCGACAGATTTCGAGGTACTGAAAGCTCTTTCCGGAAAACACCCGGTTGTATCCGAGCTAATTGATTTTAGGGAATTGGACAAGCTGTTAACCGCTTATGTTATTCCTCTGATAGATTGTGTTGACAGGCAAACTGGCAGAATTAATCACGAGTTTCAGCAGACCGTAGCGTCGACCGGCAGATTGACGTCTACCACCCCGAATTTGCAGACCCTGCCTGTAAGGACGGAAACCGGTCGAAAAATAAGAGAAGCTGTTATTGCTCCGGAATACAACATGATCCTTTCATGTGATTATTCACAGATAGAACTGAGGATTCTGGCTTACATTTCGAACGATGAAAAATTAATAAACGATTTTGAGAATAAGCTGGACATACATCAGCAAACCGCATGTAGAATTTTCGGCGTGAATCCTGAAAAGGTTGAACCGGAAATGAGGAGAAAAGCAAAAGCGGTAAATTTCGGGATTGTTTACGGGATAAGTCCTTTTGGTTTATCAAAGCAGCTCGGTATATCGAGTACGGAAGCGGGAAATATAATCGGAAAGTATTATAGCAACCATCCGGGAGTCGAAAAATGGCAGAAAAAAACGATCGAAGGGGCAATTAATTCGGGTTTTGTTCAAACGATTTACGGAAGAAAAAGGAGAATTCCGGAGTTGAAAAGCCGACGGGAAATGGAATACGGAAAAAGGATAGCTATCAATACACCCATACAGGGCAGCGCAGCCGATATAATAAAAAAAGCTATGATATTAATAGACAGGGAATTGAAAAGCAGGAAGTTAAAAACTAAAATGATTCTTCAAATTCACGATGAGCTTCTTTTTGAGGTTCCTCTGAATGAGAAAGAAGAAGCTTTGTCTCTAATAATACCCGCTATGGAGAACGCGGGAAGACCTGTTGGAATTCCTTTAAAAGTGGATTATGCTTTCGGGAAGAATTGGAATGAAGCACACTAGATTTTTAGCCAAAAGGACTAATGATAAACAATGTTAAATTTGAAGATAACAACCCAGCTAAGCCACCAAAATGTGAAAATCAAATATCAAAATGGAAAATTACATATTAAAATTCAAAGATAAATTAAAAAAACAACAAATAAAAAATCCTGTTGAATCTGCGGAAATTCGCGTTATATTATTTTTTTATATTTACATTTTGATTTGTCATTTTGCTTTTTAATTTTTAATATTTAATTTCCAATGGAAACAGAATTAGCAGTTTAAAAGATAAATGTTTTAATATATTTAATTTATATAAAGGAGGCTATAGTGGATGTTGTTATTTTGATAGTTGTTTGTTTCTTTACTTTTTTTCTCGCTTATAAATTTTACGGTACTTTTCTTTCAAAGAAGATATTTGAATTGAATGATGCAAGAAAAACCCCTTCACAGGAATTTGAAGACGGAATTGATTATGTACCTACAAAAAAGCAAATCATCTTCGGTCACCATTTCGCTTCCATAGCCGGCACAGGACCCATAGTAGGACCCGCGATTGGCATTATCTGGGGATGGATTCCCGCGGTAATATGGATTGTTTTGGGTACTATTACAATCGGGGCTGTGCATGATTTTGGTTCACTTGTTCTTTCAATAAGAAATGAAGGCAAATCTATTTCTGAGATAACAGGCAAGTATATTAACAAGAGAACTCAAAAGGCGTTTTTTTCAATTGTTTTTCTGGAACTTTTGATAGTTATCGCGATTTTTGGGTTGGTAATGGCAATAATTTTCAGTATGTTTCCCGAATCTGTTTTTCCCGTGTGGTTTCAAATCCCTATAGCTGTATGGCTCGGATGGTTGATTTATAAGAGAAACGGAAATTTGACTCTGTTCTCAATAATAGCAGTTGTTCTTATGTATTTAACAATTGTAATAGGAACGAAATTACCTCTTACATTACCGGGAATAGGTAATATACCGGCAACAGGTTTATGGACGATAATACTTCTTGTTTATGCGTATATCGCCTCTATGCTTCCGGTAACGACCCTTCTTCAGCCTAGAGATTATATAAACGCTCATCAGCTTATCGTTGCTCTTTTTCTCCTTTTTGTGGGAATTTTCACATCCGCTTTTAGAAGTGTCGATTTCCATATAGTGGCTCCGGCGATCAATTTTTCCCCTAAGGGTGCTCCGCCTTTAATTCCTTTTATATTCATAACTATTGCCTGTGGGGCAATATCGGGTTTTCATTCTCTTGTCTCATCAGGGACTTCGGCGAAACAGCTTATGAAAGAAAAAGATGGTCAGCTTATCGGATACGGAGCTATGGTAATGGAAGGGGTGCTGGCTATGCTCGTTCTGGTGGCGGTTGCCGCGGGTATAGGTATCGCGTATCAAAACGCTGACGGCGCCTTCTTGACCGGAATTCCCGCCTGGACTGCTCATTACTCCTCCTGGGCGGCAGCGGAAGGTCTTGGCTCGAAGATTTCCGCCTTTGTAATAGGCGCCGCGAATATGATTAATTCCAGTGGAATACCAAAGAGTGTAGCTATAGCTATTATGGGGGTGTTCGTCGTCTCTTTTGCCGGAACGACACTGGATACGGCGACCAGAATACAGAGATATGTTTTATCTGAATTATTCAGTGAGGTTAAGGTTTTTCAGAATCGTCAGTTCTCGACGGCTGTCGCGGTAATAACCGCCGGTTTACTCGCTTTTGCCACAGGCGCCAGCGGTGGCGGAGCTTTAAAACTCTGGCCCATGTTCGGTGCTACTAATCAGACCCTCGCGGCGCTTGCTCTTTTGCTTATTACTATATGGTTGAAGGAAAAGGGCGGATTCAGGTTTTTGATCTCGGGAATTCCCTGTATTTTTATGGCATTTATTACCACCTGGGCTCTTGTGATAAACCAGATTCGTTTTATCAAAAGCGGGAATCTACTTCTGTTGATTCTGAATATGTTAATATTATTTCTTAATCTTTGGATAATAATAGAGGGAACAATTACTTTTTCTAAAAGGAAGGATCGGGTCAAAGAAACTTAAGAACAAAAATTCTGATTAAAAAAGGCGGAATTTTCCGCCTTTTTTAATTTTATATTTTTATAAAGCTCCGTTATTTCAAAAGAATCATTTTTCTTGTTTCTTTAAAATCTTTATCTGTATGCATCCTATAGAAATAGACTGCATTAGCGACCTTTTTTCCTGATTTGTTAGTGCCTTTCCATATTACTTCATGATAGCCCGCTTTTAGTTTTTTATCTACCAGTGTGACAACAATTCTACCCAGGCAGTCGAAAACCTGTATGCGAACTTCAGCCTCTTCGGGGCATCCATATCTTATTAAGGTTTGCTGATTAAAAGGATTGGGATAATTTTGTTTAACGAAAAATACTTTCGGTGCTTTGTTTTCTTCGATTCCTGCCAGTTCTTCCACCTTTAAGTGGGCAGGGATTTTTATTTCAGGTTTATAAGGATCATTGTTGGTAATTGATATATCCGCAAAAAAATCTCCGTAATCAAGGTCGGTAGCGTCAAAAGTTATTGTTACCATTAAACTATCATTCACCCGGATTGTATCCGATACAGGGTCGGCGGATAGCCAGGATACGGAAAGAAACATTATTTCATTTTCTATAAGTTCGACTATATCGATTTTTCCGTCACTATCGTTGTCAGCATTAAAGTTTGCCGCTTGAAAACCATTAAAAATACAATTGCCTTTTTTGTTGCGTACGATCGCTCCGTTATCAGAGTATCCTTCGAAATAAGCCAGTTGGACAGCTCCTTCGATAACCCTGACGATTTCCCCATCTCTTTCATACTGGTCGTCGGTCGGGGAAAAGCTTGTTATATTATTAGGCTTATTAAAAAGTAAATGTTCCGTGTCCACAGCGTAGAAATTCATAGGGGTGCTAAAGTACGAGACGAATTCTATACCTAAACTTGTAAGCAAAGAGTGTGATGGATATTGGAAAACAGCCCAGTCCGCGTAGATTAGAAGTCCTCCGTTTGTTTGATAATCGTCGAGCAAGTCGAGTGCCGAGGTCGGTGGTATATTGCCGTAGGAATTAACGATTACCATATCCCAATGGGTTCCGTTGCTTAGTTCTGTTTCCAATGTATTCCAGGAAGTTACAAGTATTCTGGATAATCCGAGATTTCCCAGAGCGATATCGTAATAATTTGAGTCGGCGGTTTCCTCCATTACAAGAATATTCTCCGGGATAGAATAAGGTATATTTTTAGTATAAACTTTTTTTGAGAATTCTGTTTCAAAGCCGGTTTTCGTTTGCGAGTTTTCTACATATATGTTTTTTTTATCGTCTGTATATTCGATAGTCTCGAAGCTGATATCTTTTACCGAAAGCCATTCCTTAAAATTTGCGATAGATATGTCGAAATTTAGTTCACTACCTCCGTTATTGTAAATTTTTAAGTTATGTGTGGAGTTTTCGCCCATAGACAAAGTGTCGATCAAAGAATCCTGAGAAACCGAGATATCCGGAGGTTCTACACATTCGCCTCGCAGAAAGACTGCTATTGTCGGATTGTCCGGGTCATTCGATTCAATATTTAAGTTTCCGTTAGTAGTTCCGGTTGTGCTGGGGGAAAAGGTTATCGGAACTTTTTGACTGTCTGAGGGTTCAAGAGCGAAATTGGTTGTGTCTATCGTATAATCATCTTTATCGGAAGAGATACTGCTAATAGTAAGAACGTCTGTTCCCGTATTGGCTATAACTAATGTGTCTATTACAGAAAAACCATGATAGGCGATTCCGAAATCAAGAGTGTCTGTAGAAATTTCTATATCAGGTATTCCTGTAACATGCAGATGTGAGGGCGTAGTTACTGTCGATTCGTTGGGGTCATTGCTGCTGATAATAATGTCGGCGTAATAATTTCCTCCGTTTAATCCGGTCGCGTCGAAGGTTATTTCTAATTTTACGCTATCATCTACCTGGATTGTATCCGGAGTCGAACTAATCGAAATCCATGGAGGTCCTGCAGCCCATTTAAGAGCGTTAGCCATTAAAATATCTCCGTCTGTGTCGGTCTGCCAGTATATATATCCCACATCGCCGGAAGGAGGATAAAAACCCAGATCTACTCGTTTGGCTCCTCTTATTTTTTTTGTCGCAACCAGGGGAGTACCATCCGACCAGCTGGCGATTAAAGTGGATCCGTCTGTTAGCGAGGTGGTTGTGGATCGTGAGCTGGCGTCTCCTCCGTTGAAGCTCGTTACTCCCTGCATTATAGGATGCGCGGGAATTGCGACGGCACCCAGAGTCTGTAGACCGGTTTGAGCAGGACTCCTTGCTATTACATAATACTTTTCGGATTCCCAACGGCCGCCCAGCATTCTATCGATAGTTCCTCCCGATTCGTAAACGGCTAAGACGACTCCTCCTCCCGCATCTACATAGTCCGCGAGATTATTGCCAAGAGATACGCGGTCTGAATATATTGTGTTTTTCCAGACCAGGACTGCGTCGAAAGCCTGTAATTCTTCAGTGGTCGGAGTTACAATCTGAGCGTCGATAACCGTTACGGAGAAGAATTCTCCCGTGGCTAAAAGCTTATTCTGTACATCCGTGAAGCTACGGGAAAGCCCGGCTGAAGCTACTATTGCTACCGATGGGGTGCCGGCAAAAGGAGTTAAACCTTGATTATATTTTGTGTTTGCGATTTCTTCCGGTTTTTTGTAAACTTTCTCTATATTTTTACCTTGTTCCTCTTTGGTGGAATTTATGCTGATTTCGCCTTCAAGTATTCCGCTCCTTTGAATAATAGAGGAGACAGCGTTATCCACATTTTTTGAGGTTCTTTTTGTAGAAACCCAGCTTTCTTCGGTTGAAAGGTTAAAAATAAGATTACTCAAACCATTATTGTAAATGGTAAGAGTGTCGATGGCTGTTTCCCCGGTTTCCAAACTTTTGCTGAAAGAAAGGGGAGAAACAGATATATCGGGGGGCTCCATACATTCACCCTGAAGAATAACTGTCGAGGTCGGATTATCCGGGTCGTTTGATTCTATACTTAAAGTTCCTGTAATGATACCTGTCGAACTCGGGGTAAAGGTAACAGGCACTTTCCGGTTTTCTCCGGGATTTAAACTGAAATTAGTAATATCGGCACTGTAATCGGCATTATCGGATAAGATATTGGTAACTGTAAGTAAGTCGGTACCATTGTTTTCGATAATCAACGTGTCCGTAGCGGAATAACCGTTGAAAACTATGCCGTAAGATAGGGTATCATCCGGAATCGAGATATCCGGAGCTCCTGTTATATGCAAATGCGCCGGAATTTTTAATTCAGGATTGGCAGGGTCGTTGCTGCTGACAATTATGTTCGCGTAGTAGTTTCCTCCATATAATTGGTTGGCATCAAAGGTTACTTCTACGTTTACGCTACCACCCGACGGTACAGTATCCGAAGAAAGATGTGTTAAAAGCCAGGCTGGATTAGTCAACCATTTAAACGCGTTTATTATCAACAATTCTGCGTCGGTAGTCGCGTCGATTCCCGCGGCATTGGTGGCGGAAGTTATAAAAGGAAAACTTATATCCGTACGCAAGCTATTATTTTTTCTGCCGATAGCGAGAAGAGGTGTTCCGTCTTCAAATTCAGCCAAAATAGTCGCGTCTTTGCTTACCAAAGCTTCGCTATTTAATTTTGACCTGGAAATTAATGAATCTACTCCTGTCATTATAGCATGATCCGGTTCAAGTACAGTTCCCATTGAATAGTTATTACTCATTGAATAACTGTTTGGCGAAATTAGCCAGTAATTCTCGGAATCGAACCTGCCTCCGATCGGCAAGTCACCCGCTGCTGCATTCGCAGCAAAGGCAACGAAAACATTACCTCCCGAATCGATATAGTCGGCAAGAACATCGCCTATTGCGTCGGGATCCCCCCAATTTCTCCAGCTGAATACCCCCACAGCGTCGTATGTTTGCAGTTCGGCTAAAGTCGGGGTCGTTGCGTATCCGTTTATGGTGTTTACCGACGCGAATCGCCCCGAGTTTACTAAATACTCAGACACGTTTTCAAGATATGCGTCGTATCGAGGGTCCTCGACGCCCAGTATAGCTATATCGGCCATTGGTGGCGCTTTGGGAAAACTGAGAACTCGGAAATCGGCGTTTGTCTCGTTTCTGGAGGTTGTTCTGTTTATATTTGTTGTAGATAGCGCGCCCTGTTTTTCGATATTTGCTCTACTAAATCTTGAATCCAGAATAATTACGGGCTTAAAACCCAGATCTTCAAGGGATATAGAAAAAATCAGATCGGTGACACCGGTGTTGTTTATTGTCAAAATTTTGGTCGATGTTTCACCCGTGAACAGGCTATCACTTACAGAGTCGGGTGTTACCGATATTTCCGGAGGTTCCACGCATTCTCCCCGCAAAACGACATCGACATCCGGTTCATCCGGGTCGTTCGATGACAGGGTTAAGTTTCCCGTAATATTACCTGTCGAGCTTGGGGCAAAAGTGATAACCACTTCCCGGCTCTCTCCCGGGTTTAGATTAAAATTATTTATATTCGCCGAGTAATCGAGATTGTCTGATGAAATATTATCGATAGTCAATATTTCGGTTCCTTCGTTTTCAATAAGTAATGTGTCTTCGGCGGAATAACCGATAAAAACAGTACCCTGATTCAGGGTATCATTTGAAACACATATATCGGGAGCTCCGGTTACATGCAGATGTGCCGGTACGTTAATCTCCGGATTTGCCGGATCATTACTGGAAATAATGATTTCTGTTAAATAATCTCCTCCGTACAAACCGGTCGCGTCGAAGGTAAGATCGATTTCCGCGGAGTTATTTGGAAGAATGGTGCCGGAATAGGATTCGAATGACAGCCAGGAAGTCAACCATAAGATTGAATTGTGATACATGGTCGGCAAATCACCTGTCCAACCCGGGTTGCCGTAGCCATCGCTGGGTAATATGTTAAAAGCGACTACATTTTCATTGGCAGCGCAGAAAATATTTCCGTCGTTCCAATCAGCTATACGAATGGCTCCGGGCGCCAATTCCTGATTTTGTCTCAGGTATTGATTGGTTATGGTTGAAACGTCGGCCATTATGGGGTGGTTGGGTTCATGTATAGTGCCTAAAGTTGAAGTCCTGCCAACGTCACTTGTGGATGGAGTAAAAGCCCCATATTGTTCGTCGATGAAGCGTCCTTCTAATTGCCAGCCTGCCCAATCATAAGCAAAGTTATTTACGATTACCTTGCCTCCGGCATCTATGTAGTCCGCCAATAAGTTGCCGATTTGAGCGGCAGACACTCCCGCGTTTTCCATCCATTGCATGTTATTGGTGGTTATTACGACATTATAAGACACTAAATCAGTTATATTAAGTTCAGGGAGATCTGTTCTGGGGAATTTCGTAATATCCAGGTCGCTGAAAGCGGACAACACTGTTTCAAAATCGCTGATATTATCATCGGGGCTTAGAAGCAGAACATTTATAGTGTCATTTTTCAATATTAAGCCTGCCGGAAAATAAATACTTTTTCCTGAACCGGCGCCCAGAAAAGGTTGCTTACTATTTTTATTTAAGCTGCTGGATGTTGATGCCGGTATGACAGATTCGAGCATTAAAGGTTTTGAAGTAGGATCTATCGTGGCTGAACCGAAATTTGCGTTTGAAGCAACAAAATTTAAGTTACTTTCACCTGTGTTGGAAATGGTCAGAGTATGAACAGAAGTGCCTCCTGTGAACAGGCTGTCGCTTAAGGAATCAGGCGAAACGGAAATTGCCGGCGGGGATAATCCTTCACCAGTCAGAAAGATAATCAGAGCAGGTTGGTCTAAATCATTACTCTCTATAGTTAGGTTTCCGGTAGAAATACCCTCGGAAGACGGGGAGAAAATAACTCTTAACTCACGACTCTCATCGGGATTTACATTAAAATTCGATATATCCGTGGCATAATCCGGGTTTTCAAAACCAATTTTACCTACCTTCAAAGTATCTGTACCGGAGTTTTGAACCAGGATTTCCAATGTGTCGGGATATCCTATAAACACAGTATCAAAATTTAAAGTATCCGGGGTCGTAAAAATATCGGGTGTGGCGACAGGAACAGGCAAAGGACTTGTCCAGGTATTATTATTTTGATCTCCGGTAACAAGTTCAAAATTTATAATGTGGTCCGCGGGGCATTCCGTAGACACATAAAAACTGAAATTTCCTGAACTAATTGATAGGGAATCGGGTGATATATTACCGAAATCATCGAGGGAATCTATTATATTTATATATATATCGTCTGTTCTTAGTATTCCCGTGACATTGCTTGCCTCGGCGAGTCCTGTGTTATGAACAGTTATATTTATGGCAATGCTGTCTCCGGGATCTGTATTTTGGTCGGTACCCGATGCTTCGAATGAATATTCTTCGAAGACCACCCAGGCATCGGTGGCATAAATTACATTAATATTTCCTTCATAGGGAAGGTAATTGTTTTTGGTTACGGTGCAGTGCATTTCACCGGAGGAAGTGGGCGCCGGAGATAAATTCATGATAACATTCCCGAATGCGTTTGTATATCCCCTTGCGTATACTTCGCCTTCTTTATATAGACAAACATAAGCATTTTCTATATCGTTACCTTCATCCGTAACATTTACGGTGAAAGTGTTTGTTCCGACAGGTATTAGATCATCATGAGTGACAGCCAACTCCTTCGGGTTGTCTGTCCGGAGAGGCATTTCGGGATCCCCGAATAGATTTAATTCGTAAATACACCATGCCCAGTAAGAACTCCAGGATACCTGCGATACGTATCCGTCTTTCGAAAAAGCATGAGCGACTCCCAGATGGTTATGATAAGTATAATCTTCCCTGAATATTTCATGATAAAAACACGTGTCTATGTGTTCCGAAGGACCCATAGCGGGAGGTCTTCCCCAGCCGTACCTCGAATTCATAATAGAGAAGCTCCCGCCCGAAGCCGGAGTCAGGTAATGCTCCGCGAAACAATCTCCGTTCGGTACAAGATCGAGTGCTCCGGACATACATGCCATCGAGTTGTGAATGCCGAGTAAACTATCATTATCCAGAACGTCAAGATTGTCGGAATTGAAATACGCGTCGGCATAATAAATATAAACTCCGTGTTCATTGCCATGCCCCACAAGATGAGAAAAGCCGAATCCTGAGCGAACCGAGTCGACATAAGCTTGCTGTGTTAGATTTCCTTCTCTTTCGTACATCTTCGAAACCTGCCAGTCTCCGGGTATCATCTCGGCGATTGCCTCCTGAGATAAAGTTTCATCGTATCTTCCGGGCCATAGATAAGCCGCGGGTAGAAGTATCTTTTTCTGGTATCCGGATGGGGGTTTTTTTTCGTAGGTTAAAACCTTTTTTACAAAGGTTTCTGCCTGAGCAACGGTTCGAACCGGAGCTCTTCCCACAAAAACATCCGAATAGAAATCGACTTCATCTGTGGATTCTCCGTATATGTCGTCACCGTCGGCATTCCAGTTACCGTCGAGATCGGAAAAATAAAGGTCTGACGGAATCGTGTCTTCATCGGGATATTCGTTTACAGCTGAATTCCTGTACCAGACGTCTCTTCTGGGGACAATCTCCTGGTTCCATTCGTAGTCGCATTGTCCCCCCAGTAGAATCCAGATGGTTCCCCATGAGGAGTTAACGTCTTTTATAAAATTTCTGACTTTTTCCGCGTTATCCGCCCCTGTATACTCGTTATAGATTGAATCTATGGTTACAACTTTTGCGGGAATACCTTTTTTTGTTTTCCAGTCCGCCAATTCCTGAAAAGCTGTTTTGAAGGAATCTACGGTTATTATCACATATTCGGCTGAATCCACCGCGTCCCAGCCTCTTAGTTTCGTGGAAGGTCCGAACGTGCCGATGTCTTCAGGATTTATTACCAGATTTTTTACTCTTTCCTTAAATATATTGTTTTGTTTTTCTGTTTTTCCTTTTAATGAGCGGAGCTTGCTTTCGTAGGTAACTTTTATTTTTATATTTGAATGAAAAATTAATTTCTTGTCGGCTGGGATATATTGTAAAGGGTAAACTATTAAACTCGTAATTTTATATCCTCCCATCGAACCTGTGTGAGCTTTCCCGATAATTTTTTCAGGATAAGGAGTGTTTTTGGAATATATCTTTTTATTCGGAACGACAAATTCAAAGGATTTTCCTTTTATAAATGGTCTGGGATGCTGAGTAGGATAAATATTATAATTGCCGACAATTTCAATAGAGTCTGAATAAATGATTTCGACCTCTGTAATTTTAGCGTTTTGAGGAATCAAAACTGAAACTGATGCTTTTGGTAGGAAGGGTGCTCCTAATTCTTCAATGTTTGAGTAGCAATTTTCAATTGTCGCTAAATCGTATCCTTCTATTTTGCTAAAGGAAAGATCTTTTATATCGAAATCGATTTCTTTTTCCAGAACACCGGCAAAAGATGCCAGAGCCAGAAATAAAAAAAACGTAAAGAAAGACTTTAAATACAGCTTATTATTATTTATTTTAACCTCCTTACTAAACTCAAATTGTGTATTCAATCGATTTCTTTAAAGATATTTATTCTTTGATAATATATAATTTAAATTATAATTAAGTAATACCAAAAAGTCAACAAATTTTATTGTTGAGAATGCATCATTAAGAATCGCTTGGATTGCCGACAGGAAGTTAGGATTTATTCGATCCGGGAACCTTCTATTTCAATAGAATCGAATGCTTTTACTATGTTGTCTTTTAACTTTTCGAGATCCGGAGTTTTAAATAAATGAGACGGAGCAGGCGAATCGGATGAACCAAAACCTTCGATATAATCAAAATTTTTCGAAAGATAATTCGCCAATCCCTGTTCTTTTCTTTTATCGTAACATTCCGCAAAGAAACACGCGACCGGTTTACAGTATGGTATTATAAAATCGATGTGCCAGTGTTTGTTTTTAACATTTTTTCTTTCTAAATTTTTCAGATGTCTTTTCAAACGATGAATTCCGGACATAGCCGAACCCACGTAAGCGTAAAAAGCTTTTTTGAAAGTTATTTTACCCATTTTGCCCACATCGGTTTTTACTTCTTTATCTATTTTAAGAATAAGAACGTAAATTCCTTTCATTATATAATTTGCCACTAAGACACTAAGGCACTGAGTTAATTATGAATCTTGAATGTTTAATTTTAAATTCAAAACTCAAAATTCAAAATTATTCAATCCTAATCCTTAAATCCAAAATCCTAAAATTGCAACTAAGTTACTAATAAACTGATTTTAAATATTAATAATTTCGTAAACATTCCCTGAAGAGTTGTACCGCTTCATCTTTTGTTAGTGTTTCCGCTCTTCTGTTTAAATCTATTGAAACTTCCTTTATTTTGTAATCCAGTAGATTGTTTTTCAGAGTTTTTCTTCTGAAACGAAAGATATCTTTCAGGAATTTTTCAAAAGCATTATCGGTCTCAATTATCGGATTATCCTTTAATGTTCCCTTTATTACCGATGAAAACACTTCGGGTTTGGGAAAAAAAGTTGCAGGTTTGATATCAAATTCGCCTTTAATGTCGTATATAATGTTGAAAAGTATTGAAAGAGAAGAATATGATTTGCTTCCCGGTTTAGCGGTAAATCGTTCCGCTACTTCTTTCTGAAGGACAAAAGTCCATTCTTTTATTTTGTCCCTGTTATCCTTAATTTTTTTTAGAATAGGCACAGATACGGAGAAAGGTAAAGCTCCCGCGGCGATTTCCGGGAAAGAGTTATCTAATTTTATTTTGAGAAAATCCTCGCAAATAACTTTTACGCCTGAATTTTTTAAATGCCGGCAAAAATCGGGGTCTATTTCTACCGCGATTACTTCAAAACCCCGGTTTTGAAGGTGTTTGGTAATAATGCCGAGTCCCGGTCCTATTTCCAGTACTTTTTTATCTTTCGCGGAAGATACGAGATACGCGAATTTCTTAGCGATGTTTTCATCTAAGAGAAGATTTTGCCCGCGGGCTTTACTCAGGTACTTATCACCTAAAATTGCTTTCACTTCTTTTACTGTCATCGATCCAGTTACGTACTAATTTTTTTTTGAAATAATCGATGTCGAAGGCTATTAATTCTTCATACCCTTTGCCGTAGTTGCCGCCTGCTTCCCAGAGTACGAAACCGTCGGATCGAGATTCCGAAGCGGCTATCAGCTGATTTAAAATATATTTTTTTCCGAGGCGCGATCTTTTCCAGGAAAAAGCTTGAAGATAAGGAATTATTTCTATATTTTTTTCAGGTACCCTTTCGTGGGCTTTTTTAACCGATTCATAAATTAAAGAATATGTTCTCCATTCTTTTGTGGAATCGTTCATGAAATCGTCATGAAAATGAGAAGGATATAACATCGGGTAAACCGCGTCTACCTTTTCCGCCATTTCCTCGAATCTTTGTCCTTCTTTTGCCAGTTGTTTCGCCCAAACCGTGTATCCATAGAAGGTCAGAGATATTCTTTTTCCTTCGGGTTTTATTTTGTTTACCGCATCTAAAAACCTGACTATATTTTCCAGTTTTTTATGCCAATTTTTATATGGTTTTGCGCATGAGGGATATCGGATATAATCGAACTGCACCTCATCGAAACCCAAATCGAAAGCCTTCCCGGTGATTTTAGCGTTGTATTCTCTTACTCCTGACAGAGAAGGATCGACCCAGTAACCGCATTCCTCCTGAAACCAGATGTTTCCTGAAAAATCTTTTAAAGCGAGCGTCCCTCCTTTCTTAAGTGCCATGGCTTCATCTTTAAAAATGCACTGTCTGCCGATCAAATAAATACCGTTCTTTTTTGCCTTTTTTATAAAATCCTCATAAAGGGAGAGCATGATTCTTCCCCTTTCATCTTTTATATCGACAACCGCGGTATTTACCAATCCCAGGTCCGCCATACGAAAGAATTCATTTATTTCATATTTTGAGTAAAAAACTCCGGGGGCAAGATAGATGCCCTTGATTATAACTGGATTCGCTTCGAAAGTTCTGTGTATATCTGAGGGTGAAAACGCGAAGATAAGAAAAAATATCGATATGGGTGTCATTGCGAACTATTCTTCTTGCCTTTCTTATGTGAAGCAATCTCAACGGTAATAAGACTTCTTCCCTCGATTAGCTCTTGGAATTGCTTCGTCGTCGCGCTCCTCGCAATGACATTTTTAGTTGGCGCGGTCGCGCATGGGCGCAATGAAACTCTCATTGTCTAAATCTTATGAACAAAAAGCCCCGATTTTAATTTCGGTTCGAACCATGTAGATTTGGGAGGCATTTTCTTGCCTTCGTCGGATATTCTTATTAGCTGTTCCATTTGTGTGGGATACATAGAAAAGGCGACTCTGAATTTCCCTGAGTCGACCAGTCTTTCCAATTCTTCTAAGCCCCTTATCCCTCCTACGAAATCAATCCTTTCATCTTCTTTAGGATTTTTTATCCCTAAAATAGGGTCGAGAAGATTTTCCTGAAGAACCGAGACATCGAGTGAATAATACGGGTCATCTTTAGGAAATGTTCCTTCTCTGGCTTTCAGATGATACCATCTTCCGTCTATATACATGCCGAAATTATGGAAAGTATCGGGATCTAATTTTCCTTCGACCTTTTCTACGGTAAAAGACACTTTTACTTTATCGAAGAAATCTTCGACCGACAGAGAATTAAGATCTTTTATAACTCTGTTATAAGCCATTATTTTTAATTCCGTATGCGGGAATAAAACGGAAAGAAAATAATTGTATTCTTCTGTGCCTTTATGATCCGGATTTTTTTTAATTTTCTCAGCTCTTACGTTCGAAGCGGACTCGCTACGGTGATGTCCGTCGGCTATGTAAAGAGTTTCTATTCTGCTAAGAATTTCCTGGAATTTTTTTATCGTGGTCGCGTCGTCTATTTTCCATACTGTGTGAAAAACGTTATCCCCGGTTTTGAATTTGTAAAGAGGCTGATTCGACTTGACATTATTGAAAACTCCGTATATTTCTTCGGTTTTTTTTGTATCGTAATAAGCCAGAAATATGGGACCGGTTTGAGCGCCGACAGTCTTTATATGCCTGGTTCTGTCCTCGACTTTAACTTTCCTTGTCGATTCATGTGTACGAATGCTTCCGGTGTCGTATTCATCGACAGAGGCAAGACATACGAGTCCTGTCTGACTGTGGCCGTTTTCATCTTCTTCGTAAAGATAAAAAGAAGGTTTTTCTTCTTCTACAAGGTATTCTTTTTTTATCAGCCATTCGAAATTTTCTTTGCTTTTTTGATAAACTTTATCATCGTAAATATCGACATCGTCGGGAAAATCAATTTCGGCGTTTACCACGTGGAGAAAACAAAGAGGATTTTTATCCGCCAGAGCCTTTGCCTCTTCTCTTGAAAGAACATCGTAAGGCGGAGACGAAATTTTCTTCGCGTATTCCACTTTTGGCCTTAAGGCTCTGAATGGTTTTAATATAGACAATAATACCTCCCGGTTATATTACACTAAAAACTTTTATAGTTTATACGTATTTATGAATATGTCAACAGTGGAAAATTATTGAACCGCAAAGTTCGCAAAGAGCACAAAGTTTTCTTTTGTTTTTTTTACTATATCTTAAAACTCAAATCATGTAATTTTGCTTCTTAATTTTCAATGTTTAAAATATGTTCAAAAATCTTATTGGTTTTCAGAATTTATATTTTTTCTGAATTTCTAAATTTATTGAACATTTTTAACTATAATATTTGTATCATGTATATTACTGTGGTGGTAGAACCTTCCGTGCTGCTTTCATCTCCGTCCAATCTTACCCTGTAATCCTGAAATATCCTCTCCCATGGCCATACATCACCGCTCCCGTTCACGATCACCTGAGGCTCGGTGCTGAGAGACGTCCATGCCCCGGCGGACGCGTCGCCGTACTCGATATCGGAAAGCAAGATGCCGCAGTCGGGTGAGGGATCGCCGGCTCCAAAAATGGTAACTTGCCAACTGCCCGCCGGCCACAATATTCCTCTGACCCTGTAACGTATTCTCTGATATGGGCGTCTGTTAGGTTGACTGGGTTCGTAATATTCCGGAAAGGTTGCCGGAGGAAAGGGAGGATTGTTGGCGTTTCGCTCGATATCGGTAAAGTCCCAGGTAACAGTGTTGCTTTGCACATTTATCCACACAAAGTCGATAATGCCCATAGGTACGACTAAACTCGCGGAAGTCTTGTTTACCCCCACACCTGTAGATGAGGCAGCTAATGCTATAATTGGTATAAATATTAATAAGCAAAAAAGTTTCTTCATGTTTAACCTCCGTTATTTTTAAAAGGTTTTTCTATCTATTTTTCTAACCGGTTTTGAAATCCCGAAGTTTAGCCCTTTTCTTTTCATCCCGCCGGTTAATTCCAGGTAAAGCACGAATCCTCTCGGATTCAGGTCATACCCCGGAGGAAAACGCGAAGCCTGCACCGTGTAATTTCCGGGAACGATATTTTGAATCGAATATTGACCGAAGAAATTTGTGTAGGTATGTCTTGAATAATCCCCCTGGAATATACTTACCCTGACATTCGGAACACCTTCTTCTCCGGGATCTTTTTGGAAGTTATGGTTATTATCATAGTAAACCATTCCGGAAATCGAAGAAAGACTGAAAATCGGAAAGTTTATCACTTTAAAATCGAACAAACCGGTCTCTACCGTTTTTTTAAGACTGTCTCTTCCTAAAAAAGCGGGAACTCCTTTCATATCGAGTTGTACTGTGTGTTTTCCTCTGGGAATAGGACCAAATCTGTATTCACCTATTCTATTTATACCGGCTTTTTTATCGCCGTCTAAGATGATATTTATGTCTTTTAAAGGTGGTTCCCCTTTTTGTTTTTCGCCGTCGCCGTTTTCATCGTGCCAGACCAAACCGGTTATGGTCCCGAAGCCGACTTTCTCGACAGAACCTCTTTTAGAAAGTTCGAGAGTTAATATTTTTGACTCCGTTATAGTATTACCGGAAACGCTTATTCTGCTGGACAGTCCTCCTTTTGTGTTAAAAAAAAGAGAAGCGTTATAGTTTAATCTTTCCTGTTCCGTCATGTGTCTTAACCTGAAATCTCCGTAAATGGAGGAATTAATTCGAAGTACTGCCCCCAGTGAATATTCCCATCCGTAAATTTCAGAATTTGAAATCGCCATTTCTAAGACATTCGAACGCGGGAGATTTATAATTCCCTGTAATTCGAAACTCTCGTTTCTTCTCGTGTAATAACTGTTTGAATATCTAAAACTCAATCTACCTTTATCATAAAGGGGGTAATAAAAATTTAAATAGTTCCGGTAACCGCTGACCCTGTTTCCGCCCCAGTTAATGTTATTTGTGAAACTCGTAGAAAGGTTAAACGGAAAACGGTAGGAAAATCCGTTTAAAACTTGATTTTGTAACGGTTCATCCAATCTTCCGTATTGGTACAAGCCGGAAAAAATATTTAACCCTATGGGAAATTTATAAGAAGGGTTTACTCCCCAGTTGAATCTTCCTCCTATATATTCTATTCCCTCTCTTGAGACGTAATCATAACTGTAATACCTCATGAATGAATTTAAAGAAAATAGCCCGAAGTTGTAATTTATATTTTCATCCACTCCGATTTTCGGACCGTCCATATAGCCTAAGTTGATATCGTTTAATATGGTAAGAGGGCCGAAATTTAAGGCAAATACGTCACCCAATATTGTGGAAACTCTGTCCGTATCCCATCTTGAGCTAAGAGTAAATTTGTGATTGGGCATTAAGAATTCCATTTCCGAGAAGAAATTGTTTTTATCGAATGTGGGATAAACTCTTGCCATGAGATCTCTCATTTTACCCACCCTGAGATTAAACCGGAAATTATCATCGCCGGTGGTATGTCCGATTTCGATACCTCGTAGATAATCCATGTCGCCCACCACAAAATGGTAAACCCCGTTATTTTCTCCTATAGAAATGGAATCGTATTTATACTGAAATCTTTTCAATCCGAACTCATCTCTGTACTTCATCAGCAAAAGATCCGTATTCCACCTGTTATCTCCGGTGTTTAAAAGAAAGTTGGTTACCGCGTATGAATTTTCTTCGTAGTAGTATATGTTATGGTAAAGGTTTGTGTAGTAATGAAAAGAAAAAATTAATAAAATCATTGTCTGGATCGTTATTCTATTTTCTTAACGCCCTCGAGTATCATATCGCCGCCGTAATCCACCCGGGCTGTTATTTCATCTCCCGTGAGTATTTTTAT
>CAZVXD010000020.1:0-22852 GCA_964631335.1 uncultured bacterium
CAAGAGGCAAGGTTGCTCCCTGTACTATGAGCATCGCGAAATTCGCGAAGATAAATCGAATTTGATTAAGACCGGTACGTTCACCCGAATCGGCTGTCATTACACCCATTAAAGATGAATAAGGAACATTTCCGGCTGTATATGACATCATTAACAAATTATAGGTTACATAAGCCCAGACAATTTTTCCCACCGTGCTTAAGTCCACCTTTGTAAAACACAATATACCTGATATAGCAAAAGGAAAAGCTGTAAAAAGTATCCACGGTCGGTATTTTCCCCAGCGGCTTTTAGTCCGATCAGCCAGGGCAGCCATCATTGGGTCATTTATCGCGTCCCACACTTTAGAAACCAGAACCATAGTCCCGACGACCGCGGCGGATATACCGAGTATATCCGTATAGAAGTACAACATATAAAACATAACCGCCTGGAAATAGAGATTGTACGCCGAATCACCCAGCCCGAATCCTATTTTTTCTTTTATAGATAATTTAACTGCTTCAGGAATCATTTTTTTAATACCTCCTTACTATAACTATAGAAAAAATTTTCCCTTCTCTAAGAGTAAAATACTCTTCCCAATAAAACCTGTTTTTCTAAACCTTTATCTCATTTATCAACAGTTTTCTGACCCGCTCACTCAACTTTCCTGATATTCTTTTCGTCTTTCTATTAATTCTTTCTCCATCTCGAGTTCCGTTTTCTTATCTATTTGATAAAAAAGAAGCGCCGCCACACCGGCAAAGAATAAGATAGCAGGATAAACACTCATCATATAACGAATACCTTTTAATGTTGCTGCAGTCTGCGCGACATTCGGTGTATAATTATAAAAACTGAGAAGTTTTCCGGCAATCGCGCTTCCAAAACTAAGACCTAATTTAAGGGCAAACAGAATACCGGCAAAGGTCATGGCAGTTGCGCGCCTGTGAGTCTTCAATTCTGTGAAATCGGCGACATCCGCGACCATAGCCCAGAGCAAAGGAACTGTAAATCCATAGGAAAGCTGTATAAGAATATTAAAGAAAAATTGTAGGAAAACCTGCTCCGGCTTCAAGAACACGTACACGAACGTGGAAATCGCAGCAACAAAAAGACAAACTCTGAACACATCTCTTTTTCCGAATCTTACCGCGAGCATCTTAGCAAGAAGAATACCTATTAACATGGCGCTAACTCCGGTAACACTGTAAAAAGTGAATCCCACTTTTACAACATCCGCCTCCGGACTTCGAGCCAGACCAAAGTTCTGCAAGAACATTCTAAGACTTTCATGATCAACAAAATATTTAGTGTAATAAAGCCCTATACTTCCTTTAAGAGACCAATAAACAAACACGAAAACAGTCATAACAAATAAAATAACCCAGGGACGGTTAGTAAAAAGGTCTTTAAGATCCTGTTTTATTGAAGTCTTCTGACCGGGCTCGGGTTTTATCCTTTCTTTAGTGCTCATAAAAGTGGTTATAAGGAATACTATAGCCATCGCGGAGAAAAATACCAGGGTAAGCATAAAACCCTTGGCGTCATCACCCTTACCAAGAAATCCCACAAGAGGCAAAGTCAATCCCTGTACTATAAGCATTGCCATATTAGCGAAGGTAAAACGCCATACATTAAGACCCACTCTTTCACCTGAATCGGCTGTCATTACACCCATTAAAGAAGAATAAGGAACATTGCCTGCCGTATAGGACATCATCAGCAAATTATAGGTAACATAAGCCCAAACTATTTTCCCTACTGTGCTTAAGTCAACGGTAGTAAAACATAATATCCCGGAGATAGCCAGGGGTAAAGCGGAAAATAATACCCAGGGTCGAAATTTTCCCCAGCGCGTTTCCGTACGGTCCGCGAGGGCTCCCAATATCGGGTCGTTTATCGCGTCAAATATTTTAGAAACCAGAAACATGGTTCCGACAACCGCGGCTGAAATACCGAATATATCGGTATAGAAGTACAACATATAAATCATCGCTAACTGGAAATAAAAGTTATAAGCCGTATCTCCGAGACTGTAACCTGCTTTTTCTTTTATAGATAATTTTGCCGCTTCAATATCCATACATTACTCCTTTTTTTAACCTTTTAAAACAAATTAAATTTATTCTAAGGGAATAAACAACGGAACTTGAAATCCGGTTTAGAGCAGCCATTTTTAACCTTTATTCCCATAATCAACAATCCTTATAAATATTTAATCATTAATATATTTATTACGACCCGCTCAGGTTTCATCCGGTTCCTGATCTCCTGATTTACTCCTTCTTTCATTTAAATCTTTTTCAATATCCACCATCATTTTGTTAGTCAGCGGATAAAATAACATAATGGCGGCACCAATAATCGCGGGAACCGCCGGATAAAGACTCATTACCAGCTTTATTCCGAGTAATCCTCCCGCGGTCTGTTCGACACCTCCTTGCACGTAACCATGAAAAGCCAAAAGTCCTGCCAGAAGAGCACCACCAAGAGCTACCCCGAGCTTAAGCGCGAACAGCGAAGCAGCCATGAGGAACGCTGTGGCACGGCGGTTGTTCTTCCATTCGGAATAATCCGCTGTATCCGTATACATAGCCCACTGCAAAACAGATACAGGGCCAAATGTAAAGGACGCAAGAAGCTGCATAATAAACATAGAAATAATATCTCCAGGGGCAAAGAAATAGAAAATTGCCGTGAATATACCGGTCACACTCAGGAATCCCACATAACAATTTCTTTTGCCAAAAACTTTACTGAACCATCCGGTTAGAATAATACCCATAACGGTTGCGAGCGTACCCGCAATAAGAAAGGTGGATGTCATACTATCACAAGTAAACATATAAGTGTTTCCAAAAAGAATTAAACTTTGGTCGCCTACAAAATATTTAAAATAGTATATTATACTGCCGTTTCTAATGGTAATATAAGTAAGCTGAAATACTGTTCCACCTGCAATCAATAACCACGGTTTATTCCTGAATAAATCACGCAAGTCTTCCTTAAAATGGGTTTTCTGTTCCTTGGGAGGCTTAACCCTTTCTTTGGTCGTCGCGAATGTAATAACAAACATAACGATTGCCAACGCCGAAAGAACAACCATTGTGAGCTGCCAACCCAGAGCTTCATTTCCCTTTCCTAATATTCTAACAAGCTTAAGAACAGAGTACTGAATAATTAGCGCGCCTAAAAAAGCAGCTGCGAAACGAAACTGAGAGAGAATGGTCCTTACTCTGGCATTGGATGTCATAACGCCCATCAAAGCCGAATAAGGTACATTTATGGCGGTATAAACAAAATCCAGCAGAATGTATGTGACGTAAGCGTATATTATCTTTCCGGTCATACTTAAATCAGGCGTGGTAAAGACCGCCACGCCTACCAAGCCGAACGGAATCGCCACCCATAGAAGATAAGGTCTGAACTTACCCCAGCGGGTATTGGTACGGTCCGCGATAGCGCCCATTATGGGGTCGTTAACCGCGTCCCAGATTCGCGTAATCAAGAACATCGTCGCCAGTGTCGCGGGCGCGATACCGAAAACATCGGTGTAAAAGTAGGTTATAAAAAAGAGAATGGTCTGAAAAATCAGATTGGACGCCGTATCACCCAGACTATAGCCAATTTTCTCAGTTAGCGATATATCCCGTGTCTCAGAATCCATGCCTTACTCCTTATAGTTTTTAAAAAAAATCCAACCCTACTCTTGAAGAACAATCTCCATTCTTAACTCGCTATATTTCTTCAGACTATTGATTAAACTCCGCTAAAAGACCATTCCCACAGAAACTCTGTTTATCATATCGAACAGCTCAAATTCACTGTAGGAATAATCTATCCTGACTCCTCCATAAGTAAAACCGACCCCGGCGTTTAAACCCTCCTGGGAATATCTGAATTTATATCCAAGCCGTAAGAAGAGCATATCCCAGATTCCAAATTCTCCTCCCAGATGAAACTGTTCCTGCCAATCACGGGGGTGCAGCATTTCGGCACCGATATTAAACGAATAATCGGGATTATCTCCCAGAAAATCCATTAAATCCAATCCTATGCCCAGTGCAAAAGTTAAGGGTGTTTCGAAACTGTTTTCCTCATACTTCATCCTGGGAGAGAAATTCCTTATAGACATCCCAAAAGCGAAGCTTTTAAAACCCGGATAAAAAATAAGACCGAAATCATAAGACATGGTTGAAATTTCATTTTTTACCGCTAAAGTATCAAAATCTTCTCCTATTCTTTCAACTTCACTTTCTCCAAGATGCTGGTAAGCATATTTGACCTGTCCGCCTACAGTAAACTTATCGGTAAATTCTCTCGCGTAAGCGACACCCACGCAATAAGCTCCCACATCTACCGGACCTGTTCTTTCAAAACCATCCGGATTCTCAGGGGCTCTTCTTGTTCCGATAATATCTCCGTAATCGGAGGTGATAACACTGAGACCAAAACTACCCACTGTTCCGGCTCTATACGCGGCAGCAACGTAAACATAATTAATATCGGCAATCCACTGCGTTCCGCCCGCGCATAAATCAAAATTACCCTCTATCTCTCCTATACCCGAAGGGTTGTAGAAAAGAGCCGACGCGTCCTGTCCGATCACGGTAAAAGCTTCTCCCATTCCGCATGCTCTGGCTCCAGCCCCCACATCCAGCATTTTGATACCCGTCTGGGCGACCTTATCGACATCCGCGCACAAATCAACCGAAAGAATAAGTATTAACAAAGATATGAAAACAATAGATTTTTTCATTTCTCTCGCCCCCTTATCTGACTATTATAAACTTACGGGTAACATATTCACCCGTTTCCGGAATTTGTATATGAGCAATGTAAATTCCGCTCGCCGGTCTCTGATTATTAACCGTAGTCATGTAATAACCGCCTGATCCCATCACCTGCCAGAATGCCGTTCCGGAACCATCCGTATGTTCTATGGTTTGTATCAATTCACCCGATTCAGTAAAAATACGGATTGTGCATTCAGGCGGCAGTTTACGAAATGTTACTTTATTCTCATCGTCACTGAATTTTCCTCCCGACGCTTCAGTAGCTCTGATATTCAACGGATTGGGAACAACCACTACCGAATCCAGATTGGGTAGAGTATCGCCTTCAGTCGTTATTGTGACTACCGGGTAATCCAACAATCTGGCTGAAAAAGGTTCCTGAGTCATAGTCACCCATTTGCCACTCTCCTTTCCTGAAGGGCTAACAGTGGTAAGACAGTAATAATAATCATCCCCTCTTACAATTCCTACAGTGTCGGCATATCTCCTTGCATCGGGACCCACAGAATTTATAACCTGCCAATCACCTATAGCCGTGCCTTCCGCTGTTAATTCGTACTGGGTACCGCCAAAAGCTCTGTATATTTTAAAACCGGCGAGTTCAGATGAAGACGGCTCGAATTCGGGATAATCGTCATAGTTCCAGGTTAACTCTATCATATCGGGCCTGGAAGAAACCTCGAACCTGGAAGGCGGATTGGGAGCAGGAGAAACCTCATAATTTTCCTTAAAAGCATTTTGAAACGCCATACCATTAATGAAGAGAGAATCTTTACCTGTGGATATCACGTAATCCGTGGCTATCTCATTTAAACCTCCGTTATCGTATACTTCATCTCCGAATAAAGCAGCCACCGGATCTCTTCTTTCATATTCATTCCTGATTTCGGATGAATCCATTTCGGCGACCCATTGGAAATTACGAGCCTCGCCCCTGACTCTCATATCGCTTAAAAGATAGGTCGTCTTCCTGTCCACCGAACCGGCTACGACAGCGTAAACAAACCTTAATGTATCTCCAAAAGCCATATTGTATGGTCCGATTGCGAATTTCGGCTGGGCAGAGAAAGTATAATAGGTCCAATTTCTGGGGAAAATCTCTCCGCGCTTTAACTGCAGTTCACCCATTCTATCCTGAGGCTGGTCATAATAAGTCGCCGCGCCCATGGCTGTCGTATCGTATACGTTATACTCATTACTCATATCGTAAACGTTAGAACATTCCTGAACCGTGGTATCATCATAACCATGAATTCCCATTCTCAAGCAACGATAGGGTTCACGGTGGTCTGTAGTATCGTCCAAATCCTCTAAATCGTTTAATATTCCGTCGAATCCTTCTATTGTGCTGTGCATACTCGGCTGCGCGGGATCATTACTGATGTCAAAATCTAAAACAGGATGACTCTGCTGAACTCCGGTATTCTTAGGCGCGAATAAAATTGCATGCCCAGTCCAACCACAACCGTCTTCGAGGTTCTGATCGCCACCCCAGTCAACCTCACATTTATCACCGTAAGAATCATGTGTGTGCCCGGCCTTTCTTGCCAGAGCGACATAATTAATTCTTAAAGAATCGTGACCCAGAGGGCTGAGCGATCCGTTATCATTTTCTGTAACTCCGGCCCAGGTACCAAACGGATAAAGACCCCCATTAGGCATCGCGTCGTAATGCTTAAAAATAACAAGCGAATCCAATGTTTGACCCGGTAATTCGATTTCCTCATCCATATCGGTATTACCTGTGTTAATAAATGTCAAATCCCACACCACACCGTCATCGAGAGAAGGCTCACTCCAGGCAAGATTTTTTTGATATACATCTATACCATTGGAAAGACGGTAATGCATTTCTACCATCACATCGGCGCTTCCCCATACTTTATCAGGATTTACTTCATCCCCCAGTGAACCGAACGGCGGTTCACAATGCTGCCCATCTACTATTATCGCTGGAGGAGGATATCTAAAAATCCTTCTGATATTAAAACCCTCCTCATCTAAAATATTGAATTGGTAAGGGTTATATCCGATCGTGGATGAATGCGCGCAATGCCCGGTAACATGATAAGGCCACAAATTGCCAAGCGTATCTTCCCAGTTTCGATGCCCCACAAGGGTTGCAGCCTGCCTGAGAAAACCTCCGGGATAGTTGGTATTGGTCTCGATATCATCCCAGGGGACATTATAGTATCCTCGACGGTAAACACAGTGGCTCATGGGCAAATTGGTAGAGCTCTGAATACCGTCATCAAAAACCTTAGCCTGCAGTTTACCCACATCTATACTTTTCATCTGCGCTGCATAAACCGCACCGGCAAGAAAAAATACAGACAAGAATATTAATAACTTACTCTGTCTCATTTTAAATAACCTCCTTTCCTCATTCTAAAAACTGAACCTTAGTCCGAACTGCACGTATCTGGGATCAAGGTACATGAGATACTCTCTATTCGGGTCATTTATATAAGGGCTTTCATCACTACTTAAATCTCCGATTTCATCCGGTGTTTCTCCTTCCGCGGGAGCGGTATAACCCGGATTGCTTACATAAGGTTCTTCTTTAAATAACTCGAGGTGCAGGGATTTAAGATATTTATTCTTATCTCCACTACCATGGAACCCCCTCTGGTGCAGCTCCTGCCAGTCAAGAAGGTTGTGAACATCCACGAATAAAGTTAGCGCGGTTCCTCCTACAGATATATTTTTACTTAAACTCAAATCCAGATTTCTTTGATTCTGCCATTGTATATTATTCTGCAGCAGATAAGCCCACTCCGGTCTGTTAAACGGATTCCATGTTTCGTAGTAGCCGGCTCTCCAGGTATACAGAAAAGAAAGATTGAAACCGCCTAAAAACATTCCCCAATCCAGAGGAGTTTTTAAAGTTACCTGAGCGTTAAAAACCGGACGAGGAACCGGTTCCGTCTGATCGGGCTCATAAAGCCCTCCTAACGCCTCGTCTACAGCGTAATCATAATGCTCTCTCCTTCCGATTTTTCCTGAACTGGTTACTCTGTAATCATAAAGAACCCAACCGGTAAAGAATCTTCCCTGAGGTTTTCTTAATTCAAACTCGAAACCACGGGTATCACCGTATTCTAAATTTTCATATGTGGTATAGCTTACAAGCCTTTCATTACGACTATCCGTATAAATAACCTCAGCATATTCGTTATCACTATCTTTATAATAACCTGTAACTCTGGCTAAAAACAAATCCGCCACACTGCTCTCGAAGCCCAACTCGTAGGAAATCGTCCTCTGCATATCCAGCCATGGATTACCTATAATTTTAAGCCTTTCCATGCTTCTTCCCCAACAAATTTTGTATCTTTGTTCGGTGGGCGCTTGAGAGTAAAAATGCCCGTAATTAAAGAATAACTTACTCTTTTCAAGTATGGGGAAAGAAAGACCTACACGAGGACTTATCTTCAAAAGCGCGGACACATCTTCAACGATAGAGTCCTGTTCAAATAATTGATCTTTCAGGTTTGCCGAATAATAAGGAGAATAAAGGTGATGTTCTCTGCTGGGCCATTCAGTATTAGGATCGGAATAATCGAACCTCAGACCTATATTAGCAAACATTCCTTCATATTCGATTTTATCCTGAATGTAAACACCGGCTAAAATCGGGTCGGCTTCATACTCGATAATATTAGAGTTTCTTGCATCGAATTCTTCACCCGGATCCATCCATTCACTCATACCATCATTTACTATATATTGTTCGTGTATATCATCATAGCTGACCTCTAAACCGGTTTTGATCTCGTTATATCTGTTCATTTGAGAGGTCAAATCAAATCGGGCAGCGTATGTTTGAGACCACGATGTATTATAAGTCCCGCAATTGTGCGCGGGGCCCCATACGGCAATATCCTCATCCGAAACCAATCTTGTTGTATAATTATCAGGATCGGGAACAGGGAATCCGTAAGGTATATCATTAACCGCGTAGGTAGATATGTAGTCCCGATCTGTAATATACTCACCTTCATTGTTAAAAGCTTCGCCAAACCATATCAAGACAGTATCTCTCATACCCATGGGCACATCATAATAGAACGTAGCATCATTCTCAGATCGGATATAAGTCAGTCTTACGTCATAAAAAGTATTCTCACTAAGGGCGTGCTGAAGTGTTAAACCATACATCTGAGAGTTGATATCGAAAGGAGTCATGGAATGCAAATTGTAAATGTTAACCGGGTTAGTTCTGATCTTCTCGCTGCCGTGATAAATTCCGTCCCACTCTCCCATGGTCTCTATCATATCATAAGCGCTTCTCAGATAAACCTGACCGACATGCGCTTCTATGGGATTACCTTGATTATCTGTCGCGCCCACTCTTTCTCCCGTAGGCCATGGGGAAAGAGAATTGATTATAGAATAAGCTCCTCTTAAATTTAATTTCATGTCGCCAAAACGCGAAGTCAGCTTCAAACTTGCCTGCCGTTCCCTGTAATAATCTCTGCTGTCAGGCAAAGGAAAAGCCTCATTATGATCTCTGTATGAAGCATAAAAGGTCATATCTCCGAGATAAGAACCTATAACAGGAACAGGACCTCCGAATCCCGCGTCCAGCGTGAAATCGGGCAGATCTCCGTATTCTCCTATTCTGGGTTCATCTTCCGGAAGAGTGTAGGGTTCTCTGGTATAACCCAATAAATCATAAATAGTATCTCCGTCTTCAACCGTAATATCCCAGATCGGGATATACGCCGAATCATTGCTGTACATAGAGAAGAAATCTTCCGGATTCGGAAGAGAGGTATCGCCCCTGGTATCGATAAGACGTCTCCAGATAAACCTATTACGAGCGTCCTCCGGCGTTATAGGCTTGTTAGAAACCTCCGAGATCCAACCCCTCCAATCTTCTTTAGCGCAGCTTTTCAACTTCACTGTATCGTAAAAAGGACTTTCCGGATCGCCCCAGACATAAGACGGACCTTTCCAGCAAACACTATCATACCTTACAACGGTATCGAGCCCGAGAGTCTCTTCCGTGAAAAAATCTACATCCCATTGAACACCCGTATCTAACTTATTCCAGAAATAAATTTCGTTTTGAAAATTTTCCGGGTCATAAATAGATTTTCCTTTGTGTTTTTGATAACCAGGAGTATACCTGAATTCGAAAGAACCTTCATAACCCTTTGTGTTACCCTCTCTGGTAATAACATTTATAACCCCCGCACGAACATTCGAGTATTCCGCGTTAAATCCTCCCCTGATCAAACTGATTTCCTTTATCTCACTGAGGTTAGGCATCAGAATCGGCTCATTTGCTCTCGCGTCTACAAGCAGCAAACCGTCAGCCATCAATTTTGTGTCCTCCAGACCCCCTCCCCTGACGCTATATCCGTCTATTCCCGCCTGCAGATTAAGATACTGAGTAACGTCAGAAATAAGAGGCACCGCCTCTATATCAGTTTTATCCGCGGTTATGGAGCTCGAAGAAAGATCGATCTTTATTATTTCTCTCTGCGCCTGTACGGTTACTCCTTCACCTCTCACAACCGTCGTTAACAATTCAAAATCGACAGGGGTAGTATGGCCTGACTCCACCAGCACACCTGTTTTAAGAATGGTTCTATAACCCATCATTCTCGCCTGAACATTATACTTTCCGGGGTCCAATCTCGATATAAAATAATACCCATCTACATCGCATGCCGCCCCCCTATCAGTACCTTCGATTATAATATTGGCACCGGGCAAAGGTTCACCTGTATTCGCGTCCAAAACGTAACCGGCAATTTTTCCGGTAACCGCCGCATCCGCTTCCTGGACAACAAGAAAAAATACAGCAAACCAGAGCAAGCAAAACAAAATCCACCCGAACGACAATTCTCTTCCCGCTCTTTTCATGAAAACCTCCTCTTATTAAGGTTTACAAAACTGTAAGTTAAAACTTTTGTTTGAAACAAAAAATACTCTACAAACTCTTTTTTAAAACCGGCATCCCCACACTTCGATATTTTATCGATCCCTATCAGAACCTCCTTATTTCAAAGAATCCAAAAAAACATTAACAATGCAGATTTCAATATATACATAAATCTAATATAACGTCAATTGCTCTTTCCCGTATTTTTGCATCAGTATATGGATAACTCCAGAAACAGATACTGAATATAAACAATTTACCAAAACACTTAAGAAATTTGGCCTCATAGGAATTATTCTAATAATTTACAGAATAATTGTCAAGGGTAAAATTTCGTTTTTTGCCGCATTTCTAATACAACGATATTACAGGGACACATAGAAAAATAAAAAAGTATATGTTATTTAAAATCCCTTTAAAAATTTTCAATTTCAATAATAAGCTTACTCAGATTTTTACAGGATTTTTTTATGCCAAAAAGGCACAAGATAGGGGGGGAATGAAAAAATGCCAGCTCCAGTATCAACATATAAACTCTTTTATAAAGTTAACTAGAACATGAGCCTTATATTTTTCAGGGACGTTAAACGTCCCTGAAAAATAGTAATTCCTACATTTTTTTAATCAAAAAAGACTGTGTCTTCTAAAACGCCATCCCGACGGAAAATCTGTTCACCATATCATCATTGAACAGGTCGAATTGGCTGTAAGAATAGTCCAACCTGATTCCCGCGTAACCGATGCCGAATCCTACGTTATATCCCTCCTCGGAATATCCGAATTTATATCCCGCTCGCAAGAAAATCATATCCTTAAATCCCAATTCTCCTCCCAGATGATATTGCTCCTGCCAATCGCGGGGATGCAACATATCCGCTCCTACGTTAAAAGAATAGTCCGGATGTTCCCCTAAAAGATCCAGAACATCCATACCGACACCGAGCGCAAAGGTCAAAGGCAATTCGAATCCAAGTCGCTCGTAAGTTACCCTGGGAGAGAAATTCCTAACAGACATACCAAACGCGAAACTTTTAAAACCGGGGTAAAAGAGCAAACCGAAATCGAAAGACGGGGTCCACACTCTGTTATCTTCCATATAATACCCCGTGCTATCGCCTTTTTCATTCTCTCCCAGAAACTGGGAAACATATTTAGCCTGAATACCGACTGTAAACTTATCGGTAAATTCCCTGGCATAAGACACTCCGGCGCAAAACGCAGAAACATTAAACATACCGGTGTTCTCATAGCCTGCTCCGTCCGCGGTAACCACGGTACCGTAAAATTCCCCATAATCGGGAGCTATAAGGCTGAAACCGAAATTTCCCCATGTACCTGCGTCGTAAACGGTTGCCACATAAATGTAATTAATATCGGCTATCCACTGTGTTCCGCCCGCGCATAAATCAAAGCTGCCTTCTATTTCACCAATACCTGAAGGATTATAAAAAAGAGCGGTGGCATCCTGACCTAAAACAGTAAAGGCTTCGCCCATTCCGCAGGCTCGAGCTCCCGCCCCGACATCTAAAAAACCGCATCCTGTCTGGGCGACCTTATCCATGGCGTACGCGTTAAAAGAAAGAAAAACCAATAATACAGATATAAAAACGATAAATTTCTTCATCTTTCCTCCTCCCTTATCTTATTATTACGAACTTGCGAGAAATGTATCTGCCATCAGGAACTTCTATGTGAGCAATATAAATACCGCTCACAGGCTGTTGGTCGGAATCCGTAAGAAGAGGCTGATTTTTAGCTTCCCATATTTCCGTTCCGCTTTCATTATCATGATCGATGGTTGTCACCAGATTCCCGGATTCTGTCAATATACTAATTTTACATACGGGAGGCAACTTGACAAAGGTTAATTTCAATCCCTCTTTTTCACTGTATCTGGTACGAGCCGAAGAATTGACATTTAAAGGATTCGGGACAACCCTGACCGCCTCTAAGCTGTCTCCGGGGTAACTTTGTAAATGCGCGGCTAATTTGGTCATTGTCAAAAACATTCCGCTTTCGACTCCCGAAGAGCTTACGGCTGTAACAGAATAATAATAATCGACAGCCGGAGTAACATTCGTGTCTTCATATAATTCCGCGTTTCCGTCAACAGAATCTATCAACTGCCAGTCACCCGTAACCACCTCTCCTTGTTTCTCATATACATTACCTCCTAACGCTCTGTAGATTTTAAACTTTGCGAGATCCGTAGGTTCATAAGCGGGGTCGTAACTCCAACTCAGTCTTATCATATCGGGACCTGAAGTAACTTCGAAAACGGAAGGAGGAGCGGGTGATTCCGGTACCTCATAGTTCATATTGAAATTTCTCTGCGCGTTCATTCCGTTGTTAAAAAGAGAATCTTTTCCGGTTGCGACCAACAGATCTTTGGCAATGTCGTTAAGATCGGGCATAGGAGTTAAACCTCCTATATCATAATAAACATTGAATATAGGGTCTCTTCTCTTCAACTCTTCTACCATTTCAGCCGAATCCATTTCTGCCAGCCAGCCGTAAGAAGCAGCCCGGTTATTATCCCAAGCTTCTCCGGCAAGGTATGAAGTCTTCCTGCTTATGGCGCCGCCAACATAAGCGTAAACATATCTCAGAGTATCTCCGAAACCCAATTGGTACGGACCTATAGACCAATGAGTCTGCACGTCAAATCTGATCCACGGGATATCCAGGGCATAGGCATATCCCCTGTCCGGATCCAATTCTCCCCATCTGTCGATAGGTTGTTCATAATAAGTGGGCGCGCCGCTTGCGGTGGTGTCATAAACATCGTAAACCTCACTCATATAATAAGTCTCCTGGTAATTAGGAATTGTCGTATCTATACCGAATACCCCTTTCTGCATAACTTCATAAGCATCGACGAATTCCTGAGCTGTTAATGCGCCAAAATCACTCAATACCTCGTTGTGCAGCGTTATCCAGCTGGGCTCAGCCAGGAGACTTGTATGCATCGATGGCTGAGCGGGATCGTTGCTCAGAGGAGTATTCGGAAACTGCTGAACATCGGTGCTTTTAGGGGCAAACAAAACCGCCGAACCCGCGAAACGGGCGCCGGTCAGAATATTCCATTGACCAGCCGAAACATTAAAACCATAACTATCTTCCGATGAACCAGCCGCTCTGAGAGGAGTCATGAAATCGATACGAAGAGAATCATCATCCTGAGGATAGGAAAGTCTCGTGTCGTGATTTTCCGTTGTTCCCGCGAAGGTACCAAGAGTTTTATTGTCTCCTGAACCGTTTGGGAAAGCTTCGTTAACCCTGGTAATGTAAACGTCTTCCAATGTCTGTCCCGAAAGTTCTATTTCCGGATCCGCGTCCACATTACCCGAATTTACGAATGTCCAATCCCATATAACATAATCATCATGATCGGGCTGACTCCAGGCTAACACTCTCTGTTTAACATCCAGACCCATATGCATCCTGACATCGGACTCCATCATTACATCGGCGGTGCCCCATATTTTCTCGGGCGCCACCTCATCTCCAAACGTGGGAAATGGGTCTTCACAATGAACGTCATCCACAATTATCTGCGGAAGAGGATATCTCATATACCTTCGTATTGTAAAACTCTCTTCATCCGGAACGGCAAACTGATAAGTCTCGACATCACGTAAACGAGTATTGTGTCCCGTTAGCATAACATCCCATACCTGTCCGGTGGTATCCGTCCAATTTCGAGCGCCAAAAATCATCCCGCCGCTCTTAAGAAGACCCCCCGGCCAGGTATTATTTCCGTAGGCTTCATCCACGGTAACGTAACTTCCCCTGAAGTAGACAACCATGCCATGATCATAAACTTCATGGGTCTGACAGCCGTGGTCATATATCCTGGCTTCAGCTTTTCCCACTTTGACCATCTTGAGAATCTGGGCGTGAACACCACCCAGCGGGAAAAATGCCAGCAGAAAAATCAATATTAATAACTTCCTGTGTTTCATTTTCAATAACCTCCTTTTCTTCTAAAAAGAGAACCTTATTCCAAACTGGATGTATCTGGGGTCGAGGTAGTATAAAAATTCTCTGTTTGGATTATTTATATATGGTTTATCAGCGCTTTGCAAATCACCGATGTGATCCGGCTCGACTTCGAGTTCTCCGGGACCGGATACTTTATCATAAGTAACAAACGGGGGTTCGTCATATATGTCGAGGTGAAGTGATTGAAGATATGCAATTCTATCCCCATTGTTGGGCACATTGGGATCGAAACCCTGAGAACTCAGAGTCCCCCAGTCAAAGACATTGTGAACTTCCATAAACAGATTAGCTTCGATACCTCCGACCGAGATATTCTTACTTATACTCACATCGACATAACGTTCAGACGGAAATTGAATATTGTTTTCCAATATATCTTCCCACTCTTCCCCGAAAGGATTAAAGGTATCATAATATCCCGCCCTCCAGCTGTACAGGAAGGAAAGATTGTAACCTCCTAAAAAGACTCCCCACTCCGGAGGCGCCTTCAATGTGAACAGAGCCCTGAAAACCGGTCGCGGAAGAGGACTATCTCCCTCGGTATCCGCCTCTGTTTCAACCGATTCTCTAAAGGGATCCTCGTAATGTTGAGTCACTCCAACTGTCCCCGATGTTTCCACCATGTAGTCATAAATTACCCATCCGGTAAAAAACCTTCCATGATCTTTCCTGAACTCGAATTCAAAACCCCTCGTATCACCATATCCGGTATTTTCAAGAGTCGTATAATTAACATATCCGTCCATATTCTCATACCCAACCTCACCAATCTCATTTTTGGTATCTTTATAATAACCCGAAATTCTCGCCATATAAGTGTTGGCTATACTGCTTTCAAGACCCACCTCATAAGAAACCGTCCTCTCCATCTCGAGACGTGGATTCCCAAGGATATGAATACCTTCCGCATCCGCGCCCCAATCGATCTTATACCTGTCCTCGTTGGTCGGCAGGGAGTAAAAATGTCCGTAATTGAAAAACAACTTGCTTTTTTCCAATACAGGGAATGAAATTCCAAGCCTGGGACTTATTTGAAAGTCGGCAGCCACTTCCTCCACAGGACCCTGCGTGAACAGAGAATCTTTCAAAAAAGAGGAATAAAAGAGCAAATACAAATCTTCTTTAGTCTCTCTTCTTGGCCACTCTGTTCTGGGGTCCGCGTAATCGAACCTTACACCTATATTGGCAAACATTCCTTCGAATTCAATCTTATCCTGAATATAAGCTCCTATAAGCATAGGATACGCGTCATAATTAACATAATAACCGATACTTTGATCCTCGGTGGGATCTACGCCGGGGTCGAGCCAGAACCATCCTTCATTTGTAATATAATATTCATGCAGTTCATCATATTGAAACGAAAGACCGAATTTTACCATATTGTACTTATTTAATTGTGAACTCATATCGAAACTCGTGCTGTAGGTCTCCGACCATGAAGTATTCCAGGTCCCGCATTGATGGGAAAAACCAAACTCTACTTCGCCGCTGGCATCAGCCCCATAATTATCTTCATAACGAGGGTCCGCCGATCCAAACGGTACGTCGTCAACGGCATATTTATCTTCTCCGACACTATCCGCAAACCATAGCACCACAGTATCTCCCATCATACGAGTCGGCACATCATAATTGAATCTGGCATCATTGTCCCTGCGTATATAAGTCAAATGCACATCGTAAAAAGTGTTCTCACTAAACGCGTGCTGAAGCGTAAGACCATACATTTTGGAATTAACATCGAATGGCGTTAAAGCGTTTGCCTTGTACAACTGATCGAGATTTAATTTATTGCTGCCGTGCCAGATCTTATCATAATCGTCGATGGGGTACAGCATATCCGATCCGCCCCGGAGGTAAACCTGACCGATTTCCCCCTGGGAATAATCCCCCTGCCACATGTGACCTTCACCGTACGGAGATAGGGAATTAATAACCGAGTAAGCGCCCTTCAAATTAACCTTGAAATCACCAAAACGAGAAGTCAGCTTCAAACTTGTCATACGTTCTTCATAATAATCCCTGCTGTCCGGAATGGCAAACATTTCATTATGATCTCTGTGCGAAACGTAAAAAGTCATATCTCCGAGATAAGAACCAATAACAGGAACAGGACCGCCAAAGCCGGCGTCGAGTGTCCAATCCGGCTTATTTCCGTATTCTCCGGTTCTATCCTGATCACTAAAATCATAAGCGACTTTTTCATATCCTATTAATAGAGTATCACCTTCATAAATCGGAGCATAAATTGAATCGCCTCCGTTATATATCAACAAAAGAGAATCTGTTCTTGGTATATTAATACGGCGCATCCACAGCAATCTATCACGCTGCATTTCAGGAGTAGTAAAAGCCGTGTCTCTTCTTATCGCATTTATCCATCCGTTAAATTCCGGATAATTGTTGTATTTAGCCGTATCGTAAAACGGGCTGGTGGGGTACGCCCATACTGCTCTGGACCCCTTCCAGCAAACGCTGTCATATTTAACAACCGTATCTTCATATCCGGTAATATTACCTGCCGTATCTAATATAGGATTCAAATACCCCGTATCCAGTTTATTCCAGAAATAAACCGCGTTATGATAATTCTCCGGGTCAAATATGGATTTACCGCTGTGCTTCTGATAACCCGGAGTGTATCTGAACTCAAAGGAACCCTCGTATTTATCTGGAGAGCCTTCCCTGGTGATAACGTTTATCACACCCGAACGAACATTCGCGTATTCCGCGGTAAACCCTCCTTTTTCGACTCTAACCTCTTTTATCTCGCTAAGGTTAGGCATCATGATAGGTTCGTTCGCTCTCTGATCGACAAGAAGCAACCCGTCAGCCAGCAATTTGGTCTCACCCTGACTGCCTCCTCTGACACTCCAACCCACTATCCCCGCCTGTAAGTTAAAATATTGCTTAACATCTGAAACAAGAGGAACTGCTTCTATGTCTCTTTTATCCGCAGCGAAAGAACTGGAAGCAAGATCCATTTTAACCACTTCTCTCTCCGCGGCGACCACTACACCTTCCCCTGCCACTACTGCAGTATTTAATGCGAAATCAAGCGGGGTGGTGTGCCCCGAGATAACCTTGACATCAGTCTTTGTGATAGTCGTATAGCCCATCATTCTCGCTTGAACATTATACGTTCCGGGTTCCAATCTTATTATGTAATAATATCCATCTATATCGCAGGCCGCGCCTCTATCGGTACCTTCTACAATAACGTTGGCACCGGGCAAAGGCTCACCCGTCCTGGCATCCAAAACCACACCTGCAATCTTTCCTGTAACCGCCGCTTCCGTTTTCTGGACAACGAAAAAAAACACAGCAAACCAGAGTAAGCAAAACAAAATCCACCTGAACGACAATTCTCTTCCCGCTCTTTTCATGAAAACCTCCTTTTATTAAGATTTAAAAAACAATAAGTTAAAACGGTATACGAAAACAAGCGATAATCTACTAACTCATTATCGAAATAAACATTCTTAAATATTTTTTTACTCCCCCTTATCATAACCTCCTCTTTTCTCTTATTTCAGAGAATCCAAAAAAAGATTTAACACTTTAGATTTTATTATAAACACAACTCTAACCAAGTCAATTGCTCTTTTCCGTATTTTACTGTCAGTATATGGATAACTACAAAAACATATATTATAAATAGGTCCATTGCCAGAACATTTAATTTGTTTAACATTATACATAAAAACTATTCTAATAATTTACAGAATAATTGTCAAGGGTAAAAATTTTTCGCCTCCCTACCCTATTTTTATCAAAGAGAGCACAGAGATTTTTATTTTGTTTTCCAAACAACCGCCCACCGATTAAAACACAGAGAACACAGAGATTCTTCTCGCTTTTGCTTTACAACCTTCTAACTTTCGAATCAACACATCACATATAAAACATGCACCAATTGTAGTTTTTGTTTTTAATTGGAAAGTTAAGTTAAGCTTAGGAGAATTTCAGACTGAGACAGTATAATTACGACCGGTTTCCATGAATGCGGATATATTGTCGAGAGGAGTTTCCAGAGGCAGGTCGCAGCCCGTGCTCAGAACATAATTAACAAAGGTATCCATAGAACCAAGCAAACTTGTCACCTCTTTTTCTACCTCTAAAGGACTACCGTAGACAATCGTTTTTGTCGGACTCATATTGCCGATTATGATTACATCGTCGGGTATTTTTTCTGCAACCCCGGCAATGTCAACTCCGGCATCTTTAGAATCGAGACTCAGACCATCCACCCCTGAATCCACCATCTTCTCTATAAGATGCGTGCTGTTACCGCAAACATGGTATATACAATCCGACTTCGCGTCATGACAGAGTTCGACGACTTTTTTTACATACACCGAAGAAAACCTTTCAAAATGAGAATGACCAAGCATTACCCCACTCGGCTCCAAAACACAAACCGCGTCGGCTCCGGCAGAAAGAAGCAGACTATTATACTTTATAACACATTCGGTTGTAAAGGCGCATATTTTGTCGAGTTTCTCCGGATCTCTGGCAGCCATCAGACCGGCTTCTTCCGCGCCGATTATAAGACCGGCGAGAGTATAAGGACCCGTTACATAAGCCCCGACTTTTACCTCTGACGGGAAGTTGCGTTTCATCAATTCAACCGTCTTAACATAACCAAGCAATCTGCTATCACTATCGAATTCAATCCTGTTGAGAGAATCCAATTCATCCATATCAAATTCACCATGTTTCCTCATCACGGTAGCCGAATCATTCGGAGGAAAAAGAGTATTAAGACCGAGGGCGTTTGCTTCTACCGAAAGATCCATAAGAACAAACTGCATATCAGGCTTAAATTTATCCACCAGTAGATTAAGTACCTTAAAATGCTCTTTATGATTTTGCTGAGCGAGTTTTATACTCGAATTAGCCATTTTAACACTCGGGAATCCAAGTAAAGGAGCGACCAGACGCTTATTCTCAGAATAAAGAAGCTTTACGGAATCCAGCAATTTTTCCACAATATATTAACTCACCATTTTTTTTGCCAGAGCGGCAGCGGACGCTGCATCGGGTGAATATCCATCCGCCTCGATTTCTGTCGCGTACTCGGCACTTAAAGGAGCTCCTCCTACAATTATCTTAACTTTATCACGCAAGCCTTTTTCTTCAAAAACGTCTATGACCTTCTTTATTTCGGTCATGGTGGTTGTTAAAAGGGCGGAGAGACCAAGAATATCCGCATTGGTTTCCTTTATAAGATCCACAAACTTCTGAGCCGAAACATCGACTCCCGCGTCTATCACTTCAAAACCTGCACCTTCCAACATCATTGCCACAAGGTTCTTTCCTATATCGTGCAAATCGCCTTTTACGGTTCCTATGACAACCTTTCCTACGCGTTTAACACCCGCTTTGGTCAACAGGGGTTCCAGTATTTTCATACCCGCCTTCATAGCTTTCGCCGAAATCAACATCTCGGGAACATAAATTTCATTCGCCTGGAATTTATTACCAACAACTTCCATACCCGGTATAAACCCCTCGTCCAATATCTTTTCCAACGCCGTACCCTCATCAAGAGCTTTTTGTGTATACTCCAGCACTTTCTTTTCATCACCGGCAATTACGCTTTCCTTTAAAACATCAAGAACCGACACAATCCCTCCTTTTTATAATTTTTAATAAACAAAAATTATACTATATACATCTTCAGGATAATTAAAACTATTGCGTTTCTATCTTTTGTCAATAACTATCTTAATACTTCTCTCCACCCTTTATTTAAACAGCTTTAGCAAAGTTGCAACATTCTCAGCCCGGCAGAATCACTGGAATGTAAATATCAAATATAAAAATGTAAAATTACAAATTAAAATTCAAAAACACAAAAAACAGAGACAATCAATCACATCATTAGCACAAAATTTTTTTAGGGTTAGGAATTTTAAATTTCTTCTCCTGGCTTCTTTGTTGGAACTTTTACTTTTTAATTTTTAATTTTTTATTTACAGTTTATACGATCTAACTGTTTCTACAAACGCTTTAATGTTTTGCGTCGACACGCCCGGCGGCATACCTCCGCCGCAGGAAAAGATTATTCTCGACTTATCTTCGAGAGAATCCATTAATTCTCTTACTGCTTTTTGAACGTCTTCAGGGCTACCCTTAGCCAGTACATCCCTTGGGGGAATATTTCCCAACATGGCAACCTTTTTCCCGGTTTCTTTTTTTAATTCGTTTAAATCCGTATCGAAACCCATGTTAAAGAGATTTACACCCATCTCGGGAAGATATTTAACAGATGCCTTACATGAAGCGTCGTTATGCAGAAATTTCACCTTTACATCGGTACCATAAAGTTCTTTAAAATATGGCAAGCCGAAAGTTTTGAAATCTTCTTCACCTATAAAACCGATAATATCGTCCAAAATTAAAATTCCATCTATAGAGGAAAACGTGTCCCTCTGGATCTTATGCCATTCCTTTAAAAAGTTAGTAACTTTTTTCAGCAATGTATGGGCTTTTTCAGGTTCTGTTTTTATAGAAATAAGAAACTCGGTCATTCCCATTAAAAATCCAGCTATGTTTAAAGGACCTCTCGAAACAGAAAATCTTATTTTATGACCGGCATCTTCGATTTTAAGCTGAGCCAATTTTAAACGGTTAAGCATGAAGGAAAGAAGACCGTCCTGCTCCGGGTTGGGTATCTCTAAACCCTCAATCTCCTCTGCGGAATGGATAAGCTTTTCCGCGTTGGGAAACGCGTTCGCAGAAAAAGAGCTTTTTGCACCGAAAGCGGATGGTTCGGTACACATACCATATTCCGACCAGAATCCCGGCAGGAAAATTATATCCGGAAATTCATTTATGGCTTTCATGTTGGCATCGAACCATAAGCTATCATTTGTATAATAATCTAGAATAGAAATTCCAAACCAATTGGGAAGCCATGGGCTATCAATAATAAATCCAACCGGTAAAGGCTCTACTACTTTTCCGCTTATAACATCTACCAACAAATTCCACTGTTTATCAGTCATGGCTTTTATAATAGGAATTTATCGCTAGAAGTCAAGTATGTACGAATATAAATTAAACATCAAAAATCAAAACGCAAATTTTCAACAAAGGAGTCAGAAGATGCGAAGTAAGAATCCAGCATTCCATAACCTTTCCACTATAATTCCAAACAAATTAACACAGAACAAAAAGGATTTTTGTTTGTTGTTTCTTTGACTAAGGACTCTGGACATTGGACTTTGAACTAATAACTATAGGGTTGACTTACATATTCGATTTTAGTATTATAGACCTATGAATTTAATCCTATTGCTTTTAAACAGTACCGTTATTATAGGCAACATCGAAGGGATCATCAGCCCAATCACAGCCAATTATGTAGAAAGGGTTATAGAAAAAGCCGAAGAAACAGAAACTGAAGCTATAGTTTTTTTACTCGATACTCCAGGCGGACTTATGGATGCCATGCGCGACATCGTTAAAAATGAATTAAATTCTAACATTCCGATAATCATCTACGTACACCCCTCTGGAGCAAGCGATGCTTCAGCAGGAGTTTTTATAACCTACGCGGCTCACATAGCGGCAATGACTCCGGGAACAAATTTAGGAGCGGCTCATCCGGTAGCAATCTCACCTCAGGGTATAGGAGGAGGTGAAGAGCAAAAACCTGATGATACAATGATGGAAAAAGCTACTGAAGACGCGGCTGCCTACCTGCGGGGAATAGCAAAAAAAAGGAACAGAAACATAGAATGGGCGGAAAAAGCTGTCAGAGAGTCGGTTTCCGCAACAGCCGAAGAGGCTCTGGAATTGGGGATAATCGACTTACTTGCTTCATCGGTCGACGAACTGCTGGAAAAAATCCACGGCATGGAGGTAGAACTTCCCGATGAGTCAAAAAAACTGGACACAAAAAATGCCACAAAAGAAAATATACCTATGAATTTCAGGGAAGAATTTTTAAAATTAATTTCCAACCCAAACATCGCTTACATCTTGTTCATTGTAGGAGTTTATGGCCTAATATTCGAGATCAGAAGTCCCGGAGCTATAATTCCGGGTCTTCTGGGAGCACTTTGCTTAATCCTGGCGTTCTACTCCTTTCAAACTCTTCCCATAAATTACGCGGGTGTAGCTTTAATAATACTCGGCATTGCAATGTTTGTTATGG
>CAZVXD010000021.1:0-22807 GCA_964631335.1 uncultured bacterium
ACTTCTTTTATGCGTAATAAGATGAAAATTTTGGAGGAATGAAGCAAGCTCATACAGACTTGACAAAACACTTCCGGGTATTATAATCATAACATAATGAATTGGGCCCGTAGCTCAGCTGGTCAGAGCGGCTGACTCATAATCAGTAGGTCGTGGGTTCGAGCCCTACCGGGCCCATTAAATAATAAAAATGAAAAAATTAAATCTGAATTCTGAAGGGCGAATAGCTCAGTTGGTTAGAGCGCCGGTCTCACATACCGGAGGTCAGGGGTTCAAATCCCTTTTCGCCCAGAATGTGCACGAAAGTGCACTTTTTTTTGTTTATAGGGAGGAAAATGGAAACCGCTGAAAAGATAAAAGTGCTGAGGGAAATTTATGAAAAGGATTTAGAAATCGATAAAATAAAAGACCTCGAAAAAAAAGTCCCCGAGATGGTAGAAAAATTTGAAAATCAATTGAAGGAATATCAAGACAAATTTGAAAAAGAGAAGAAAGTTTTTGACGCTATAGATGAAAGAAGAAAAGATCTGGAAAAGATTGTAGATGAAAAGAAAATAAATCTCGAAAATTTTAATAGGAGAAAGAAGGAAAGCCATACTAATGAAGAATTTGTTATTCTTCAAAAAGAAATAGAGAAAGCAGAGGAGGCTATATCTAAAACCGAGGACGAATTGCTGGAAGTTTATTTCGAGAAGGAAGAAGCAAAGAAAAAGATGGATGAAGCAAGAAATATTATGGAAGAAAAGAAAAAAAATTTCGCCGAAGAGGAAAATTCCTTAAAAAAGGAACTCGAAGATTCTAAAGAAGAGCTGATTATTAAAGAGGATGAGAAAAAAAGAATAATTGCCAGACTTGACGATGAAAATTTGTTTCGTAAGTATAGCCGTATAAAAGAATCCAGAGGGACTGGTGCATCTGTAATAGAAGATTCAGAGTGTGCGGAATGTCACTCGACTATTCCTCCTCAGTTATTCGCGGAAGTAAGAAAAGGTAATAGAATTATTGTCTGTCAGTCTTGCGGAAGAATACTCATTTATAAATGGATCGATTAGCCATAGTTTATATAGATGGCGCTTCAAAAGGGAATCCCGGTCCTTCCGGCATTGGGGTTTTAGTTTTAGATGGGCAGGAAAAAGAAATTAAAAGAATTTCAGAGAAAATCAGCGACACTACAAACAATGTGGCGGAATATCGGGCTTTAATCAGAGGGATTGCAGAATGCCGTGCGTTGGGTATTTCGTCTGCTCGTTTTTTTACGGATAGTCAGTTGTTGGCAAACCAGATTAACGGCTTATATAAGATAAAGAACGAAAAATTAAAGCATTTATACGTTAAAGCAAAAGGGGCGTTGTTGGGTTTTAAAAGATGGGAAGTAACACACATCCCGAGGGAAGAAAATATTGTAGCAGACAAATTGGCAAACGAGTCTTTTAAAGACAAAAATAGTCAGTAGTTTTTGTTCTGTTTTTTTCGCTTTAAGAGAAAGAAATTTTTTAAACGATATCGTACGCAGCTGTTAATTTATTTAATTATTATTATGTATGTAAAGCCGCGGTATGTTTTGTGAGAATAAAAAACGTATATGTATTATTTTTGACAAAAAGTTCTTCTTTTGGTATAATTTGTTCTTATTTTTCCCCTTGCAAATAGAAATAATCACGATATAATCTCTTGCATGTTTAATTTTGGAATCTCTACTACTATAACAAACGACAGAGATGTTTTCTCCGCTATACAAATAATAGGAGAAAGTTCTTTTCGGTTTGTAGAAATAAGATGTGAAAAAGGGCACTTCGATTACGAGAATAAAGAAGAGATCAAGAAGGTCAAAACCCTGTTGAAGAAAAAATCTTTGTCGTGTGTTTCTTTGCATCCTCCTTTATGGGTAGATATTGCCAATAAGGAGGAATGGACCAGGGTAAAATCTTTAAGAGAAGTCGAAAAAGTTATTCTTGTTGCAAAGAGATTGAAAGCCCCCAGAGTTATTATTCATCCCGGTAAAAGTGCGGGGAGTATGCAAAAGTCTATGGAGAGCCTTATTGAATTATCGGAATTCGGGAAGGAATTTGATACCGACATTATATTGGAAAATACTTCACCGGGTAATCTTGGTTCTAAGGTAGATGAATTAAGTGTTTTGTCAGACGAATTTAAATTGCCGGTTTGTGTAGACACTTCACATGCCAGCGCGAAAGAGGATATATTAAATCAGATGCTCCAACTTTTTGGAGATAAGATAGAACATTTTCATTTGTCCGATTCTAAAAAGAAGGGAAGCGACGATCATCTGATTCCCTATGAGGGAAAAATTGTCTGGGAGCCGGTTTTAGAATTCTTAAAAAGTCACGAGGGATTTGCGATTTTCGAAATTTATCCACGCGGAGAATCTGAAATTATAAAAGAACTTGAAAAAATTACAAGGCGGTGGAAAAATAACAAAATTAACCCTTGACCTTTTGTTTTTTTTTGTTATTTTTTATTGATAAATTTCAAATATTGGAGGATTTAGATGGTTGTACAATGTCCGAAGTGTAAGACTAAATACGAGGTAGCGGACATGGATGTTCCTGCCGGAGGCTGTGCTGTTCAATGCCTCGAGTGTTCTAACGTGTTTACTATTTATAGAGAACCACTCGATATAAAACTTACTCCTTATCGAGAGAATGAGTTCGAGCCGAGTGTGAACGAGGCAAAAGAAATATTAAAAAGCAATATTGAATCCGGGATGGGGGCGTCGGTTTCGGAGAAGACGGTCAAAGAACCCATTAAGGAAGAGGTTCCTTTAACCGATGATCCCGCAAAAATGAAGCAACATAGAAAAGCCGAAAGACTTGGCAGGTCTCTGGTGAAGGATATATATCTTTATCATAAAGATAAAGTTGAACAGGGTAGAAAAAGTGGTACTTTAGTTCAACTTCTTGGAGAAGAAATAAAAAAGTCCTGGAAATTTTACAAGAAGCAAGTAGATCCGGAAATTCTGCAGGAGAAAAATTATTTTAAAGACGCTTTGAACGAGATTATAGCAGAAGGGAAAGAAGTATTTAAGTAGTTCTCAAATACCCCAATAATTCATCATGACTATTAGGAGGTTGTAAATGAAAAATCTAAAGTGGAAATGGCTTTTTATTTTTGTTGTGGTAGCGATTGCGATATGGCAGTTACATTATTCTTTTATATTCTTTTCAAAAGATAAAGAAGAATTTAGCAGGATTCCCCAAAATAAGCAAAAGGTAATTAAAACCAGAGCTCTGCACCTTGGTTTGGATTTGCAGGGAGGGATGCATGTGGTTATGGAGGTAGACAAATCGCAACTAAAAGAAGAAGAACTTAAAGGCGCGGTTAATAGAGCCCTGGAGATAATTCGGAACAGAGTAGATCAATTGGGGGTTACCGAACCGGAAATATTAAAGCAGGGAGAAGACCGTATAATGGTTCAGTTACCTGGTGTGGTGGACAGAGAAAGAGCCAGGGAAATTATAGGAAAGACGGCTTTGCTTGAATTCAAGCTGGTAAGAGAACCTCAAGAAATGCAGAATATATTAAGCAGAGTAAATGAGAAGCTTAAAGCCATAGAAGGAGATACTTTTGATCTTTTTAGTTATTTCCCTCCTTCGGCCAGAGCTTATGGAGTTATTTCTCCTTATAAAGCATACGTCGATTCTCTGCTCGGTCTACCCGGGGTGCAGGCTCAGATTCCTTTCGGAGATACTATACAATGGGGAAAAGAAGTCATTTTAGAAGGTTATAAATACTATCCTTTATATGTTTTGAAAAATAAGCCTTTGCTGACCGGTAGTTCTATTCTCGATGCCACTTTAGGCGTCGGAACTCAAAATGATCCGATGGGCTACAGGATAGATCTTACCATGAGGAAAGAGGACTGGAGAAAGTGGGCTCAGATTACGGGCGCAAACGTAGAAAGACAGATAGCGATAGTTCTGGACGGAATAGTTCAATCTGCTCCCGTTGTTCGAGAGAGAATTCCAAATGGCAGATCTCAGATAACCATGGGAGATGCCACTATGGAAGAAGCTAAGACACTGGCGATCATTCTTAAAGCCGGTGCCCTGCCCGCGCCTCTAAAAGTTGTGGAAGAGCGTTCTATAGGGCCTTCTCTCGGGAATGATTCTGTTAAAGCGGGAGTTCGTTCTCTTGTTACAGGAGCGATTCTTGTTTTTCTTTTCATAATTGTTTATTATCTGAAAGGCGGATTGGTGGCAATAGTGGCTTTGATCTTGAACCTGATATTTTTGCTTGCGGTTCTTTCCGGTCTCAGGGCTACTTTGACTTTGCCTGGTCTTGCCGGTATCGTTTTGACCGTTGGCGCGGCAATAGACGCCAACGTCTTGATTTTTGAAAGAATACGTGAAGAACTTATGTCGGGCAAAACAATAAGAACTGCGATAATAGGTGGATATCAAAAAGTTTTCTCAACTATTTTAGATGCCAACTCTACTACCTTTATCGCCGCTATCATTCTGTTTTACTTTGGAACCGGTCCCATAAAAGGGTTTGCCGTGACTCTTTCTATAGGTCTGGCCGCAAGTTTCTTTACGGCTATATTCATAACTCGAAACATCTTTGAATTCTGGGTTTTGAAGGGGTTAAAAAGTTTGCCTATGTTGAGTTTCTTTAAGAGTCAAAATTTCGATTTCTTAAAGGCCAAAAAGTTCGCTTTCATTATTTCTGGTGTGTTGATTTTAAGTGGTATAGTATCGGTTTTTATGCACGGAGGATTGAAGTACGGAGTAGATTTTACGGGAGGAAGCATTCTCGAAGTGCAGTTCGAAGGCGAACCGGTTTCTTCCGCGGAAATGAGAGAAGCTCTTGCTTCTGTCGGTCTCGGTGAAGCTACCATACAAAAAGAAAGAGAAGCTAATCTTTTTATGATAAAAGTACAGGAGAGCGAAGAGAGCGCGGTGGAGAAACTTAAAAGTGTTTTAATGGAATCTTTTTCGGATAGAAAAATCGATTTTCCCAGGCAGGAGCTTGTCGGTCCGGCAGTTTCCAGAGGTCTTCAGACGAGAGCCATCTGGGTAGTATTGATGGGAATGCTTGGTATCCTCGTATATGTCGCGATTCGCTTCAATTTCCGCTTTGGGGTTGCGTCCATTGCGGCTTTAGTTCACGATATTCTCATAACCGCGGGAATACTTTCAATAACCAACACCGAATTCAATATTCCAATAATAGCGGGTCTTTTGACCATACTTGGTTATTCGATCAATGACTCGATAGTGGTCTCGGATAGAATCAGAGAAAATGTAAAACTTATGAGGGGTAAGCCTTTCGCAGAGATAATAAATACCTCTATAAACCAGACTTTGGCAAGGACAATAATAACTTCGATAACTACTTTGTTTGTTTTGCTTTCTTTGTTTTTCTTCGGAGGGAGAATACTCCATGGCTTTTCTTTGACTCTTCTCGTGGGTGTTGTGATCGGCACATACTCTTCGATTTTTATCGTCGCGCCTATAGTGGCTGAGTGGGAGAAAAAATCACCTTCAAGGAAGAGATAATGAACGAGACAAAACATTTCAAGGCCGGAGAAGTTTTAATTTCCGAAGGGGATGTCCCGAGAGAAATGTTTTTGATAAGAGAAGGAAGAGTAAGAATAACCAGGAAAGGAAAGTGGATAACGGATTTGAAAACAGGAGATTTTCTCGGGGAAATGGGCGCGCTCGATAGACGTCCCAGAAGCGCTTCAGCTGTGGCTATAGAAGGCACTACGGTTTCGGTTCTGGCAGTCGATGAGTTGGAAGAAAAATTACAGGAAAATCCGATGATTTATCATATGGTAAAATCTCTTATAAAAAGGTTAAGGGAAACAAACCGGAGGTTGTATTCTTGACATGAGATTGGGTGTAAATGTCGATCATATTGCGACAATAAGAGAAGCGCGCGGAACTAATTATCCCGATCCTGTAGAAGCGGCTCTCATGGCTGAGTCTTCCGGCGCGGATGGTATAACCTGTCACATAAGAGTCGACCGAAGACACATAAAAGAGAGAGACATAAAAATTTTAAAAGAAGTTGTAAAAACACATCTCAATGTAGAGTGTTCTCTGGATAAAGGAATTCGGGATTTTCTTAAGTCCGTAAAACCGGATTGGGTCTGTCTGGTCCCTGAACGTCCGGAAGAAGTAACTACCGAAGGAGGCCTTGATATCAGGAAAGTGGCAAAAGAAGTGGAAAAGGTTACCCGAGAATTTCAAGGTTCGGGGATAAATGTTACTTTTTTCATTGAGCCTGAGAATGAAATTGTCGAGCTTTCTTCCGAACTGGGGGCGGATGCGGTAGAACTTAATACGGGAGGGTGGAGCGATAATCCGACCGAAAGCAAACTCAAAAAAATCGAAGAAGCCTCCCAGGTAGGCATTACTCTGGGGCTTGAAGTCCATGCGGGTCACGGTTTAAATCTTCGGAATGTTGATAATATAGTGCAGATCGAGGAAATCAGCGAGTTAAATATAGGGCATGCAATAATTGCCCGGTCCCTTATTGTCGGGATTGAAAGAGCCACCTCCGAAATGAAAGAAAGGATTTTGCTCGGAGTTTAAAAAATTCAAGTTGGATTATCCGGGAGCCCTGGCTTATCTGTCTTCCCTCGTCGATAGGGAAAAAAACGAAAGAAAAAAATATAAAACTTCATTAGTAAACTTTAGAGAACAATTAGAAAAATTCTCTAATCCTCAAAAAAAATTAAAAGGATTTCTGATAGGCGGTACAAAAGGTAAAGGTTCTACCGCTTACGTAGTAGAATCAATTTGCAGAAAAGCTCACTTCAAAACCGGGCTTTTCACTTCTCCTCATTTGATTTCATACAGAGAAAGGATAAAAATAAACGCAAAACCTATTTCAAAGGCAAAGTTTGCCTCCCTTATAGAAGAAATTGCGGAGAGTCAGGCTGATTTATCGGTTTTTGAGACTTTAACGACGATGGCTTTTCTTCTTTTCTTGAGGGAAAAAGTGGACTATTCTATTTTTGAAGTGGGTTTGGGGGGCAGATTGGATGCCACCAATGTTTTCGAGCCCGATCTTTCTGTAATAACTTCTATAAGTTATGATCATACGGAAATTCTCGGGGATACGCTTGAAGAAATTGCCAGAGAAAAATCGAAAATTTTGAGAGCGGATAAAATTAATATTTCGGCTCCGCAGGAGAAAGAAATCGAAGAAATTTTAAAAGAAGAGACTAAGGGAAACATAAAGTTTGTAAGAGAATACGAAACAATTTCTACAACTGAAGAGGGAACAGATTTTAAATTGAACGGAGAAGAATTTTCGACCGGTTTAATCGGTGAGGTTCAGGTTTTAAATTGTTCTCTGGCGGTAACTGCCTGCAGAAAAGCAGGTGTCGATCCCGGGGATAAAAAACTCCATGAATCTTTGCGGAATTTAAAAATCCCGGGTCGTTTTCAAATTGTGTCTAAGAACCCGCGAGTTATTCTCGACGGAGCGCATAATGTAGCTTCAGTCAGGGCTTTAAAAGAAACGATTAAAAAAGTTTATGATAAAAAAATTTTACTACTTTTTTCCTGCCTTAGAGGTAAAGATATAGGAGGGATGTTAAAAGAACTGAAACCTATTGTGGAGAAAATTTATCCCACAGAAATACAATATTCCAGAAAAATGCCGATGGAAGAAATAAAAAAATTTGTGAGTGAATCAGGTATGGTGACGGCGGAAACTACCGGAATGATAGATGAAGATCTGGAATCCGCGGTTAAAGAAGCTTCGAGTTCCGATATAATAATCGTGACTGGTTCTTTTTATCTTGTAGGAGAAGCTCTGAAAAGATTAAATATTAAAATGGAAAAGTAGAAATATGAAATTGTTAGTGCGTTGGCGTGTTTTTTTTAACTGACCAACCGACCCACAGACCAACTATATTATTCATTTTGCTTCTTAAATTTTGATATTTGTTTGCCTGCAGCGATATTTGACGAATAATTACACTAAAAGAAAAGTCTTTTTTAAGAGTTTGGTGGTCACGCGCATAACATTTTATATTAAATCTCCACCTTGACAAATACGAATTATTTATATCATTGTATCTTTAAGAGTATTGCTCTCCGGTTAAATATTCGGGAGCGATGATTTAAGTGAAAATTAAAGTCAAAAAATTTTACTAAAAGTTGCTTGCAACAAAGGAGGAGTTATGAAAAAAGTTGCAGTATTTATCGATGTACAGAATATCCAGCAGGTCTTTGAGAAGCAGGGAGCGGAGATCAGATATGACAGACTGAAAAAGCATCTTGTTGATAAGTATAATGAAGAAAACGGAGATATTGTTAAATTTACGGCTCTTATTCCTTTAAGGGAAATGGACGAAAACAGGCTTAAATTGATAGACGCGATTTCTCTTTCGGGATACAGGGTACTAAGCAAGATGGCAAAGGATAGACCTGATGGTACTGTTAAGGCAAATATGGACGTAGAGATGGCGCTTGAAATCGTCGCTGTTTCAGATTACGTCGATGAAATAGTTATTATATCAGGAGATAGCGATTTTGAACCTTTAATTCATTATCTCAGCAGAAGAGGTAAAAAAGTCCTTCTGATAGGTCCGGGAAGAGGCCCAACTGCTATAGAGATTATAAGAGCAGCCGACGAATTTGAGAATTTGGATGAAATAAAAGATATAGTACGAGCAGGTTGACAAAACAATTCTTGTTATTATGTTATCTTCGATCCTCGGTAGCTCAAAGGAAGAGCGCCTGACTGTTAATCAGGATGTTGCAGGTTCGAGTCCTGCCCGAGGAGTTTAATCTATATATTGTGTCAGGAAGAGGTATAGTATAGGTGCCCTACCGCAAACGTAAGACTGTTTTAAAAATTTTGTCTGAAGTTTGCCTTTCTTTATTTTTTCTTTATCTTTTTCTTTTAGGAATAGAACTTTTAAGCTGCTCTCTCAAAGGCTTCGGAACAGGATTCGCCAGAATGCTTATAAGCACTACCGAAAATCCTTTCACCGGGCTGTTTATAGGGATGCTTGCAACAGCCGTAATTCAATCCAGTTCTGTTACGACCTCTATAACCGTAGGTTTTGTAGCTGCCGGTACCATAACGGTTTCAAATGCCATTCCAATTGTTATGGGAGCCAATATAGGAACCACTGTTACCTGTTTGATTGCTTCTTTCGGTCATTTTTCTGTCGAAAAGGAATTTTCTAAAGCTTTTCCCGCGGCAATCGTTCATGACATCTTTAATATCTTATCTGTAATAGTTTTTCTGCCGATCGAAATATTGTTTCATCCCATTGAACGCATTTCTGTTTTTTTAACCGATTTTTTACTTGGTAAGGGAGGTTTGACTTTTGAATCTCCGTTAGATGTTATAATAGAACCTATTTCCGGAAAACTCATGGGTTTATTTGGCGAATATTATTTGATTTCTGCGTTTGCGGCTCTAATTCTCATTATTGTAGCCATAACTTCCTTTGTAAAAGTTTTAAGAAGAGCTTCGGCCGAAAAATTCGAATCTCTAATAGATGATTATCTCTTTAAAAACGCTTTCACCGCCGGGATTCTCGGGTTGGCTTTAACAGCTTTTGTCCAGTCCAGTTCAATAACCACTTCTCTGGTTGTTTCGTTGGTTGGGACTCAGCTCACGACATTGGAAAAAATATTTCCTTATACTCTGGGAGCCAATCTGGGTACTACTGTAACGGCTATTCTAGCCGCACTGGTGACCGGTAACGTTAATGCCATAACTGTTGCACTCTCACATTCGATATTTAACCTGTTTGGTATTACCGTCTGGTATCCTTTGAGAAAAGTACCCATTTTTCTGGCTAAAAAAGTTGGGGAATTGTCGGGGAAGAAAAGATTACTTGCATTTATTTATATAATAGCTATATTTATACTATTACCGATAGTCGCTATATTTGTTATTGGGAGGTAAAATGTTTAAGTGGTTCTCGGAGCTTTTTAAAGGATCGGGGTTGATAGGTGATGCCGAAGAAATAGTGTCAGAGATGCTCGAAATAGCTTATAGCATGTTTCGCTATTCGATGACAATAGTTATTGAAAAAGAGACGGAAAAAGAAAACATATATGAGATAGACCAAAAATTAAATTCCATGGAGATAGATGTCCGAAAGAAAATTTTGGAACATCTGTCGATTAATCCGAGTCAGAATATTACTCCTTCTCTGGTTCTGGTAACCCTTGTTGTGGATATAGAAAGATTGGGAGATTATTCGAAAAATCTGGTCGAGGTTTCGCATAAATATCCTGAGCCTTTAAAAGGGAAGTATATAGAGAAAATAAAAGATATGGAGTTAGAGGTTCGGAAATGTTTTGAGGATACAATCAAAATTTATAACGAACAGGACGAAAAGCTGGGCAAACAAGTAATGGAAAAGCTTTCCCATCTTATCGACGAGTGTCAGGATTTATTGGAAACTTTAATAGAGGATGAAAGCTTGAAGAGCAAGGAAGGAATAATATATGCTCTTCTGGTAAGACATTTAAAAAGAGTTTCTTCTCACGTTAGAAATGTTTGTTCCGGTATCGTTAATCCTTTTTATCGTTTAGGGTATAAACCCGACGAGAGGTAATTTTTCACGTATGATTTTATATCTGATGATTTCAATCTACCTTCCTTTTCCCGTCGGTGAGGAGCTTCAATACGGAGCATTCTATGGGCCTTTAAGAGCGGGATATTCCGTTATGGGAATAGAGAAGGAATTTCTGGACGGAGAGCCCGTTTATTCCATAGAGTGTGTTCAAAAAACGGAAAACGCTTTTTCTCTAATTTTTCGTATAGATGATTATTATAAGTCTTTTGTCGATTCAGGTTCGTTTTCTTCTATTCGCTTTATCAAAAATATTAATGAAGGGAAGTACAGTAATAACCTCACTTTAACATTTGAAGAAGATTCTGTTTTTTATACAGATGGCCGGAGAACCGATAAAATCGAAGAAGCTAAAGACATTTTCGCCGCTATCTACTGGATGCGCTGTCAGACTTTTTGTCCCGGGGATACTTTAAAGATTCCGTTCCATTCTTCAGGTAAAAACCGGGAAATGATTGTTCCTGTTTCGGATTTGCAGTGGACAACAGTTCCTATGGGGAAATTCAGAACTTTTTTGTTGACTCCCCAGGTAAAGGATGAGAGGATTTTCGGTTCAGAAGAACCTGTAAAAATATGGGTTTCTGTCGATCCTCAACATATTCCGGTGAAGATCGAGAGTAAACTTAAGGTCGGAAAAATAAGTTTTCAAATGGAAGGAGTGAATGTGAAAGAGGAAAGAAATCTATGATTTATACGGTTATAATGGCAGGCGGAAAAGGAACCAGGCTTTGGCCCGTTTCAACTAAAAAAGAGCCAAAGCAGTTTATGCCCATTGTAGGTGATGAACCTCTTATAAACCAGACAAGGGATAGAGTAAAACCTTTAACCCCTATAGAAAGGATAAAAGTTATTACTACGCAAGAATTGAAAGAGACAATCAAAAAATTAGGTTTCCTGGAAAAAAATATTTGGGTCGAACCCAGGGGGATGAATACTCTTTATGCTATAGCTCTTTCCGCGGCAAAACTTCTGGCAGAGGATGTAAACGCGTTGATGCTAACACTTCCCTCCGATCATTGGATTTCCGATAATGATGGTTTTATTGAAACTATTGAAAAGGGGATTAAATGGGCTGAAAGAGGGTATCTTGTAACTTACGGTATTATACCCACGAGACCTGAAACCGGATATGGATATATAGAGAGAGGTGACAAGTTGGAAGATTCTGTGATGAAAGCGAAAAGATTTACTGAAAAGCCAAAAATTAAAACTGCTAACGATTATTTGAAAAGTAAAAATTTTCTGTGGAATAGCGGTATTTTTCTATGGAGGGCAGAAACAATACTCGAGGAAATAAAAAGACATAGACCGGAAATTGCTGAAAACATAGATGCTGTTCAGAAAGAACCCAGTGAAGCAAATATAAATCTTTTTTATGATCAGGGGGTACCGATTTCAATCGACTATGGCGTTTTAGAAAGAAGCGAAAAAGTGGTTTTTGTCGAATCTGACTTTAAATGGGATGATGTGGGGACCTGGGTATCTCTGGAACGTATAGAATTACCCGATGATGACGGGAATATTAAAAAGGGAAATGTTATTGAAATCAACTGTCATGATAATATATTTTATTCGGAAAATGGTATAATTGTAGCGAAAGATTTGTCCAAAATGGTCGTGATCCACGCTAAAGGCGCGACTTTAATTATACCCAAAGCAGACACACAGGAATTAAAGGAAATTGTTGAACAACTTCCCAAAAAATACAAATAAACAAAATGGAGGTACTAATGAAACATTTATTTTTTGCTCTAATATTAGTGATTTTGGCTGCCGGTTGCGCAAAAAAACAAGCAGTAGCGGAAGAGTCTCCGATAGGAGAAACGATATTTGAAGAAATCTCTGGGGAAGATATAGATACTTCTTCGATTTTCTTCGAAGAACCCGAAGAAGAAACTACTTCTACTTCATTTTTCGAAGAGACTGAAGAAGAGGAAACCATACCTTTTGTAAGCGAACCGGCAACAAAACAGGGGTTTAGAATTCAGGTAGGCGCTTATCAGAGCCAGGCGCAGGCAAACAGCGCGGCAGACAGAGCTCGAGGTTCGTTGGGCAGGATTGTGTACGTTGACTATATAGCTCCCTGGTATAAAGTTAGAGTTGGCAACTTTACCAACAAATATGAAGCGACACAATACAAAAACCAGCTCAGGAGTACTACGTCGTACAGGGATGCCTGGGTGGTTCCGTCAGAAATAATTGTTGAATGAGGTTGCTTGTTGCCTCAAAGAACCAGGGAAAAATCAGGGAAATAAAAAGGATTTATAAAGGTCCAATAGAAATATTAAGCCCTATTGACATAGCTTGCCAACTTGATATATTGGAAGACGGAATGGACTTACGACAGAATAGCTTGAAGAAGGCTCTTACTTATTTTAAAAAAACCGGTATTTGTACTATCGGGGAAGATACCGGGTTATTTGTTGAAGCACTTGGAGACAGGCCCGGTGTTTATTCCGCCAGATACGGTGGAAAGGGAGATGAGAGCAACAGAAGGAAATTGCTTTCGGAGATGAAGGGAAAGGATAAAAGGGCAGCTTACTTTAAAACGGTGATCGCTTTAGTTATAAAAGAAAATTGGGTAGATTTTTTCGAGGGCGAAGTAAAGGGTGAAATTACCAAAAAAGAAATCGGCGACAAAGGATTTGGATATGACCCCCTTTTTATGCCCATAGGATATGACAAAACTTTTGCAGAAATGCTAGAAGAGGAGAAAAATAGTATCAGTCATAGAAGAATAGCTCTGGGAAAAGTTTTGTCTTATATTGAAGAAAATACAGAGAAAATTGAGAAATTCTGCCAGTAATGGCGGGGTGTAGCGCAGCCTGGTTTAGCGCACCTGCTTTGGGAGCAGGGGGTCGGTGGTTCAAATCCACTCACCCCGAGAGCGCCTGTAGCTCAACTGGATAGAGCATCGGATTTCTAATCCGATGGTTGGGGGTTCGAGTCCCTCCAGGCGTATATAAAGTGGTGAGTGTAGCTCAAGTGGTTAGAGCACTGGACTGTGGCTCCAGGGGTTGGGGGTTCGAATCCCCTCATTCACCCCATATGCGTCAGTAGCTCAGTTGGCAGAGCAGCGGACTCTTAATCCGCGGGTCGGGGGTTCGAAGCCTCCCTGACGCATTTTTTAATAGAAAAGATTAACCGCAAAGACACTGAGGACCAACGGATAGAATGGCTTTTTGATATGTTTATAAACTACTTCATTCATCTAAATAACATAATAAAAATGATTTTTGGGTAGTAGTTAGTATGTTTTTAGAGATTAAATAACAGGGGGGAGATTGAAGTTAAATAATTACATAGATGGAAACCTGATTTTTCTGCTTCAGGAGAACAAGAAGCGAGAGGTTTTGCTTCAAATGATTAATGCTATATGTGAGAACAAAAAAATGAACAACAAAGAAAGCGTTAATGAAGCCATATTTTACAGGGAAAGTTTAATGAGCACGGGGATAGGACTTGGTATCGCGGTGCCGCACGTAAGGATTAAGGGAATTAAAGAACCTGTTGTCGCGGTCGGTATTCAAAAGGAAGGTATTCCCGATTACGAAACGATAGATAATATACCTGTTAAAATAGTGGTTCTTATAATAGCCGGTGAAGGACAACATAAGGAATATATCCAAATTCTTTCTCTTGTTGTCACAAAGTTAAAGCAGAGCGAAGTCAGAGAAAGATTAACTGAAGCAAAGAGCAAAAAAGAGATTTATCAGATACTGATATCATAGATAATATAAGTGTCGACTCTGTGAGTTTTTTAAATAGAAAAGATGTTTAAATTCGGAATAAATGTTTTGGTGCTTATAGGGTTAACTGTTTTTCTCGGAACTTCCGCCTCTCGACTTTTTAAGAGGTTTAAGGTTCCGCAGGTTATTGCCTTTATTATAATAGGTTTTTTACTCGGAGACTCAGTTTTTGGCATTATCAACAGAGAGTTTCTGTCTGCTTTTTCTCCGTTTAACATTTTTGTTCTTGGAATTACGGGATTTCTGATAGGCGGAGAATTAAAAAAGGAAATTTTTGGCAAATATGGTAAACAATTTATCAACATATTGTTTTCTGAAGCCCTTCTTTCTTTTGTTCTTGTAACCGCTTTTGTGGTTCTGATCGGGAATATGTTTTTTGATAATAGCGCATTTGTCTGGGCGCTGGGTTTGCTGCTCGGAGCGATTTCTGCCGCCACCGCACCGGCTTCCACTACCGATGTTCTGTGGGAATATAAAACCAGGGGTCCTTTAACCACAACTATTTTAGGAATAGTCGGACTTGATGACGGATTGGGACTCGTTTTGTTCGCTATAGCCTCCAGTATTACTTTCGCGATTGTCGGTACGGGAGCTCCTGCCATATCATCTATGTTCTTTCATATATTATATGATATAGGTGTTTCTGTGGGGATCGGTATTTTAGGAGGGTTTCTATTATCTTTAATTATAAAAAAAATTAGTGATAAATACGGGATTATAACTTTTTCCCTCGGGATAATAATTTTGATTCTCGGCATCTCGGATTTCCTCGAATGTGATGTTCTTTTGTCGGCTATGACCGCCGGAGTTTTCATGACTAACTATATTCCCAGAAAAAGTAAAGAAGTGTTTGAATCGATAAATGAGTTGATGCCGGCTCCTTATATCGTTTTCTTTACTTTATTCGGGGCCCAATTGAATCCTGGTAATTTGAGCCTCCCTATAATATTTATTGTTATCGTATATTTGATTGGCAGGACTCTGGGTAAAGGGCTGGGAGCCAATATAGGAGCCAGGATATCAAAGGCTCCCGCGACAGTCAAAAAATACCTGCCCTGGTGTCTTTTTAGTCAGGCGGGGGTAGCTATAGGTTTGTCGATACTCGCGTCCGAACGTTTTCCGGGGGAAATTGGGGATTCTATTGTTGTAATTATAACCGTCACAACCTTTATCGTTCAAATCGTAGGTCCTTTAGCGATGAGAATAGCTGTAACCGGTGCAGGGGAAGCGGGTCTTAATATAACCGAAGAAGATATAATAAGAGAGAGTGAGGCGAAAGATATTATGGATATAAATATCCCGTTTATTTACGAACACATGCCCCTGGCTCACATACTTAAAACTTTCAGCGAAACCGATAATCTCTATTATCCGGTCGTCGATAAAAATCAAAGGATGTTGGGTGTTATTACGGTTGATCACATAAAAAATTCACTAATGACTACCGGACTTCATTCTTTTATAATAGCTTACGATTTGATGGAACCTTTTGTGGCGAAGGTCTCCCCCGATTTGTCGATGACCGAAGTGTTTGAGATTTTGAACCGTTACAATATCGAATATCTTCCTGTGGTTTCCGGTAATGACAAAGTAATAGGTTTTCTTGAAAGAAGGCAAATTTCCCGAAAAATCTTCTCCAAATTAATCGAATTGCAGAAAAAAGCTGAAGCCTTAGGGTAATAACTGTCAAATCTTAAAGTGTTTTTCTCTTGATTTTTTCTTATTATTTCGTATAATAAAAAGAGTTTCGCACCTTGAATGTGTACCCAGTTGACATAATTATTTTATAAGATATTTACACTTAAATTTTTGCAAGGGGGTGATTTATGGAGTTTATTAGGGGTTTTGATTTAGCCGTCATAATTATTTATCTTGCGGCAATACCACTTTTTGGTATTTTCTTTAAACGATACGTGCACTCCGAAGAAGATTATTTTCTTGCAGGTAGAATGCTACCTTTCTGGGTGATTGGTATGTCTCTTATTGGAACAAATATCGGAGCATACGATTATGTGGGTGCCGCTGGGGGTGCATATCGTTTTGGACTGGCTCAGGCAAATTACGAATGGCTTGGAGCTATTCCGGCTATGATTCTATCCGCAATGTTATTTATACCTTTTTACTGGAGAAGCGGTGCCTATACTGTACCTGAATATCTGGGCAAGAGATACAGCACAGCTGTAAGAACAATCGAAGCTTTTCTCTGGTTTTTCTTTCTTGCTGCTGTTCTCGGAGTATTCTTCTGGGCAAGTGGGATTATGTTGAATACTTATTTAGGGTGGCCTATAGGTTTAAGCATTTTAATCGTTGCTGCCGTAGTTGCGATTTATACTGTTACAGGAGGTCTTGCGGCTGTCGCAATGACAGACGTTGTCCAGATGCTCGTAATGCTTGTTGGGGGGCTTGCTGTAATGGTAATAGGATTTAATCTTACAGGTGGTTGGAGTGGTCTTGTAAATATGATAAAGCCGTTACATCCACAGCATTTCCAACTATTTCAGCCTCTCGACAGTCCTGATTTTCCCTGGCTTGGAATAATTCTGGGATTGGGGCTTGTTCTGTCGCCAGCTTGGTGGTGCTGTCATCAAGCTATTATACAGAGAACGCTCGGAGCAAAAACCGAGTGGGATGCAAAAGCATCCATGATGGGGGCCGCATTTCTTAAAATGTTTGTCCCCTTACTGGTTGTGCTTCCAGGATTTTTCGCTCTAGCACTCTGCAGCGATCCCAGCCAGATTGCAAATCCCGATCAGGCTTTTCCATGGGTAATGCGCAATTTATTACCTGTTGGCTTAAGCGGATTAGTATTTGCCGGTTTTATTGCGGCTTTACTTTCATCTATGGATTCCACTATTAATTCAGCAGCTGCACTGTTTACAAGGGATATTTATCAGAAATTTATTATGAAGAACGCTTCGGACAAACACTACTTACTTTTAGGGAGATTAATAACTTTAGGTCTTGTAGGATTCGGGATATTATTTGCACCTATAACTAACCGCTTTCCCGGTATATACAGAGCAATGCAGGAACTTTTATCGGTATTTCAGGGCCCGACTTTCGCAACAGTATTGCTCGGTGTTGCATGGAAGAGAGCTAATAAATGGGGAGGATTAACTGGACTTGTGGGAGGAGTTTTTGTTTCTCTTGTACTACAAAAGATATGGGAACCAATGATGGGTTTACCAAGAACAGGAATAAACTTTCTTTATGTTGCTTGGTGGTCTTTCGTCGCGGCTTTAATATTGAATGTTATAGTAAGCTTGTTGACCAAACCGGAACCAGTCGAAAAAATCAGAGGGCTCGTTTACGGATTCGTTTTAGATGATATCTCAACCCAAGAGGCTCTAAAAGAAAGAGCTGAGGGAGGAAAATAATGGATTTTTCAAGAATTCCGTTATACTGGGGAGTTATCCTTACCGTGATTCTCTACCTCGGTATTGGTCTCTGGGCAATTTTTCGTCCCAAGGAATATATCTATGAAGGGGTCCCTAATAAAGCCCGTTGGAAAGATTTGAGAATTTGGGCTGTTGTTCTCGTTATAATACAGATTATAATTCACGTCGCCTGGGGAGGTAAATAATGGAAGATAAAAAAGAGATTTTTGAACCCTTACATGCTATAGGGTTTTTCTGGTCATTATTTGGGATTATTATTTTGATCGGAATTTTCTTCAGTGCCACAAATTTAGGAAAAATAACGAACGGGGTTTGCGGTGCGATACTGCTTTTCTCAGGGATAGGGGCCTTTTTAAAAGGGAATTATAATAAAAGGAAAAACTCCCAGGGATAAAATATAAAAGATTGAAATTTGTACGACCGGTAATTTCAGAAGGGCAAGCGAGAGAAATCTTTTCCCAAAAAAGAAAAACCCTGCTTAGAAGGAAAGGCGAAATTATAAGAATAGAATTAATAAACTTCCCGTGTTACATTTTTGAAATTTCCGTAACATCGAGAAAAGGAGAAAAAAGTAGTTATGTTTCGGTGGATGGAATTAAAGGTACCTTCTCTTTTTTGAATTTGGATAATGTCTCCATGAAAGAAGAAGGGAAAACCTCTTTTAATTTCGAAATAACAAGTAACGAGGCAGGAAAAATTGCTAAACATGAATATAGGGGAGAAATATTGAAATCTGGGCTAATCGAAAAAACCCCTGCAGAGTTAAGAGAAATCAGTAAAGGAGAAAAAATATACTATCCCTTCTGGATTTGCTATTATAAAAAGAAAAACAAATATAATTTTGAAGTGATTGATGGAATAAGCGGTAAAATGCAAGGCATTCAGATGAATCCTGTCTTTATTAAAGCTTTTAATCAGAAAAAGGGCTAATAATGTACGAATTAAGATGGAACCCTATATTAAAATGGTGGGTAATGGTATCTACAGAAAGGCAAAACAGACCGCTTACCCCGAAAGATTCCTGCCCTTTCTGTCCTGACTCAGATAAGGTTCCGGATGAATACGATGTGTTTTCCTATGATAACGATTGGCCTATTCTAAGCCCGCTTCCACCCGAAGTTGAGCCTACGAATTCTTCTATCTTCAAAAATGCTAAATCTTTTGGTAAGTGTGAGGTAATTCTATATTCTCCGGAACATGATAGTTCTCTCGGGGAACTGTCGGAAGATAGTCTTAAAAAGCTAATTGATCTATGGGTGGACAAGTATATAGAACTGGGTAATAAAGATTTTATAAAATATGTTTTTATATTCGAAAATAGAGGTGAGGAGGTCGGAGTAACCATAACCCATCCACACGGTCAGATTTATGGTTTCCCGTTTATACCGAAAAAAATAGAAATCGAACTTTCTTCCTGCAGGGAATACCAGGAAATCAATAATAAAAACCTCTATCTTGAATTTTTGAAAGAGGAACTAAAACAAAAAACAAGAATTGTGGATGAAAATGATTCTTTCGTTACCTTCGTGCCTTACTTTGCCGATTATCCCTATCAGGTTTTTATTATCCCGAGAGAAAAAAGGCTGTCTATAGATGAGTTAAACAGTGAAGAGAGGTTAAAATTAGGGAAATCTTTAAAAAAGATAGTTACAACCTATGATTACCTGTTTGAAAGAGATTTCCCCTACATGATGTGTTTCCATCAAAAACCTACAGATGGGAAAGATTATTCTTATTATCAGTTTCACATTGAATTTTATCCTCCGCTCAGAAACGAGAAAACACAGAAGTTTAATGCCAGTTCCGAAACGGGTTCCTGGACACACGGTAACCCTGCTTCTCCGGAGAAAAAGGCGGAAGAGTTAAGAAAAAAAATGGAAGGACTTTATGGTAATTGATAAATTTTTACAGGCAAGAGTTGAAAATTTGAAAGGCGAATTCGGAAAAGCCTTTGGTGATAAAGATGAGATACGTGTGTTTAACGCGCCCGGAAGAGTAAACATTATAGGTGAACATACAGATTACAACGGCGGTTATGTTTTACCAGTAGCAATAAACCTTAGTCTGCTGGCTGCCGCAAAAAAAAGGAATGATAGGAAAGTTTATCTTGAATCGTTAAATTTTGACAAAAGAGTAGTTGCGTCTCTTGATAAACTTAAGTATGAAGAAGAAAAAGATTGGGGTAATTATCCTCTAAGTGTAGCCTGGGTGTTAGAAAAAGAAGGTGTCGAATTGTGTGGAGCAGATATAATGTTTGAGGGAAATATCCCCGTGGCAAGCGGACTTTCTTCTTCGGCAGCAATTGAAGTTCTTGCGATGAAATGTTTCCTGGAACTCTCAGATCAAGTCATTGAAAAGGAAAGAATTCCCATTTTATGCAGGAAAGCCGAAAATGAATTTATAGGGGTAAAAAGCGGAATAATGGATCAGTATATTATAACTTTCGGGAAAAAAAATAATGCTCTTTTCTTAAATTGTAAAACATTAGAACATGAGTTAGTTACTTTTTATAATATAAAAGATACAGTAATTGTAGTTGGTAATACTAAAGTAAAAAGAAGCTTAGCAAAATCGGTTTATAATGAGAGGGTCGCAGAATGCAATGAAGGATTGAAGATATTAAAAGGTTTTATAAAGAGAGAAAACATTGAAAATCTTAGCGATATCAGAAAAGAGGAGTTCGAAAAAATTAAAAACCATCTCCCTCCGATAATAGCAAAGCGATGCGAACATGTTATATTCGAGAACGAAAGAGTAAAACAGGCTGTAGATTCTTTGACGAAAGGAGACATGGATAGGTTGGGAAGACTAATGATACAGTCTCATAACTCGCTTAAAGAATTATATGAAGTAAGTTGTAAAGAACTGGACATTATGGTGGGAGCTTTTTTGGAATCAGATGGCGTTTATGGAGCGAGGATGACCGGAGCGGGTTTCGGCGGATGTGCAGTTGCGTTGATAAAGCGGGAAGCACAGGAGGGAATAATAAAAAAAGCAAGCAAAGAATATGAAGAGAAGACGGGAACTAAAGGTGAATTCTACATTACTAGCATATCCGATGGAATTAGAAAGCTATAATTTTAACTTTTGAGTTCTCTTATAGATTTAGCTAAAAAATCGAAAAGTTTCTCGAGTTGTGCTGTCTTAACTGAAGAAAAGGCGATTCGCAGATCCCGTTTGCCAATGGAAATCGTTCCTATTCCGTATTCCTTCAAAGCGTGCTCTCGGACCGCGTTGCTGTCGACCCCTTTTAGTCTTAAACACATAAAATAACCAGAATTAAAGGGATAAACATCCCATAGCTTTTCAAATTTCTGATTATAAACAATTTCTTTTACCTTTTCAGCGCGGTCCTTTAGTTTTTTGTATTTTTGTTCTTTTTCCTTTTGATAATGGCCTTCACTCAGGATTTTTAGACATATCGATTGCGCGGGATGGGAGCAGTTGGAAATGGAACATCTTATCGCCGCAGCGGTTTTCTTTTCCATAATATCATACACTTCTTTGTCTTCCTGGTAATTTCCGAAAGTCAAAAAGCCGATTCTGAAACCCCATACGTAAAATTCTTTGGTGAATCCGTCGAGTTTTACGGCTACAATGTTAGGATGTAATCCGACAAATTTAGAGAAAATAGAACCCTGTAAGAGATTATCTTCAAAGGAGAGTCCGTAATAGGCATCGTCGGTTAAAACGAGAATTTTTTTGCCTCTTTCGGCAAGGTCTAACAGGGTTTCTGTAATGGCATCGGTTTCTTTTCGTGTTGGAGTATACCCGGTCGGATTATTCGGGAAGTTAAAAAGAAGCACGACTTTCTCTTTATTGCAATTGTTAAGTGTTTTTTTTAGAGCGGCAACATTGAAATTTTTTAAAGAAGAATCAAAAAAATCATAGTTGACGATGTTGGCTTTATACCTTACCCGGTAGATAAGATTATAGTTGCCCCACATCATATTCGGCAAATAAATTTCATCACCCTTATCGATAAAGAGATCTCCGGTTAACATCAACCCGTTTGTCATCGCGTGGGTTACTACCGGCAGGCTGATTTCTTCTTTCTTAAGTTTGTTTTCCGATATAATTTTTTCACGCCATAATTTCCTGAGCTCAGGCAATCCATAGGGAGTCGCGTATGGGAAAATTTCAGAGGGAGTTAAGTTGTTAAAGAATTTTTTTATAGAAGGGAGATACATAGGTCCTCCGTTTTCTTTTGCTATCCCAATCGTTGCATTACACTCATAAGCGTGTAATTTAGCTTCCGCGCTCTGTGATATTATGCCTTTTGGCATATATATTTCCTTTCCGAAATTACTCAAAAGGGAGAAAACAACCGGGTCCTTTTCCCTTAAAACCTTATTCATTCCTTTTGCTATTTCATTCATAACAACTCCTTTCCTTAGAATTACACGTAGTTTTTTTAGGGAGGATTTTTGATTTGTGTGAAAAAAAGCCATACTGCAAAACCCAGACGAATAAATAGTGCTTCTTTTTGTTTTGTCAAGGGGTTTAGAACGTTAAATATCAAAAATTAAAAAGCAAAACGAATAATATAGTGGATCCATAGGTCGGTTAGTCCGTTGGTCCGTTAAAAAAAACACCAACACACACGCACTAATAATTTCATATTTGTAATTTTACAGTTTAATCTTTCCTTTCTGCATTCCGGGAGTTTCATTAAAATGCGCTTATAATCAATATAAGAGATTAATATGCGTCTGTTTGTTTCTGTAATACTAAATTTCTCCCCTTGACAAATCTGATAATCGTTGTATTATTATTAATGTAATTTTTTGCGCTTTCGCTAACACTGAGAGTGATGTATTGATAAATAATAAAAAACGCAATAATAAATAAAAAGGAGGTAAGTATGATTGAACCGGTAGGTAGACGTGTGTTGGTAAAAAGAACAGAAGAAGAAGAAAAAAAGAAGGGTGGAATTATTGTCCCCGATACGGCTAAAGAGAAACCTCAGGAAGGCGTTGTTAAGAATGTGGCGAAAGTTGGTAAAGACGACGATCCTATTCCCGTTAAAAAGGGAGACAGGATTCTTTTTGGCAAGTATAGCGGAACAGAAATAGAAT
>CAZVXD010000022.1:0-13638 GCA_964631335.1 uncultured bacterium
ATCAGTCCATCTGTTTTCTCAAAAAAGTAGGCACATCGAGATCTTCGATGGATTTTCTATCTCTCATAAGGGCAGGACTTTCGAAAATTTCAAGGTTTTCTTTCAATTTATTTAATTCGCTAAGTCCGTCAAAATCCCTGGCTGTTGTAATACCCCTGAAATCTATTTTATCGATTTCATCCCTTTCCGGCTCACCTATACCTGTAGCGATCAAAGTTATTTCCGCTTCACTGCGGTTTTCTTCAAAAACCACTCCCATGAATATATCGTTATCTTCATCATCCACCGCGCCAACGGCTTCTCTGATAACTTCCATAGCTTCTTTCATTTCTTTTAAAGTAAAATCTTCTTTATCCACTGTGAAATTAACAAGAGCTGCTTTGGACTGGGATATATCCGTATCTTCTAACAATGGAGAATTTATAGCTCCCTGAGCGGCTTCAAGAGCTTTATTTTCGCCTGAAGCTCTTCCCATACCCATCAGGGCTTTACCTCTTTTAGACATTACCGTTTTAACATCGGCAAAATCGAGACTCCAATAAGCATCTTTAAGAAGTAAACCGCTTATGCTTTTTACCGCTTTCATTAAAACATCCATAGAAACCTCACTCAAAGCCTTCGCCAGAGACATATTCCCCATACTCATCAATCTATCGTTGGGAACAACAAGCAAAGTATCTACAACCGGAGAAAGAGATTTTATTCCTTTTTTAGCCTTTTTTATCCTGCTTGATTCATAATAGAAAGGAGTCGTAACTACTCCAACGGTCAATACGCCTTTTTCCTTGGCAAGAGAAGCTATTACCGGAGCGGCTCCGGTGCCTGTACCCCCTCCCATTCCGGCGGTTATAAATAACATGTCGATATCTTCGGTTAAAATCTTCAAATCTTCCATACTTTCTTCCGCTGCCTTTCTACCCAACTCGGGATCTCCCCCGGTTCCTCTTCCTCTGGTTAATTCTCTTCCGATCTGGATTTTATCACTGGTCGGGACAAGGTTTATGTCCTGCACATCGGTATTAACCGCCCAGAAATCAACGCCTGACATGCCCGATTCCACCATTGTAGTTACAGCGTTTCCACCACAACCTCCAACTCCTACTACTCTGATCTTAGCCGGACTATTAGTTTTTTCCTTAGATTTAAACATTAAGCCTCCTTTTTAAAAAAACTCTTCAAACCACTGATTCATTCTTTTTAAAACGGAATCAAACATACTCTTTCCCTGGATTTGTCTTAAATTTTCACCTGAACTCTCTGCTCCGTATTTAATCAGCCCAACGGAGGTAGCAAAGGACGGATCGGAAACAGCGTCTCTTAAGCCAACCACATCCTCGGCAGGCGTGCCTATCCTTACGGGCAAGCCGAATATATCCTCAGCCAGTTCTGTAATTCCTTCTAATTTTGCCGAACCTCCTGTTAATACAACCCCCGCGGAAAGCATCTCATATAGAGGATCACCGCTTAACTCCCTGAAACCGAGTGTCAATATTTCTTCGACCCGCGGTTTTACAATTTGCTGTAAAAGATCGAGTGTAACCTGCTTATCTCTTAATCCCGAAATGCCTTTAACCGATATCATTTCTTTCCTTTTTTCTTCCGAAAGTTCCTTAACTGTACCATATTCGATTTTTACTCTTTCGCCCTCGGCATAAGAACTTCTTAGCCCTATCCCAATATCGTTAGTTATATTCTCTCCTCCCAGTCCGATTACTGAAGTCTTTCTCAAACTACCATTGTAAAAAACAGCTATATCGGTGGTACCTCCACCTATATCGATTAGTATAGCTCCGGCTTCTTTTTCTTCATCGGATAAAACGGCGTATGAAGACGCAAGCGGTTGAAGTATAATATCATTGACCTCGTAGCCTGCCTTATTCACACACTTACAGATATTTTTAGCAGAAGTAACCGCTCCGGTTACAATCACCACACTCGCCTCCAATCTCTGGGCAAACATTCCGACAGGATCGTCTATTCCACCCTGACCGTCCAGCATGTAATCCGTCGGTATAATATGAATAACCTCCCGGTCAACGGGCAAAGCCATTGATTTTGCTCCTTCTAAAACTCTCTGAACATCCTCCCGAGTAATTTCATTATCGGGCCCCGCTACCGCCACAACTCCTTTCCCCTGAATATTTCTTATGTGATCTCCCGCTATACCGGTAAAAACTCCGCTGGCCTCTTTTCCGGCCATCATCTCCGATTCTCTCATTGCCTTTAGTATGGATTGCACGGTTTTGTCGATATTTATAACAATCCCCTTGCGCAAACCTTCAGAAGAATATTTGCCCACGCCTATAATGTTGACTTTTCCTTCATCGATTTCGGCAATAACGGAAGCGATTTTAGTCGTTCCAAGATCCAATCCTACCACAATGTCATTTTCATCACCCAAAGTTACCTCCTTAAAACCACCATATTTTTAAATCTGAAGTCCAGTTTTCCCTTAAAATCACTTATATTATCACCCAATAATAGCTTCAGTGTTTCATGTTTCCTTTCGAATTCATCGGTCCCCCATTCAACATTCAGATTTGAACATTTTGTCCTCACTCCTTCAGGATTAATCCTTATTCTGTCGACATCAATATCGTCTAAAATTCTAATAATATTTATAACCTGCGCTATCTGTTTTTCGGAAACATCTTTGCTTACTTCAACCGCGGGCAGAGAATCGGCTTTATCGGAATCAAAAACTACACCTTTTATATCTATTACTTTACTCTCTGTGTCTGCTACACGAACTACCGGAATTCTAGAATTAACTCGAATTTTCAATTCTCTTAAAATGGTTCTTTTCAACTTCACGGATTCAATCCAGGAAAGAGATTCAATGGAATTCTTTAATTCCTCCAGATTCCCGATTCCCACTTCTTTAACTATCGATCCTATTTCAGTCTTCTTCCTTTCCGTAACATCTCCCGAATAACTTACGCTGGCTTTTCCTATAGGAAGAGAAACTATAAGTATCCTGTATAAAAAATATACAACTAATAATACCATGAGATATCTTATTTTAAACCTGGATTTCTTTTTCTTCGCCAATTACTTTAACCTCCAACTCTAATGTTATTCCCGTTTCTCTTCCTACTTTTTCCCTCACCTTCTTTATTAACTCTATAAAATCCCGGGAAGTAGCTTCAGGTGCAGTCAGAAAATAATTACAGTGTTTCCGGGAAACCTCCACCCCACCAATTTTCATACCTTTAAGACCGGATTTTTCAATCAATTCTCCCGCCGAATGTCCTTTTGGATTTTTAAAAACCGAACCGCAGGTCCCGGAATTTTTAGAAATAACGGGTTGTTTATTCCTTCTAAGCTCAGCTATCTCCTTTATCTTGCTTTCGATTTGTTTTTTTTCTCCTTCGCTCAATGAGAATTCGACTTCGGTGATAATTTCACCACAAAGACTGGATCGCCTGTAATCGAACAAAATATTGTCTATTTTAATTTCCTTGCCTTCTCTCAAAACCTTTACCGATTCGATATAATCTCCTATCTCACAATCGAACGCCCCGGCATTCATAACCGAAGCTCCACCTACACTCCCCGGTATTCCAATCAGACATTCCAATCCGGAAAGAGAATTCTCTTTGGCAACATTTATAACATCCGAGAGACTGGCTCCGGACTGCGCTATCATTCGAGTCTTATCGACACTAATTTCAACCATATCCATTGTGTCCACGACAATACCGGAAAAACCCTTATCGGAAAAGAGTATATTTGAACCCCTTCCCATTACAAAACTCGAAAGCCCATTTTCCCCCGCATAAGTAATCGCTTTAGAAATATCATTAAAATTAGCAGCCAACAGGAAATATTTCGACCTGCCGCCCAGGCGTAGTGTGGTGTGAGCCGCAAGAGGTTCATTTTTAAACATTTTACCCTCTACTTTTAATTCCATCGACTATATCCCCCGCGATAGTATAAATACTGCCCGCGCCCAATAAAATTACCATATCACCTTCAGAAAGCTGTGGAATAAGAAATCCCGGGATATCTTCCTTCTTTTCAATATACTCTACATCCTTGTGTCCAAAATTTCTGCATTGATCTTTAATGATTTCACCGGTAACTCCGGGTATCGGTTCTTCCCGGGCAGGATAAATATCCGTAATAATAACCTTATCAGCCTGGAAAAACGCTTTACCAAATTCTTTTTTAAGTAAAATAGTTCTTGAATACAAATGCGGTTGAAACACTGCTATTATTCTTCCGTCCCAACCAGCTCTCGCGCCGGCGAGAGTAGACTCTATTTCTCTGGGATGGTGCGCGTAGTCGTCCACAACAAGAACTCCCTTTTCAAATCCTCTTTTTTCAAACCTTCTGGCTATACCGGTACATTTGCTTATCCCTTCTTTGATACTATCCGGATCGATTCCCAGCTCCAGGGCCACAGAACAGGCAGCTATAGCGTTAATCACATTGTGCTTTCCGGGAAGATTAACATTAATGTCCTTTATTTTTGTATCCTTTGAGACAAGATCGAAACTATGAGAGAATCCTTCTCTTCTTATATTAGCGCCCATAACATCGGCATTGGGAGAGAAACCAAAAGTAATTACTTTTCTTTCGATTTCAGTAAGGATAGACAGAGAAACTGAGTCATCCATAAAAAGATGCACATTACCGTAAAAGGGAACGGAATTCGCGAACTTTATAAAAGTATCTTTAATATCATCCAAGTCTTTATAAACATCGAGATGTTCCATATCTATGTTCGTAATCACAGCAACCGTAGGAAACAATTTCAAAAAGGAACGATCACTTTCATCCGCTTCAGCCACCAGATATTCGCTTTCGCCGAGCCTCGAATTATTTCCCGTACTTCTGAGAATTCCACCGACGATTATTGTTGGATCGAGCTTTTTCTCTCTTAAAATAGAGGCTATAAGAGAAGTCGTTGTAGACTTCCCGTGAGTTCCGGCAATGGCTATAGAAAACTTTATCCTCATTAATTCCGCCAGCATTTCGGCTCTTCTGCTTATCGGGGTATTATTTTCCTTAGCTTGAATCAACTCTACATTATCTTTAGACAAAGCCGAAGTATAAACAACCACATCCGCGTCTCCGACATTATCTTTATTATGAGGGATATTGATCTTTATACCCAATTTTCTAAGCCTTTTAATATTTTCGGAATCCTTGATATCGCTACCGGTAACCTCGAAACCCATATTCCACAATAATTCGGCAATTCCGCTCATGCCGATACCTCCTATACCGATGAAATGCACTTTCTTAAACCTTCCGAACATACATTAAAATCCTTTCGACTACTTTGTTAGCGGAAACATTACTAACCCCTTTCTCCTTTTTACCATAAAGCGAGTCTATCAATTTCGGAAAACTTTTCACGTTTACCTGTTTTTCTCTTTTTATTATTATATTCTTTTTTCTAAAAGCAAGTCTTTTTGCGTTAAAAAATTGATGATCTTTAAAAGCAAATGGATACGGAATTAAAATCGCCGGAAGACCCAGACTTTCTATCTCGGATGTAGCCAGAGCTCCCGCCCTCGAAATAATCACATCGCTTACCGCGTAAGCGAGATCCATCCTATCGATAAAGGAAACTTGTCTTATCCGATCGGAAACAGCGGGTATCTCAAAATCCCCTCTTTGAATAATAAACTGCCAGTCTTTTTCCATCAGGGAAATCAACTCTTCTGAGAGTTTTGCAAGAAATTTTGCTCCGCGGCTTCCTCCGATTACCAGCAAGGTTTTTTTGCCCGGTTTCAGAGAAAAATAATCGACAGCCTCTTCATATTTTCCTTTAAGTAAACTTTCTCTTACAGGAATTCCTGTCACCACTTTTTTCTTTCCTCCGAGAAAATTAAAACCATCCTTGTAGGGAAGAAATACCTCCGCGGAAAACCTTGATAACAAATTAGCCGCTTTACCGGGCTTAGAATCAAGAATGAGTGTAAAAACAGGCACTCCCAGACAAATCCCAGCCAGACCCACGGGCAGAGAAGCAAATGCCCCTGAATGGATAATAGCTGAAACTCTTTCTCTTTTTATCAAAAAAACCGAGTAGAAAAAAGCGGGTATAAAGCGAAGAACAAAAATAAATTTGTCCGCCAAATTTTTACCCACCCATCCCACAGACGGAAGTAAGAACATATCCTTCATATCAACTAGCTCTTTTTCGAGTCCGGAACTGCTTCCTATATAAATCACCCGGAATCCTTTTTTTTCTATCACCCGCGCGACTGTTAGAACCGGATAGATATGTCCTCCCGTTCCTCCCCCCGATACGATTACGCTCTTTTTCGATCGAGACAATAACACCTCCTGCCATATAAACCATCATTAAAGCGGTACCTCCACTGGATATAAATGGTAACGGTACTCCGGTAACCGGAACGATCCCCAGGGATACATAAACATGCAATAAAGCATACATTCCAATAAACGAAACTAAACCTAAACCTAATAAAGAAGAATATTCATCAGGGGATTTCAAACTCGTTTTTATGGCGCTAATAAAATAAATTACAAATAATCCTATAATCAAAAGACACCCTGTGAATCCGAGTTCCTCCCCTATTATAGAAAAAATAAAATCTGAATCAGGCAAGGGAATATAAAAAAACTTTTCCATCCCACTTCCGAGACCCAGACCTGACAGTCCCCCGTGAGAAATCGCCTGAACTGTAGCGGTAACAGAATCACTGTTCATATGATTGTTAATTCGGCTGACAGCATATCCTTCGCGTGACAAAAAAATCAAACCTATAAAAAGCATTACGGCAAAAAAGGCTGCCACTTTACCGTCGTTTGTACTGTTCAGAAACAACATTACAGCTCCCACAACCAGAGTCAGAAAGGACATCGAAATATCGGGCTGGATAATAATAAGACCCATAATTATGGAAATAACAAGAATAGAAATTCCGAAATCTCTTTTTTTGGCAAAGAATACAACAAGAGCAAACTGAGCAAAAATTGAGGGCTGAAAAGAAAATCGCATATTAAAAAATCTAATAGCCAGCCACCTTCTCGCGCCATTTATTTCAAGACCATAAAAATAGGTAATAACAAGTAAAAAACCAGCCAGGATTAAAAAGAACAAACTGAATTTTTCCCAGAATTTTAATTTTATCTTCGAGGTAACAAAGAAAAGCCCAACCCCGAAGAAAAATAAAAGCAGCTGTTTAAGAAAAGAACCCGGAACAACACTCTTATAAACCGCAATCCCCGAGCTTGCGGAAAAAACCATAACAAGCCCGAAAGCTCCGAGTAACAGAGGAATAACCTCGACAAATCCTATTTTTAATCCCTTCCCTTTAACCATAAATCTCCCTAACTGTTTTTTTAAAAATATCTCCTCTCTCTCTGAAATCACTGTACCAATCGAAACTCGAGGCACCGGGCGAGAGTATTAATCTATCACAGCCAGAATTAAAAGCCTTGCTTACGGCATCTTCCATGGAAGAAGCTATTACTTTGTTATTAAAGCCCCTGTCGCTTAATTTATCCGATATCAAATCGCTCGATTCACCGATAATAACGGCAAATTTAGCCAACCTTTCAATCGCGCCTACTATAGGACTAAAATCATCGACTTTCATTCTTCCGCCTACAATAACGCACGAATCAGGAAAACACTCGAGAGATTTTACGAAAGCCGCCGGATTCGTACACATTGAATTATTGATAATCCGTATGCCCTCTTTTTTAATTACCGTTTCCATTCTGTGTTCTACTCCGGCAAAGGAGCTAATCTTTTCTCGAACGCTGTTCCAATCGAGACCCACAATATTAGCTACAAGAGCGGCAATCATTCCGTCCTCCAAAAAAGCTTCTCCCGGCATAAACAAATCATCTTTGCTGAAAATTTCTTTATTTTCTCTATCTCTGACAAAAGCGGTACCATTAAAGAATACGTCACTTTTTTCTTTCAGCGAAAAATATAAACTCTTAGAGGGCGGATTGAGATTTGATAAATTGGGATCATCACGGTTAAGAATTGAATAATCTTCAGAATTTTGATTTTTGAAAATGTTTAACTTAGCGTTCAAATATTCTTTAAAATCTTTATGTCTATCAAGATGATCGGGGGTAATATTAACGATAGCCGCAATCCAGGGATGAAAGCTCTCGATTCTTTCCAATTGATATGAAGAAACCTCTATAACAGTTAGAAAATCATCCTTGCTCTCGGAAACAAGAGCACTCAGGGGCGTTCCGGGATATATATTTCCTCCCAACAAAACTTTATCGCCGAGCTTTGCTTTAAGGATATGATGTGTCATCGCGGACGTGGTAGTTTTACCATTGGTACCGGTAATCGCTATGAGCTTACCTTTAATATATCTGGAAGCAAACTCAACTTCGCCCACAACCGGTATTCGCCTCTCTCCTGCTTTCAAAAGTATAGGAATGTTAACCGAAACCCCGGGAGAAACAACCAACAAATCCATTTTGAGTAATTGCTCGGAATGCCTGCCAGTCTCATTGGGGTACGGAATCGAAGAACCTTCGAGCTTCAAATCGCTCACAAACGGCTGTTCCCCAAGATTTTCAATTAATCTTGCCACTGCTTTACCGCTTCGTCCGTATCCAATAACACCTATCATATCTATCTTTTCACCTTATTTTAAGCGTACTGAGTCCAAGCAAAGCAAACATAATGCCCCAGATCCAAAATCGAATTACAACTTTCGATTCGTTCCAGCCTGTCAATTGAAAATGATGATGTATGGGCGCCATCTTAAAAATCCTTCTACCCGTCATCTTAAATGAAGCAATTTGAAGCAGAACCGACAATGCCTCTACAACAAAGACACCGCCGATAACCAGCAATAGAAATTCATGCTTAAGTAGAATAGCGATCAATCCTAATATTCCTCCGATCGCAAGTGAGCCTGTATCTCCCATGAAAATTTCAGCCGGATGCGAATTAAACCATAGAAAACCTATAGCAGAACCGATAAACGCGGCGCAAAAAACAGTTATTTCCCCACTTCCGGGGATATAAAGCAAATTCAGATATTCCGCGAAGTTCACATTACCTGTAACATAAGCGATAAAAGCAAAAGCTACACTTATGATACCCGCAAGCCCTATTGCGAGACCATCCATCCCATCCGTTATGTTAACCGCGTTAGTAGTGCCTATTATTACCACAATTATAAAAGGCACATAGAAATATCCCAGATTAATAAAAATATTTTTAAAAAAAGGCGCCATTGTCAAAGTTTCATAACCGCTTTTAAGGGGAAATAGCACCAGCATTACTCCAATGAAACCCGCGGGAATAATTTGTATTATTATTTTAGTTAAAACACTAAAACCATCGCCTCTTTTACCTTTTATATAATCGTCGAACACTCCGAAAACACCCATCCATACCGTAATACCTATTAGATAAAGAATAAAAGGATTTCTTATGTCTGTCCAGAGGAGAACAGAAGCAAGAAGGGATATTATAATAAGAAAACCTCCCATTGTGGGAGTCCCCCCTTTATCTCCGTGTGTATCTTCTATCCATCTGGATATAGATTCGGTAAGATTTCTATTTTTCAAAAAAAGAATGAACCTTCTACCTAAAATCAATGAAATCACAAGAGAAGTGATTGCCGCATAAGCGGATCGAAATGTAATGTATCGCAAAAGATTAAAAACAATAAAATTTTCCCTTAAAGGGTAGAGTAAATATAACAATCTTCCTCCCGCAATTTATCGATTAGAGTTTCAAGTTTCAACGCTCTCGAAGATTTAAACAATATTGCATCGCCCCTGCGGAGTATTTCGTGCAGCTTATCAAGCGCTTCCTCTTTATTCGGAACCGAATAGCCACCGCCAAAGCCTTCGACGAAACCCCTGGCTTCTCTTCCTATTGCAATCAAATTATTAATTCTAAATCTGAGTTTCTTACCTGCCTCTCGATGAATAGAAAGAGTATTTTCTCCCAATTCGAGCATCGGACCGAGTACAACTATCTTTCTTCCAGGCATAAAAGAAAGAAAAGAAACAGCGTTTAAAAGAGAATCCGGGTTACTATTATAAGTGTCATCTATAATATTAAACATTTCCGTCCTTTTTATATTCATCCGATGAGGAACATTTTCCACTTTAATAAGTCCTTTTTGAATATCCCGCGGCGAAATTCCGTAATGAAGAGCAACGGAAACTGCAAACATAGCACAACGGAGCATTCCAACAGTCGGCAATTTAATCCAGAAAGTCGAATTTGAAGTAGAAAAAATCGTACCGTCGATCGATTCCTGCAATATATTGAAAGAAAAATCGTTATCCTCAGAAAATCCCACTTTGATAATTTCTTTCCCCTTAATATTACGAAGAAGCTGATCATCTCCATTAACAAACAAAGGTCCTTTTAAACCAACCGCAATATCGGATTTTTCCTTTAAAACTCCGTTTACATTTCCGAAAGCCTGCAAATGCGCCGAACCTATACCGGTAATTAACGCAATATTCGGCTTAACAATTTCAGATAATCTCCTTATCTCGCCGAATCTATTTGTACCAAATTCCAAAACGGCTATTTTTTCATTCTCCAATCTGAATAAATTCAGAGGAACTCCTATAAGATTATTATAATTTTTAAAACTCACCAGAGTAGAATATTTTTCGCTAAAAATAGAACCGATGAAATCCTTTGTTGTAGTTTTCCCGTACGAACCGGTAACAGCTATAGTAAAAACATCCGTAATTCCTTTATAATATGCAGATAAATCTCCTAAAGCTCCGAGAACATTATCAACAACTATTGTTTCCTCACTTCCTACTTTTTTATCGGCAACAGCAGGAACACCCGATTTCCTGGTTGCTTCCCCTGCAAATTCGTAACCGTCAAAATGTTCGCCTTTTAAAGCAAAGAACATCTCCCCTTTTTTAATGGTTCTTGAATCCACCGATATTCGGCTCAAGCTTCTACCCTTTAAGCCTTTATCTCCAAAATACTTACCGTTTAACACTTCAACAGCTTTTTCAAGCTCTATTTCTTTCATATTTGTAAAATTCCTTTACGCATTGCTTATCTGAAAAAGGAATCCTTCTATCTTTTATTTCCTGGTAGTCTTCATGTCCTTTGCCCGCGATCAGAACAAAATCTCCTTCTTCCGCCAATGAGAGAGCTTTGAAAATCGCTTCCTTTCTATCCGTTAATCTAATCGCTTTGTTATTTGAAATACCCTCAAAAATGTCATCGATAATGTCATCGGGATTCTCATCTCTCGGATTATCCGAAGTAACAATCATCACGTCTGAGAAAGCTGAAACTACGGCTCCCATCAATCCCCTTTTCCCTTTATCTCTGTGACCACCCGCCCCGAAAACGGTTATTATTCTCGAAGGATTATATTCCTTAAGAGAAGAGAGTACGGAAAAAAGAGCATCCGGAGTATGCGCGTAATCCACAAAAACCGAAACTCCTTCAGGAGATTTAATTTTTTCCAATCTCCCCGGCGGAACCGGAGCGCTGGAGATACGTTCGCCAATTTCGAAATCACTCAAATCCTCCAATATGCCGACACTCGCGGCGGTAAGAATGTTACGCGCGTTAAAACTACCAAAAAGCGGGCTAAAAACTTCTAAAGTTCTGCCCATCCCTTCTATCTTAAGATTTAAACCTTTTCCCGAATTCCGTTGTATCTCTCCCAGTATATTACCTCTTTTAAAACCAAAGGTTACAACTTTGGATTTTGTCCGTTCTATAAAATACGGAGCGTTGGGATCATCGGCGTTTATTACGGCTATTTTATCATCTTTTAAGCTTTCGAAAAATTTAGCCTTTGCTTTCAGATAATTTTCAAAATTCTTGTGGTAATCTAAATGATCTCTGGTAATATTTGTAAATATCGCATAATCGAAATCGACATCCGAAACTCTATCCTGATCAAGTCCTATAGAAGATACCTCGAGGATTACGGTTTTCAATCCTCTTTCATAGGCTCCTGCCATTTCTTTATGCAATAAAATAGGTGAAGGGGTCGTATTTATTGCTTTAATATTACCACTAACGCCGATATACTTTACCGTACTGAAACAAACAGAATTCGGGAAAAGGGAAGAAAGGAGGTATGAAGTGGTGGTTTTGCCATTGGTTCCGGTAACACCCATAACTTTCAATTTAAAAGAAGGGTTACCGTAAAAATTGGATACAATACCGGAAAAAGCCTTTCTGGCATTGGGGACAAGAATATAAGGAATGTTTTCGACCGGTTCTTTTTCAACTAAAAGAATACTGGCTCCTTTATTTACAGCTTCTTTGCAAAAATCGTGTCCATCGTAAGATTCACCTTTTAAAGCGGCAAAAAGATAACCCTCCTCGACTTTTCTGGAATCGTCGATAATACCGGTAACTTCCTTAACAGTATCTGTCTTTTTTATAACTTCCACGCCTTCCAATAATTCATCTATTTTCATAATTTATAAAAACTTCTGTCTATATCCTTTAAGAGTTACAATTCTACTTACGACATTCTTAAAAGCCGGGCAGGCAGTTTCTGAAGCGTAATAGTACGGATACTCAACATTATCAACAAAAATACCCAAAACATATTCGGGATCAGGATATGGGAATACTCCTATAAAAGAAGAAACATACTTCCCTTTAACATAGCTTCCGTCCTGAATCTTCCATGCGGTTCCCGTTTTACCGGCGACAGAAATGAACGGAAAAGAAGCAGAAATCGCCGTACCTTCTTTCGTTACATCATTTAAAATATTTAGCAGAGTATCGCATACTTCCGGACTACCTATTCTACGTATAACTTCTTTACCGCTCCTTCGCACAATTCTTCCGTTTCGGACTATGCTTTTCATAACTCTAGGCCTCAAAAGAACTCCGTCATTAGCTACCGCCTGATAAGCCATAAGTATTTGCAGGGGTGTTACAGACACTCCCTGGCCAAAAGAAACGGTTGCGAGTCTGATATCCCTGGCGCGAGGAAGATGAGGCAGTTTACCCGAATACTCCACGGGCAAATCTATACCACTTTCACAACCAACCCCAAAAAGCCTTGCAGTATTATAGAATTCCTTCCTGCCAATCTTTTCGCCAATCGCTATAAACCCGGCGTTCGAAGAATAAATAAGAGACTCCCTGAAAGTATAAGCCGAGTGAGGATGAGCGTCTTTGAACAATTTTCCACCAAATTCGATTGTAGTGGAATCGATAATTATATCAGAAACAGAAAAACCCTCTTTTAGATAAGCAAAGGCGGGAATTAATTTGAAAATAGAACCAGGTTCGAATTCCCATGAGGTACACGCGTTAAGCCTCCAGCCTCTATTGGGATTAAATTCAGGATAATTAACCATCGCTATAACCTCTCCGGTTTTCACAGAAATACAAATACCCATAACCTGATCTGCAGACGTCCTTTCCTTCAAAACCTTCAACTCTTCATTAATAATAGATTGTATATCAAAATCGATGGTCAAATAAACATCGCAACCCCGGGACGCATCTTTATACTCGTTCTCGGACCTTTTTAAAAGATTTATTCCGGAATGCCTCGGAACCTCCAGGAAATAAGCCCGTCCATCCTCTCCTTTAAGGACTTTATCGTATTGCTTTTCCACGCCCAGTATACCATTTCTTTTCCAGTCTAACGAACCAAGCAGAGTCCTTCCCAGAAGATTAGAGGGATAGAA
>CAZVXD010000022.1:13738-21210 GCA_964631335.1 uncultured bacterium
TTTTCCAGTCTAACGAACCAAGCAGAGTCCTTCCCAGAAGATTAGAGGGATAGAATCTATACCATTCCTTCACGGCATACACTCCGGGAATATTCATTTCCTTAACGACCGAATCCGAAATTCCTCTGGCAATTCTTATGAATTCAGCCTTGTCGGAAAGAAGCTCCAACAACCTCTCTTCTCTGCCAAGGCCATAATTAGAAAGTTTTCTTGCAGTACTTTTAGGGTCTGAAATTTTACTCTTCTTTGCGTAAAGCGTGAACATCTTTAAATCTGTGGCGAGCATTCTTCCTTCCCTATCGAAAATATCACCTCTTCTGGATTCTATAGGAAGTAAACGCAGCTGCTCCTCTTTAGTTAGCTTACTGATTTCATCAGACCTGACAACCTGAAGATAAAAAAGCCTGCAAAACACTAAAAACCAGAGACCAACAAAAAGAAAAATCAATACTTTAGCCTTATCCTTAAAAAATAATTTATTCTTCATTATTATTACCTTAAAAAATCAAAATCTTGAATCTTAAATATCTCGTCTCTCTCCGGATATCTCATCTTCAAGATTTCCTTCGCTTTTTTTTCTATAACATTGAAACTCGCTTCATTCCTCCATTTAGCAGAAAGAAGCATAACGCTTCTTTCAAGATTCTGAACTTCCGTGGTCAGATTTGATATCTTTATATTAAGAGCATTGACCATATTTTTTTTCCAAACATGCAGAATAAAAGGGAAAACAAAAATCAAAATTATAAATAATATTTTTACGGTTCTCATTTTTCAAACACTCTCAAATGGGCGCTTCTGCATCGGGGATTACGTTCAAACTCTTTTTTCTCAGGTTTGACCGGTTTCTTAAGAAGCGACTTCAAGCCTTCTTCTTTCGCTTTCTTACAAACTATTTTTTCTTCATCTTTATGATAGGTAATCGTTATGATTCTGCCCTTTTCTTTTAAAACTTGCGCAGCAGCCGGAACACCATTTTCAATGCTCCGAAACTCGTCGTTGACAGCTATTCTAAAAGCCTGAAAAACCCGCCCGAGATGTTTGTGCGCTTTTGCCCTGGGCACACTTTTTCTAACCAATAAAGCTAACTCTCCGGTGGTCCGGGGCTTCTCTGCCTTTATTTTCTTAGCTATTCTCCTCGAAGCTCTTTCTCCCCCATAAAAGTAAAGGATATCGGCAATTTCTTCTTCACTACTTTCTTCTATTATATCACCGGCTGTAGTGCCGCTTTTCCCGAATCTCATATCCAGAGGCCCATCATTTCTGTAAGAGAATCCTCTTTTAGGATTGTCCAATTGATAAGAGGAAAAACCAAAATCAAAAAGCACTCCGTCTACCTTCCCATCCAGAATTTTATCCATTTCTTTATAATTGGCGTTAACAAACAAAACTCTTTCACCAAACTCGCGTAATCTTTCAGAAGCAATTTTAATCTGTTCTTTATCGAGATCAAAACCTATCACAGAAGCGTCTGAATCTTGAAGTATAGCCAGAGAATGACCTCCGCAACCGAGAGTAGCGTCCACATAAACCCCTTTTCTCTCCCGTACGAGATATTCGACAACTTTATACGCCATTACCGGAAGATGAATCGAAATATCTTCCATTACCCACTCATCACATGCCGAGCTTTGAGTACAAATCATTTATATCACCACTCCCTTTAGAGTATTCTTCATAAACCGAAGGGGACCACAATTCTATCTTATCGATAGCGCCCAGAAAAAAAACCTCATCTTTAATTTTGGAATAATCCCGCAGCTCACCCGGAAGAATAATACGACCCTGAGAATCCATAGAGAGACGCTCCGCCGCATAAGAAAAAGCTCTTATTGCCTCCCTTATACTTTTTTGTGAATATTTTTTGCCCGCAAGCTCTTTAACAAATTCATTCCAGCCGGAAAGAGGAAAGAGTAAAAGAGAAGTTTCAAAACCTCTGGCTATATAAAAACTCCCTTCATCCGCATCAGTCAAAACAGACCTGAACTTCGCGGGAACAAACACCCTCCCCTTGTGATCAACAGAGTATATGTCATTCCCTATAAAATACATTCGTTCCTCCTTACCCTTTAAAAAACCCTTAAAATCAAGTTCCCCACTTTCCACCACTATTACCCACAATTATAATCACATTAACTGCTTTGTCAAGGGGTAAAATGTATTTTTTTTAAAAAAATCTTTCTTGTATTTATCCCGTGAAATCCAACAATTACAAAGATAAAGGCAGAAGAAATCCATCGGATATCTCGGTATCTTTTTTAAATAATGAACAAGCTTGCAAAATCATAAGATTTAGACCGATTCCCCACCAAAACTTTCGGATAACTATAATCTTAAAAATGTTTAAAACCAAAAAAGCACTCGTTGAACTAAAAAAACAAAAAAACTACAAAGATTGTATTTGTTGTTTTACGCTTAAAGGAGCAAGCCCCATTTTTCGGTAAAATTTAAATAGCCGCCAATTCCTCATTTAACTTACCGATATTTCTTACTTTTTCTTTAATTAAAAATTTTTTAAAACAAACGCTCTTAGCTAATATAAGATTATAAAAAATACGCTTTGCTATACTCAGGGCTTGCGAAAGTAAAAAAAATCCTTAAAATTTAACGTTATGCATGTGTCTGATGGGGTTATAAATCAAATTAAGGAAAAAACAGATATCGTTCACCTCATTGGAGATTACCTTCCTTTGAAAAAAGCTGGCAAGAACTACGTTGCCAACTGTCCTTTTCACAAAGACGATACTCCTTCATTTAGCGTCTCTCCCTCTTTAAATATATTCCATTGCTTCGGCTGCGGCAAAAGCGGAGACGTAATCACATTCGTAATGGAATTCGAAAAGGTTCCTTTCGCCGAAGCCGTTAGGATTCTGGCGGAAAGAGCGGGAATAAAAATAGGCAAATTCGAAGGAAAAAATGAAGTTTTATATTCTATTCACGAGTTCGCCGCAGATTTTTACCACAAGGAACTATTGAAATCACCGGAAGTCCTCAATTATTTAAAAAAAAGAGCCGTAACAACAGATACAATAAAAGAGTTCAGGTTAGGCTTCGCCCCTTACGGAACAAATTTTCTTCCAAAAGCGAAGAAAGAATTTAAAATTCAGGACATGATAAACAGCGGTCTAATAAAGAAAAGCAACGGGGGGTTAAGAGACACATTTTTCCTGAGACTTCTTTTCCCTCTCTTTTCTTCCTCGGGAAGGATTATAGGCTTCGGAGGTAGAAGATTGAGTAAAAAAGGTCCGAAATATCTTAATTCGCCGGACACTTCCATACATAAAAAAGGAAAAAATCTTTATAGTTTATTCCATACTAAAGAAGAAATAAGAAAAACAGAAAAAGTTCTGCTCGTAGAAGGATATTTTGATTTCTTATCACTTTATCAGGCAGGAATAAAGAACGCTGTCGCCTGCCTTGGAACTTCTCTCACAACCGATCAGGCTGAACTAATATCAAGATACGCGAAGGAGATAACCCTTTTCTTCGATGAAGATAACGCCGGAAAAATAGCGACTTTAAGATCTTTAGGTATGCTTCTCGGAGAAGGCATCAACGTGAGAATCGGAAAAGGCGGAAAAGAAAAAGACCCGGATGAGATTATATCTAAAGAAGGGAAACAAGCTTTCGAAAAACTCCTCAAAGAATCCAATGATTTCATGGATTGGATACTTGGCAGAATAAAAAACCGATATAAACTCAATTCTCCTTTAGACCTTTCCAGCGCCATTGAAGAAATCAAATCGATTCTGGAAATTATCCGGGATCCTACAAAAAGAGAAATTTATAAGGAATTCATTGCGAAAAAACTCGCGATAAGAAACGAATTATTAGACCAAACCACAACAAAGAAAACAACTATTATTACCAATAGAAAAATCAACATAGGAGAAAGAGAAGAACTTGAATTAGATATAATATTCTCAATGCTTGAATCCCCAAAGGAAAGAAATGCTGTTTTCGACATAATAAAAGATGAACACTTTGAAAATCCCCACCTGAAAAAGACTTATAGATCTCTTAAAGAAGGCGCGGATATAAAAACAAAAGATATAATAAACACCCTGCCATCTCTATTCGTGGAATACTTAATGAAAAAAAGCGAAATACCCGTCAATTCGGCAATAATTTGCGCAGTAAGTTTAAAAAAATACCATTTAAACAGATTGATAGAAGAAAAAATAACGGCTCTCCAAAAAATTAACAACGAGGAAAAGCAAGAAACACAAGAAACTCTACTATGTAAAGAGATAGATGAACTAAAAGCAGAAAGAGAACAACTGAAAAAAGGAGAATTGCTTGGAAGATAAAAATCTCGTCTGGTCGGAAATTCTAAATTTCATGGATAAAGACGGGAACATGTATCTCGACGAACTAAAAGATAAACTGGACTTAACAGAAGATAGACTAAACGAAATTTTATCAGGCATAGGAGAACATCTTGAAGAACAACCAGAAGAAGACAAAGAAGAAAATTACATCGATTATAATATAAGTTCGGTCAAAATTTCCCCCGCGGCTTTAGATCAACCCATGAAGCTTTATCTGCGAGATATCGACGGAATTTCATTACTTACAAAAGAACAGGAGTTCGAAATAGGCAAAAAATTGGAAAAAGGCCGAACTATGATTTCAAGATATTTATTCAGATCTCTCCCGATAATAGATAAGCTTTTACAATACAAGAAAGAAATAAAAGAATCTCCTTTCCTCATTAAACAATTTCTATACCTGGATACACACAAATGGGACGAAAATTACAAAGGCGAAAAAGATAAAAAGAACCTATTTAAATTACTAAAACGCGTCGAAAAATGGAAAACCAAACTTGCTCACTATAAAAAAGCTTATTTAAAAAAAGGAAAAAAGATTTACAAATTCAAATACAAACGATACGAAAAAAACATCATCAACGCTATATTAAAACTTCGAATACAAACTCCTTACCTTAAAAAATTCATGCATTCGCAGTACAAAATACACGATAATTTTCACAAAAAAGTAAGCCGTGTAAGAAAACTAAGAGAAGAATTTAAGGAATCCAGTTCTCTAAAACAAAAAAAAGATTTGAAAAAACAATTGAAAGATACTATAAAAGAAATAAAGGATTTTCAGCTTGAAATCCATTCCGATTGGAAAGAAACAAACTATATATACAGAAATACTCGTAAATGGGAAAACTTTTTCTGCCAGGCAAAAAGAGAATTAATAGAAGGCAATATTCGATTGGTTTTCTCCATAGCAAAAAAATTCAAAAGAGACGGGATAAGTTTTATGGATATTGTTCAAGAGGGTAACGCCGGATTAATAAAAGCCGTAGAAAAATTTGACCACAAAAAAGGCTATAAATTTTCCACATACGGAATCTGGTGGATTAAACAGGCGATAATAAAAACACTTGCCGAACAGTCCGACTCATTCTCGATACCGACCCACACCTTAACCCTTATTAATAAAATAACAAAAACTAAAAGAGATTTGCTACATAAAAACGGTACCAAACCTACCATCGAGGAAATTTCCAAATACATCGGTATTTCCGAAGAAAGAATAAAATTCGCTCAAACGTTAGGCGACCCCACAAAATCGCTGGATGAGCCTGTTTCCGAGGACGGAGATATGCTTTACGGAGATACAATAGCCAAAGACGCGGTACCCTCTCCGGCAAAGAATGCCATGTTAAACCTTTTAAATGAAAACCTCGGAGAAATACTGGAAGCCACTTTATCTACGAGAGAAAGAAAGGTTCTGCAATTACGTTACGGATTGTTAGACGGAGAAACAAAAACTCTCGAAGAAATAGGACTGATGTTCAAGGTAACTAGAGAAAGGATCAGACAAATCGAAGAAAACGCCCTCAATAAACTCCGGAAAAGCCCCGATAGAAGAAGACTGAAATCTTTTTATTCGATGTGGAAATACGAACAGTAATAGCACCAATTTAACTATAAAAATACCCCAATAATAAAAAATTTAATGACATCAAATCCATCATAACCAACAAAATGTAAAGGTTAAATATCAAAAGGTAAAATTACAAATCAAAGTTCAAAAATAAATACACCCAAATACAAACACACAATTTTGCATTTTTATTTGTCATTTTGCTTTTTAAATTTTAATATTTGATTTTCGGAAAAATTCAGAACTGCTTTCTTACAAAAAGCAAACCGGTAATTGGTTTTACGTGATTCCCGCGGAAAAAATCGAACTTAATTCCTTCAGATAAAAATCTGACTGAGAAAAGGTGAATCTGACTTTCTTTTTACCTTTATTTTTCCCGGAATAAAAGGCTGAACCGGGAACAACTGCCACATTTTTGTTTTTAAGCAAATACTTGTAAAAGCCCCAATCGTTTCCGTCCCAAACATTCTCGAAATTAGCAAAAATGTAATAACCTCCATCGGGTGTATGGAAAGTAAAACCTGCTTTTTCAAGAGCTCTGCATAAAAAATCTCTCTTAACCTCGTATTTTTCCCTGAGGTTTTCCATATAGTTTGATTGTATATCGAAATTTTCAAAAGCCCACTGAAAAGGCACCGGAGCTGAAACAGAACTGTAATAATGAACCTTCCTTATCTCTTTTGTTATCGGAGCCCTGGCGGCGACATACCCCAATCTCCATCCGCGTACCGAAAAAAAGGTCGAATAACTGCCGATGATGATCGTTCGATCCACAAGATCTTCTATCTGTAAAGGAGAAACGTACTCTCCGCCGTAAAGAAGATGCTTATAGGTTTCATCCACAATCAAATAACCTTCTCTTTCCAGAACAGTATTACCAATCGCTTTAATCTCTTCCGAATTAAAAACTTTTCCCGTCGGGTTGTGCGGATTATTAAGAATAAAAACTTTAAACGTAGGTAATTTCTTAAAATCTGTAAAATGAAAAGAATAATCGGGCTCCGAAAGAGATAAAAAAATGGGCTTGCCCCGACTCAACTCGGTTATAGGCACATAATTCTCATAAAAGGGCTCCGGTATAACAACTCCATTCTCACCCTCCACAAGACTTAACATGGAACATACAAAAGCCTCACTGGCGCCTGAAGTTATAGTAATTTCTTCCTCGGGGTCAAAAGTTACGCCGGTCTCTCTCGCTATTAATTCTGAAGTTAATTTTCTTAAAGGTTTTCTCCCGGCACCTGTAATATAACCGTTTAATCCTCCCTCTATCGCTTCCTTGGCATTTTCGATAACCGACTCAGGAGTAAAAAGTTCTAAAGGATTCTCGGCAAAATTAATTGCTTTACTTTCTTCTGCCGCTTCCACAACTTTTGAAATAATAGAATCTTCTATTTCGGCTAAAATTGAATTCATAATTACATTATAATTAGAATGCAAAATATGTCAATTGTTTTTCAATAGCCACGAAGACACTAAGACACGAAAAAAAGTATTTGGTCCAAAGTCCATAGTCCAATGTCCAAAGTCAACACCAATTCAAATATAGAAACTAAGGTTTTTGTTTT
>CAZVXD010000023.1:0-21195 GCA_964631335.1 uncultured bacterium
GGGAGGGGAATGTTTGAATATGTTTCGCTCAGGATGGGGCATAAGTCCTAATATCCTGCCCGTTTCATCGCATAAGCCCGCGATATTTTCACTTGAACTGGTTGGGTCATCCCCAACATATTTAAGAGCGATATGGTCTTTTTCTATCTTTTTCCTGGTAAAATCGTCCGCGATAAAAAGTCTCCCTTCGCTGTTAGCCATAGGAATACACAGGGTTTTTATTCCTTTTGTGAATACACAGCGTGAGCTTTCTGTCTGTAAGTCGAGCCACTGGTCTCTGAAAGTCGCGCCGGGAATGAGTGTTAAGGTCGCTTTTGCGCCTTTGAAGCCGGGAAGTAATCCCGCTTTTATAAGAATTTGAAAACCGTTACAAATACCTATCACCAGGTTGCCTTTGCCGATAAATTTCAGGATTTTATCTTTGAGCGCGTTAAGCCTTGCCGCCATGGCGGTACCGGCTCCCAGATCGTCTCCGTAGGTGAACCCTCCGGGGATTGCCAGTATTTGAATGTTTGAAAGCTTGCCCGGATTTTTGAGAAGTGTATCTATGAAAACAAATTCTGACTTCGCGCCGGCTTTCTCAAAAGCGAAACCGGTTTCTTTATCGCAGTTAGTGCCCGGACCTCTAAGGATTAAAGAAGTTACCACTGTACCGCTCCTTCCCATTTTTTAAGGATTTCATCAAGTTTAATATTTATTAGTGTTTTGTCTTTGTTTTTTATGACTAGTGAGGAGCCTTTTGTTGTTCCTATATTGTAGCGCGGAATATCTTTTAGAAGTTTTTCTACGGCTTTTAAGTTTTTTTCTTCTACTTCGATCAAGAATCTTGAGTTTGATTCGCTGAATAGAAGTATGTCTTCGCGAAGATTTTTATTAATGGATGAAATATCTATTTCGCATCCGATTTTATTCGAAAAAGTCATCTCGGAGAGCGCTGCCGCCAGACCGCCTTCCGATAAATCATGAATTGATAAAAAGAGTTTTTCTCTGTTGCCCGCTGTTATCTTTTTTAATGTTTTGTATGAAATTTCTTTGTCTACTTCGGGAACCGCGCCTTTTATATCTAATATTCTTGCAAGTTCACTTCCTCCGAGTTCATTTTTAGTTTCTCCTATTAAAATGATATAATTGTTTTCACTCTTGAAATTAGAAGTCATCGCATGGTTAAAATTATCTATTACCGACATCGAAGAGATAAGAAGTGTGGGAGGGATGGAAATTCTTTTCTTTTCCTTTCCCTGTGTGGTAAAGAAGTTATTTAAACTGTCCTTTCCTGAAATAAATGGGGTTTTAAATATTTTCGCGTATTCGTAACAAGCTCTTGTTGTCTCGAAAAGGTCGGCGAAGACGTCCCTGTCCGCCGTGTCTCCGAAACAGAAGTTATCGAGCAGAACCGCGTTTTCGATATCGCCGCCCGCGGATACAAGATTACGCAGAGATTCTTCGATAACCGAAGCGCCCATTCTATACGGGTCTATTTTACCAAAAGAGGGGTTTATTCCGAATCCTAAGACGACCGCCTTTTTTGATGAAAGTAGAGGTCTGGTTACGGAGCCGTCGGAAGGGCTATCAGTCCCGGCAAAAGGTTTCAATACGCTGCCTCCCTGAACTTCGTGGTCGTATTGCTGTGTTACCCATCTTCTGCTTCCTATATTTTTCGATGACAGCGCGCTAAGAAGAGTTTTTTCCAGGTTATCGGGAGCTTTGAAAGAGGAAGGGTTTCTGTTATAATTTTTTATTTTCAGTCTTTTTTCGGGAATTGGTACTTTGTTAAAGAGAAAATCGGGGTCTAGGTCTCCCACAACTTCTCCGTTGTATCTTAGAATAAGTCTTCCACCGCCGAATTTACCCATGACTGTATATTCCACGTTTTCCTCTTCGAAAATCTCCTTTAGCTTTTCCAGATTCTCAGGCGGTACAGCCAGAACCATACGCTCCTGTGATTCCGAAACCCAGATTTCCCAGTAAGAAAGACCTTCGTATTTTAAAGGCGCTTTTTCGAGGTCGACGACCGCTCCTGTTTTCTCACCCAGTTCTCCTATGGCGGAGGAAAAACCTCCGGCGCCGCAGTCGGTTACCGCACGGTATAGACCTTTATTCTTAGCCGCCATCTGAACGTCCAGCATTTTCTTTTCTTCTATAGGGTTGCCTATCTGTACGGCTCCACCGGACACGTCCTGGGATTGTTCATCCAGACTTAAAGAAGAGAAGGTCGCGCCGTGTATTCCGTCTCTTCCGGTTTTTCCTCCCAGAGCGACTATCAGGTCGCCTTCTTTAACCTGCTTTTTTAAATGTTTTTTCTTAATTATTCCGACACTTCCCACAAAGATAAGGGGATTGTAATTGAAATCGGCATCGAAGTGTACCGCTCCGCCCACTGTTGGAATTCCCATTTTGTTTCCGTAATCCCGCACACCGGCTATTACGCCCCGGACTATTCTTCTGGGGTGCAGTACCCCCGCGGCTAAAGTATTTCTTCTGCTCTCAGGGTCTCCGAAGCAGAAAATATCGGTGGACGCGAATGGTTTTGCTCCCAGACCGCATCCCATGGTGTCTCTTATCACTCCTCCGACTCCCGTTTCGGCTCCGCCGTAAGGCTCGAGCGCGGAAGGGTGATTGTGTGTTTCCGCTTTGTAAGTAACCGCGTATTCCTTATCGAACTCTATGGCTCCGGCGTTATCGGAAAAGGATAGCAGTACGTTTTTTTTGTTTATTTCTTCGGTCGCGTCTTTAATGTATCCGAACAGACTTTTCTTTTTAATCGCGGCTTTTTTATCGGATTTTATAGGCGATTTAAAAGTCTTATGGCAGCAGTGTTCGCTCCAGGTTTGAGCTATGGTTTCGAGTTCCAGATCTGTCGGTTCTCTGCCTTCACCGGTAAAGTATTTCTTAATGATTTTCATTTCTTCGAGAGTAAGCGCGAGCAGGCCTTTTTTCGATATATCGATTAATTCTTTGTCGGTTGCTTTCCTTATAGGAACTATATTCTTCTTAAATTTATACGGTGAAGGATGCGGAAACTCAACCTCGAGTGGATCGGTAGGTTCTTGTATAAGGTCGTTCATTAAAAGCCGATTTTGTATTTTCTCGAGCTCTTTTTCGGATAGTTTTCCTTTAAATATATAACGTTTGCCTGTTTTTGTTCTTGTTACTTTATAATTAAGGCTTTCCGCGACTTCTTTTAAAGTTTCTCCTTCTTCGTCGAAGACACCCGGTTTATAAACTATGGTTGTGGTTTTTCCTTCTCTCTTGAGTAACTTGTTCATTGAATATTCTTCGATAGCGGGATCGACCAGAACTTCATTTGTGAGTTTTTCTATGTCGGAAACGCTTAAGTTACCTTCTATGTAGAATAACTGGGTTATATATACTTTTTCTATCGAGGATATACCCAAAAATTCGATATCTTCTTTTAGCGAATTTGCCTTCGGATTTTCGAGATCCTTTTTAATTCCTTTTTCCACAAAATGCATAGCAATAAATATATTTTAATCCCCAAATGTCAACACCGTTTTTTTAACACAGAGAACACAGAGAAAAAAGAACAGTCCATAGTTCAATGTCCAAAGTCAAAACCAAATCCCAACCCCCAGATCCTAAATCCAAATGCTTGACGCACGACTCGTGACTTATTTTTGGGAACTATTCACTCTGGTTTGTATCTAAACTAATAAAGAATAAAAGGAGGATAATATGGTTAAAATAGAAGAGAATTTGAAGAAAAAATTTATGCTGAATATCAGGATTGGTTTTTTGGTAACTCTTGTGGGCTTTATCGCGGGTTTTGTATTTTTCCCTGAAATTGAAACAAAGCCGTATCAACCAAACGTCAATAAGCTTATCAGAATAGACAATCTGCCTGCCCAACTTGAAAATATAGTGAACCCTCCGCCTCCTGTAAGGCCCAGGATGCCCGTGGAAGCTGAAACAGACGCGGATGTGGAAGCGGAAACTATCGACAAAACGAATATTATCGATGAAGATGGCAAGGTATCGACAGTGGAATTTAAACCCCCTCCCTTTGTTGCTTATGAGATTCCTCCCACGCCCTTAAATCTTGATAAGGTTAAGTTCGATTACCCGGGCAGTTTCAGGATTGAAGGTACGGTTTTTCTGGAATTATGGATAGATAAGGAAGGTAGTGTGAGAAATGTGGTATTGATAAAATCACTTCATCCGATTTATGATAAGGTGGCGATAGAGGGAGCGAAAAACTTGAAGTTTTCTCCCGCGATACAGAGAGACGAGCCTGTTGCCGTGCGTTATTCATTCCCGGTGAAATTTGAACTCGAATAGAACAGGAAGCCAGGAACTATGGCAATTTTAAATTTTGGATTTTGAGTTTTGAATTCAACACTTAACATTCAACATTCAAAATAAATATCCTACTCTCTAACTCTCTAACGCTCTAACCCTCTAACGTTTTTGTCTTTCGTGGCAAGTTTGGGATTTTGGATTTGGGGATTGGTATTTGGTTTTGACTTTGGACATTGGACATTGGACTATGGACTTTGGACTCTTCTTTTCCTTTGTGTTCTCTGCGTCTCTGCGGGAAAAAGGAAAAGATAGACCCTTGACTATTTATATATTTTTCTTAATTTTAGCTTAAAAGGAGGTTTCAATGAAAAAATTGGGCTTAAGTCTTTTTTATATACTTGTATTTCTGGTGCTGTTAAGCGGATGCCAGAAGATGGAAGAATTCGGATATAAAGGCAACAAAGGCGGTACTTTAATAGTCGCGATATTAGAGGAACCATCCAATCTGAATCCAATTTATCCTTCCCTTTCGGGAATTTCTCCTGTTACCGCGCAATTGTTCGTTCCCTTAATTGCGGAAAAACCCGATGGAAAAGTGCGTCCGGCGCTGGCGGAATCCTGGATTTATTCAGAAGATTTGCAATCGATAACTTATACACTCGCGGGGGACGCGACCTGGCATGACGGAAAACCTATAACGGCTGAAGATGTTGTTTTTACGGTGGATCAAATATTAAGCAGTAAGAATAATTCGCCTCTCGCGCAGAAATTGAATTATATTGAGAGTGTGGAAGCTCTTGGACCCAAGCAGGTTCGATTTAATTTGAAACAGGTTTACGCGGGTGAATTACAGAGCACGAACATTTATCCTATCCCCAAGCATATATTGGAAAGAGAAGAAAATCTTGCCAATTCTGACTTTAATAGTAATCCGGTCGGTTCGGGTCCTTACAAATTGAAAGAATGGGATAAGGGAAAATTGATAGAACTAACCGCTAATCCTGATTATTTCAGAGGAAGAGCTCCCGTGGACAGGATGGTTTTCTATACGCCCGCTTCAATTAATGAACTTATGGCTGAATTGGGAGAAGGTAATGTGGATTTGGCTTTCGATATGACCCCCGGGAATAATTATGACACTCTCGATTCTTATAACAAGGTACTTTCACCCGGAAGATCTTATACTTATATAGGATGGAATTTGGACCGTTTTTCCGATAAGAAACTAAGACAGGCTTTCAGTATAGCTATCGATCGGGAAAAAATCATTTCAGAGGTTCTGGATAACTACGGGCAGGTTGTTAATGGTCCTATTACCCCTGAACATTGGGCTTATAATTCAAACCTGAAAAGTATCAGGCAGGATAAAGAAGGCGCTGTAAGGTTGTTTGAGCAGCTCGGTTATTCAAAAAGAAGAGGACAGAGATATTATCAGGGTTTAAACTTAGAAATACTTGTCGAGGAAGGGAGTGCTTTAAGAAGAAGAGTGGCTGAAAGTGTTATTGCCGACCTCAGGGATATCGGGGTAAATGCTTCGATTGTTTCGCTTTCAAGTTTGGATTTTATAGACCGTTTATTTAAGAAAAATTTTGACGCGTATATAATGGGTTGGGAGGTAGAGAAGGAATTTAATCCATTCCAGATATGGGGTTCTCAGGGTATGTATAATTTTGTCGATTATCAGAATTCCACTATAGATAGTCTTATAGTGGAAGCTCTCCTTTCACTCGATAGAGAGAAAGCCAAGAGTGCCTGGTACGAGTTCCAGGAAATAATACGTGACGATTTACCTTATACGTTTCTTTACGCGCCTCAAAAAATAACTCTTGTTAAGAAAAATATTGAGGGGATTCAGGCGACTGATAAGAGACCGGTTATTTCTTTTGTGGATGAACTGTGGTTCAGGCAGATTCCTTCGAGTACCATAGAACTTGCTTCTCTGGGTGAAAGTTATCAAAGGTCTCAAACGGCGGCGGAACGAAGACCAACAAGAGTGGTAAGAGAAGAAACTCCAAGCGCGGAAGAAATACTTCAAGCTACTGCAGCTCCACAGGTGCCTGAAAGAGCGACGACTACTGCTGCTCCCGCCGGTAGGAGACCGGTAAGCGGAGAGACGGGAAATGTGGCAGAAGAAGAGGAGGAAGAAACCGGTGAACTTCCGAAGTTCGTTCCTCACGAGGTTCCGCCTAAGCCTCTGAATCTTGATAAAGTGCCGTTTACTTATCCGGAAGTGGCTAAAACTCTCGGGCTCAGCGGTACGGTTTATCTGCAGTTATGGATAGATAAACAGGGGAATGTTACCAATGTGACTCTGGTCAGATCCGTGCATCCAATTTTGGATAAGGTTGCCGTTGAAAACGCCAGAAAGTTGAAATTTTCACCCGCGCTCCAGGGGAATCAGCCTGTAGCGGTTCCTCTTTCTTTCCCGGTTCGTTTTCAGCAATAGTTTAAATAGTTTGCAGGCTGTAAAGAGCAGGATTTAATAATTTTGAATTTTGAATGGAAGACTTAAAATTTAGAATTCAACATTCATAATTAACTAAGTGTCTCTGTGTGAGATTAATGTTTTTTAGAAGGAATAGATTATAATGGGAAAGCTTATAAGATTTGGTGTTTCTATGGATAATGCCCTTATCGAAGGATTCGATGGGCTTATCAAAGAAGAAGGATATGTAAACCGTTCCGAAGCGATAAGGGATTTAATCAGGGAAAGGCTCGTGGAGGAAGAATGGGAAGAGGACGATGAAGTTTGCGGAGGTATTTTACTTGTTTACGATCATCATAAGCATCATCTCAGTGAAAAAATAACTGAAATACAACATCATTTTTATAAGCTGGTTATATCTACTCAACATATACACATGGATCATGATAATTGTATGGAAATAATAAGTATTAGAGGAAAAGCCAGGGATATAAAGAATTTTTTCAATAAATTGCGCGCGACAACGGGGATAAAACAATGCGATATAATAAAAGCGACTGTGGGGGACAAAATTAAATAATTTTGAATTTTGAATTGAACATTCAATACTAATAATTACTATAGCGTATTTTTGAGCTTCGTGGTTCAATCGGTTTTTTCGTGTACTTTTTAAATACAAAATCAAAAGAGGAATGGGGTTTAGTGTATTTGATTTTTACTTAAAGAGAGGGTTCGAGGATTCCAGGTTGCAAGTGTTTTTGTTATTTCGATGATTTGTAGATAAACGTAGCTTTTCGCTTTTAGCTGAGACTGTGACAAAATTAACAATTTAATTCGTAGGGCACGGCTTTATCCGTGCTAAGATACTGGTGGTTATTTATTTTGCAAACCTAAAGGTTCGCCCTACATTGAAAAATAGGGATTTTGGCACAGTCTCTGCTGACGGCTGACAGCAAAAAAAACAAAAACAATTCGTGCTATCCGTGTGATTTGTTTTTCTTTCTTGTTCTGGTGTGCGGTGTTAAAACCTTAATAAAAAATTTAGTATATTTAATATGTTTCGAGGTGAGATTATTTTACTTTCTTCAGAATTTTCCTTGCTTCTTCTTTTACTGTATCGTAAATTTCTTTTACAGGTACATTGTTTTTTTTAGCGAGTTTCTCACAGGAAACAATTTCCGGGGAAATATTTATCAGTTCTTTGTTAAGATAAGCGAATTTTATTTCCGCTTCACCGTATCTGGTCTTTATTTTTTTACTTTCTCTGTCTAATTTTTGTCTTTCTATGTTGTGAATTCTAATCCCTATGGTTGTAGTTTCTCTGAAAATTATACTGCTTAGAGCTTCGATATCCTTTTTCGCGCAAATTATTGATAATTCAAATCCTCCCCGTCCTTTTTTCATCTGAATTGGAGTTTTGAAAACCTCGAGAGCTCCGTATTTTAAAAGCTTTTTTTCGACCAGAGGCAAAATTTCCGGATTCATGTCGTCTATATTGGTTTCAATAAGTGCCTCGTTTTGTGTGTATTCTTTTGTTTCGATTCCCAGGAAAACCCTTAGAAAATTGGGACTTTTATCAAAATCCTTCGAACCGAAACCTATTCCGATATTTTCTATTTTCATTTCGGGTCTTGTAAATGAGTGTGTGAAATGTTTGATGAATAATGCGCCGGTAGGTGTTACCAGCTCGCTGTTGATTCCGGATGAATATATCGGGGCTTTTGCTCTTTTGAGCAGTTCGGATGATGCAGGTACAGGAAGAGGAACTATTCCGTGTTCTATTTCCGTGGAACCGGTTCCGACGTTGATTTTAGAAAAGTATATTCTTTTTGCTTTTAAGAGATCGAGCGCTATTACGGCTCCAACTATGTCCGCTATCGAGTCTATAGCGCCGATTTCGTGGAAATGAATTTTTTCTTTCGTTGTTCCATGGATATTGGCTTCAACACTGGCTAATTCCTCGAACATTTCCTTACTCTTATTTACGATTTCCCTGTCTATTCCGGATTTATCCAGCAATTCCTTTATATCTTTTAGATGTCGGGCTTTGTGTTCTTTTTTGAATATTTCTATTTTAAATCTTTTCCCCGTGAAGTTACCCTTTTTTTCCTTCCAGATTTTTATTTTTGCGTTTGAGGGCAGTATTTTGTTTAGTTTCTTTTTAAATACTTCTTCTTTTATTCCAAGGTCCAGAAGAGCTCCGAGGAACATATCTCCGCTTATCCCCGAGAAACAATCTATATACATAACTTTTTCATTTGAGTTTTTCATTATGATTCCTTTTTAAGTATTTTTTTGATTACCGCTGCCGCGAAAAATCCGGCACTGTAGCCATTGTCTATATTGACCACACTTATACCGGGCGCGCATGAGTTTAACATGGTGAGTAAGGGAGCTATCCCTTTAAAGCTGGCTCCGTATCCCACAGATGTGGGAACGGCGATTATAGGAGTATCGATAAGTCCCGCTACCACGGAAGGAAGAGCTCCTTCCATTCCGGCGATTACTATTAGAATATCCGCTTCTTTCAGTTTGTCCCTTATGTCGAGTATCCTGTGTATCCCGGAGACTCCGACGTCAAAAAATGTTTCAACTTTTATACCCATGGATCTGGCGGTTATTTCACTTTCTTTGGCGACGGGTATATCGGAAGTTCCTGCGGTTATTATTATTATTTTACCGATTGTTTTTTTAGGGAATTTTCCGATGAAAACCAGATTCGCGTCGGGATAAATTTCCGCCCCGGGAAAATTATCCTTTATTTTTTTGAGAGATTCCTTTGAAACTCTTGTGGCTATTATATTGGAATCAGGTTTCATTTTTTCTATGATTTTTATAATCTGCGAGGACGTTTTATTCATACAGTAGATCGCTTCTGGCGCGCCCATTCTGAGTTCCCTGTGTGTATCTATTTTCGCGAAGCCTAAATCCATGAAAGGCAACTTCTCAAGCGTTTTCAGAGCTTCTTTTACGCTCTTTTTGCCTTTACTTACTTCTTCGAGGAGTTTTTTTATTTTGTTTTTATCCATTTTTAACACCTATATCCATACTACCGCTCCTATATCCTTCAATATCCAGAGTTATATATTCGAATCCTATTTCTTTGAACTCTTCTATTATCATTTTTCTGTTCGTTAAAACCCTGTCAAAGTCTTTCTCGGGGACTTCGATTCTTGCTATATTACCGTGACTTCGGACCCTGAAATTTTTAAAAGCTTTGGCTGTCAGGAAATCTTCCGCCATTTCTACCTTTTTCAGACTAGATTTTGTTAGTTTTGTCCCGTAAGGAAAACGGGTTGCCAGGCATGTGAAAGAGCTGTTGTTCCATGTAGGGAGATTTAATTTCCTGCTTAATTTTTTTATATCTTCTTCCGTTAGATTTGTTTCTACAAGAGGACTTTTAACCCTTAGTTCTTTTATGGCTTTATGTCCGGGACGATATTTCTTCGTGTCATTTATATTTGTTCCTTCGATTACTTCTTTTAATCCTTCTTCTTTTGCTTTTTTCTTTAAATCTTTAAGCATTATTTTTTTGCAGATGTAACAACGGTCAGCCGGATTTTTTTTCAAGGTACTTTCTCGTAGCAGAGGAATGTCTATGCTTTCCCATCTTGAACCGATGACATCGGCGATTTCTTTTGCTTCCGTAAATTTTTTTTCGGGAAGAAATTCCGTTTTTAAAGTAACCGCGAGAACCTTATCGGATCCAAGAAAATCTATAGCCGCTTTCAAAAGAAAACTGCTGTCTGTACCTCCCGAAAAGGCAACCAGGACAGATTTATAATTCTTTAAGGTTTTTCTTAATTTCCGGACTTTTTTGTTTTTTTCCGCCAGAGTTTTTAAAGATTTCAATTATATCTCCTGTGATAAATATTATAATTAACACTTTTTTGAATATATTTAATTAAACCTTATTTGTCAATGCTTTATGTGTCTTTCTGAGATTCGGGAGAAAATTTGTGCTGTAATGAAAGCTCGGATTTTTTGTTTTAATGATAAATTTTTTAATAGTAGTATACTTTTACAAAAGAAAACAGCCGAATTTCTCCTTACTAAAAAGGAAACTTAAATTCAGGCTTAAAGTAAGATGAGGGCCTTCGATATCTCCCATTTTATCAAGGAATGTGGAGGTTCTAGCTTCAAGGACGATTCTGGAATTTTCATTTTTAAATTTAACAAAACCCACTCCGAATTCTAAAGATATTGGGGTGGTATAATTGGCCATTTCATAACCGGTCCTATCTATATATGTATCTGTTGCAATAGTTTTAATTCCTGCTCCCATACTAATAAAAGGAGAAACATTTGTTTTAGAAAAAAAATAAAAAAGCGATACATCAAATGAATTATCGGCGAATCCCCATTCGTTTAAGCAAACTATTAGCTGAAGATCGGGAACTAAAGCGAAATTCCCTTTTTCGAACCAGCCTTTAATGCTCAGCAAAGCTCCGATATTTGGAGCGTTATCGAGGCCGACTATCGGCATAACTGCTCCGAAACCACCTCCCCAGGCGAAGAGAGATTTCATTTCTTTTTTGTCCTCTATTATGTCCTCTTCGGTGGTTTGTCCGTCAGCGGCTGTTTTTTTTATATTTTTATCTTCTTTAAAGGATTTGATTAAACGAGATACACATATATCTAAATCCTCTACCGTTTTTGAATTTACTGTATCGTCAAATACTATTTCTTCTGTTTGAGATTCTACTACTACAGCTGAGATAAAATATTTTTCAGATGTTTTAGTTAAGGATCCGAAGATTACTTTTTCAAGTCCCAATCGGGTCCCTATTTCTGCTGCGCATTCTTTATTGTAGCATTTTACTTTTTTACCGAGATTTTTCTCGATTTCATCCGGTGGTACAACCATATTTCCGCAGGAACTTAGTTCATATTCTATAAGTTGATGTATTGTCTCAGTTATACTGTTTTCTACATTTTCTGATTCGAAGGGTAATAAACCTATTTTTTCAGCGTTTAAGCTGATAGTTATTAAGACCGCTAATATTGAATATTTAAATCTTCCGATGTCTTTGCTGTTTTTCTGATTTTTTTCTGACATTAAAATTTATAGAGCGCGCTAAAACCTAATCTCAAAGCAGAGTGCGGGCCTTCAGCCCCTCCTATCTCTTTAAATGAAGTCGATAATTTCGCGTCCAGGACAAATCTTACATGGTATGTTCTAAACATAACCAGTCCTCCGCCAAGTTCAAAGGCAGTAGATTCATCGTAATCGTAATAAGCATAGCCTGTGAGATCTTCATGGGTACCTGTTGTGAAAATTTCCCATCCTACTCCTACGCTGATAAAAGGAGCAAAATCCGAAGTTGTAAAAAAATAAAGAAAAGATAAAGAGATCAGCTCATCGTAGTTGTCGTATCCCATCAGGGATTCGTACATGTCCCAATCTAAGGCGGCAGCAAATCTTTGGGTTTCTAACCAGAACTTAGCTGCAGCAGCATGGTTTGCTATTTGTTCATCAGCATATCCCTTTAGAGTTATAGCGGAGCCCCATTCTAATCCAACAGAGAAGTAAACCTTCTTTTTTTTCTCATATTCTTCAAGGTCTTTGGTTGATTCTCCATTACCGATTGATTTAGCTATATTAGATATGCTTTCATATAAATCCTCTGCGTTATTAGAGTCAAATTTACCTGAAAATACTGTTTTACCTGTTTGAGATTCCACAACTAAAACTGAAATAATGTATTTTCTTCCTAATTTGTTTAAATATCCAAGTATTACTTTCTCAAGTTCGATTTGAGTTCCTATTTCTACGGCGCATTTTTTGTTGTCGCATTCTATTTTTTTTCCTAAATCTTCTTCGATTTCTTCCGGCAGTACAACTGTATGTCCATAGAAGCTTAATTCTGATTGTATGATATGATAAATTCCTGTGGTTATATTTTTTTCAATACCCGTTGTTGAAAAAGGGAGAAGTCCTATTTTTTCGGCGTCAGCTCTGGTGCTCAAAAAAAAAGAAAAAATCACTAAAAAGAATATCTTTTTGAGTCTTTGCATTTAAATCTCCTTTTTGATAATAAATTATATTATCCCCAGAATTTGCCAATAAGAGCGCCGATTAGAATGCCGAGAACAACACTGAAAATTGCTCCAAAACAGCCCAATCCCGCGCCGCCGATTCCCTCCTCGGGTGTCTGATTTTTTTGGAATACTTCTTCGAATGTCCAGAAGGATAAATTCGTGAAGCCGGCTATAACTCCAGTTATAGTTCCGATGATGATTCCCCATAGAAAATTAAAGTTGAAAGGTAATATATCTCTTTTAAACAGGGAAAGGAAACCGAAAATCAGAAATAACCATATTCCGATATAGGAAAAAATAAAACCCCAGAATACAGGGTTTTCTTCGCTAGAGATACGCCATAGTAATATACCGCTGATTAAAATAATTACACCGAATATAAGTCCTAATTCCATTTATTATACTTCAAGAAAGATTTTTTCAACTTCCGAGTTTGTGTTTTCGGCTCAGAGCCCGAGGCAGCATCCTCCGCCTTTTTCTTTCTTATAAAGCAAACTAATTCCTATTTTTATAATTGAATGAGGTCCTTCGCTTTCACCTATATCAACGAATGAAGTTGAAAGTCTTCCGTCGAGAACAAGTCTAAAATCGTATGTCCTGAATACCACTAAACCTGCTCCGGCTTCCAGGGCTATTCCGTCGGAATAGTCATAATAGTATAATGTTGTTATACTTTTTCTTGCCAGACCTACGCTTAAAAACGGAGAAAAATCGGTTGTGTTAAAAAAGTAAAGAAAAGATATACCGAGAGCCCATTCGCTTATATCGGAATCTCCTATTTCTGAACCCCAATACCAGGCGACTTCAGCAGCAAATTTAGGGGTTTCGTACCAACCTTTCCATTCATAGTAATTTAATGTGCCGTCTATATCATCATAGCCTGTTACGGGCATCCCCATTCCGAAACCGACGCCGCTTGCGAAAAAGGCTTTCTTTCTTTTTGCTCCTATTTCTATTTCCGATTCCATGATTTTACCGACTTCAACAGTCTTTTCCACTTCTTTGCCGTGTTCTATGGATTTTGCCAGACGTGATATACAAACATCTAAATCTTCGGCGGTTTGCGAGGTTACTTTATCTGAAAATACGATATTGCCGGATTGAGATTCAATCACTACAGAAGAAACAATATATTTTTTTCCTATTTTGGTAACAGAACCAAACATTACTTTTTCAAGACCCATTTGATTTCCGATTGCCGCTGCGCAACTTTTGTTATAACATTCTATTTCCCTGCCGAGATTTTCCTCAATTTCGTCCGGCAGTAAAACCGTGTAACCGTAAGTACTCAATTCGGAACCGATTAGCTGATGAACGGCTTCGATTATGTTGTCTTCAATTCCCACGGTTTTGAGAGGTAATATTCCTATATTCTTGGCATTCAAACTAACCGGTAAAATTATAAAGAAAAGTGATAAAAAAAGAACTGATTTTTTAAATTTATTCATTTTCCCTCCTTTTCTTTACAAAATATTGGTAAAAACCTGTTTTGTCAAGGGTTTTTTTATACCGCGAAGGCACTAAGACACAAAATTGTTAGAGAGTTAGAGAGTAAGATATCAATTTTGAATTTTGAATGTTAAATTTTTAATCTTTTCCTAAAACCCAAGATCCGGGACCTGGATGCCGTAAGCAGTGAGCCGAAAGCCGTGAGCTTATTTTTAAAAAGGAAAACCTTCTTCGCTTTCCCCGCGCTTTCTGCTTCTTTCTCTCGAAGGTATTTTCGCTTCTTTATGCACGATGTTGGTTTCTACTACTATCGCTTTTTCCGGCTTAGCGGGACAGACATTCTGGCACGCTCCGCAGCCTATACAAAAGTTGGGTCTTGTTGCCGGTATACGTAATATTCCTTTGTAAGGTATCATTATTACCGCGGCTGTAGGGCATATTTCGGCGCAGGCTCCGCAATTAGTATTGTTTTTATAAACCACACAGAGATCTTTAATAAATTTAACCCTGCCTATCTGTATTTTTTTCTTTTCTTCTTTTGCGCGCGGTATTATCGCGTTGGTCGGGCAAACTTCAAGACACTTTGTACATTCGTAGGAACAGTATCCGCTGTAAAAATCCATGTGAGGTATAAAAATCCCTTTGAGTCCGTATTGAAATAAAGACGGCTGAAGAACATTTGTAGGGCAATTGTTTACGCATAGGTAACAGGCCGTACATTTGCTGATGTATTTATCCAGGCTTATGCTTCCCGGAGGAGTTGGTGGAGGAATATACTTTTGCGAGTCTGATTTTTTATTTCGTAGAAATAAATTTATTCCCGAAAAAATCAAAGCGCCGAATGAAGAATAAATAAAGTTTCTTCTGGAAAAACTTTGAGATTTTTTTCCTTCAGGTTTTTCCCTTCTTATTGACGATTTGTATTTTATCGCGGATGAAGGGCAAGCATTAAGGCAGTTGAAACATCTTATGCAGGATGAATTATCTACGAATTTTTCTTTTGAGTTTATGCATTCCGCTTTACATACGGATTCGCAAATTCCGCAGGAAGTGCAATTCGGTTCATCTATTTCTATTCTGTATAATGAACGAGTAGAAAATATTCCCAGAAGAGTTCCTAAAGGACAGATAGAATTACAGTAGAGCCTTCCTCTTTTTATCGATAAATATATAATAGCCGTCAGAATTAAAAGGAACGGAAATAAAGATAAAATATTAAAAGTCGGTAAATTCATTATCCTAAGCCAGTATATATTTGATTTTCTGAGAATTATTTCGGAACCGTTGTTAAGGAGGACTATTAAGGGTTTTAATAAATAGTTTACGATTCTTCCGAAAAAGCTATATGGGTCCAGATATCCTAACAGGTAAAGACTTCCGGAAATAATACTTATAATGACCAAAACCAGTATCGTGATTCTGAGTAAATTTAAGGGTTTGTGAAATACAAATTTTCTACCTCCTTTTCTAAGTCTTATAAGAATATCCTGAAAACCCCCGAGGGGACAAAAGAATGAACAGTAAATTCTGCCGAATATTATTGTGATTGCCAGAAATAAAAGAACTAAAAATAATGATACAAAAAATCCTTCAAAAAAGAAGGAAATAAAAAGAGGTACAATCTGGGACTTTATGGAAATGAATTTGAGTTTTTCAGGAAAAAAACGAAAAAAAGAAAAAGTTATCAATCCGAAAATTAGTACTTCGAAGAGTATTCTTAGAAGCCTTAATTTACCTTTTTTCATCTACAGAGAGATTCTCTTTATATTTAATTCATCCAGATTACTGTTCCCGACACCCAGATCGCTCGCGATTTTAATATACTTAATATTACCTGTTTCTTCTCCTAAAATTTTCGAAGCGGCAACGTCGAGCGCCACCATATCTTTTGACAGTAGCTGCATTTCTTTTTTTACCACATCTTTAAGGGAGCGGACTCTCGGTCCGTCCGTTAATATGTTGTAAGCATCGACTATAGTTAGATCCGGCTTCCTGTATAATGGGAATTCAGCTATACATCTATCAAGATCGGTCCTATGGTAGTAAAATCTATCCCAGACGACACCCATAAGATTTTTAAGGGCGCAAGTCATTCTCGTGCTCGAATGGTGTTTTAATATAGGTGCGTTTATAAAAACGTCGCTTTCCAGAATTAACTCGTGTACTTTGACGTTTTTTAATGTATGGGTGCCCGGAATTCTTACTTCCTGGTAGTACGATTCCTTGTTAGCGTGTACCACAGTTGCTCCGGCTTCTTTTGCGGCTTTTTCGATTCCGCTTGCGGGATAAGTGCTAAAACAATCATCGCATGTGTGATCAAACACATAAACCCTGCTGGCTCCAGCTTCAAAGCAGTGTTCTATAATTCTTTTTACCAGTTTTGGATTTGTGTCTGCTGCCCCTTCGGGGTTTGCGACCCAGGCGATATTCGGTTTTACGACTACAGTTTGTCCTTTTTTTATGAAATTTTTCATACCGCCTAATGCTTCTATACCTTTGTCGAACATTTTTTCGGGAGTTCCGTTTTTGACAGCCACCAGATCCGGAGATTTTTTAACACTGCTGCCTTTTTCTGCCGCTAATAGAGGATTTGATTTAAAAATCGAAGAGATACCGGCAACTGCCGTAAGAGAAAAAACCTGCTTTAAAAAATCTCTTCTGTTCATTTTTCCTCCTGTTTATATAAAGTTACCCACAATTTTTTATTTGTCAACAGCTGATTGCGGCTATTCGCTCGTGTTTTAGTTTTTTATTTTTTTAACCACGAAGTTTGTAAAAAAGAATAATTGGCAACAAAGGCGCCAGGGCAAGAGGAACAGAATGGGTTTTTTATTGTTAGAAGTGTATAATAATCTGGTTGGGTGGGGGATAATCTTGTGGTAATCTGTGTGGTCTCGTGGTTAACTTTTGGGGTTGGGTGGTTGAAACCAGCGCTTGACAAATTTGAGGGCTGTTTTTATACTGATTTGAGGTTTAAAGATGGAAAAGAAAAAAAGTTTATATAAAACATTCATAGAAACAACTTTTTCGGCGGCTCACCAATTGCGAGATTACAAAGGTTCATGCGGGGAGCTGCACGGACACACGTGGAAGGTGAGGGTGGAAATCGAGACTCATCGTTTGGATAAAGCCGGCATGACAATCGATTTTAAAGATTTGAAAACGAAAGCAGATTCTATAATCAGGGAATTCGACCATCACTGTATTAATCAGGTCAGCCCTTTCGATAAAGAAAATCCCACGGCTGAGAATCTGGCTAAGATTATCTATAAAAGACTGAAAGAAATTTTACCTGAAAATATCGTTGTTTCCGAGGTGACGGTCTGGGAATCGGCGAATTATGGTGTAAAGTATTCGGAGAGATGAATTGCTCAAAGTTAACGAAATCTTTTATTCAATTCAGGGTGAATCTTCTTTTGCGGGCATACCTTTTGTTTTTGTCAGATTGACGGGCTGTAATCTCAGATGTTCTTACTGTGATACGAAATACGCTTATGAAGAGGGGCAGGATTTATCTGTAGAACAGATTTTTAAAGAGATTAAAAAATTTAAGTGTCAATATGTTGAAATTACAGGCGGAGAGCCGCTTTTGCAGGACGAAACACCTTTTCTCGCGGATTTTCTTATCGATAAAGGTTTCAAAGTACTTGTTGAAACCAACGGAACTAAAGATGTAAGTGTTATATCTGATAAAGCTATAATAATTATGGATGTAAAATGTCCGTCGAGCGGGGAAAGCGATAAGATTGATTGGGAAAATATAAAGCGATTAGATTCAAAAGATGAAATTAAGTTCGTACTTACCGAAAAATCCGATTATGATTGGGCGAAAAAAGTTATAACAGAAAAAAAACTTAACGGTAAATTTACAATCCTTTTATCTCCGGTTAGTGAAAAAGTCGGTCCCTCTACACTGGCAAAAAGGATACTTGAAGATAGGCTGAATGTGCGGCTTCAATTACAGCTGCACAAAATTTTATGGCCGGAAGTCGAGAGAGGGAGATAATTTGAGTAAGAAAGCTGTGGTTTTGTTAAGCGGTGGTGTCGATTCAGCGACGACTCTGGCTATAGCTAAAGATTCAGGTTATGAAGTTTACGCGATTAGTTTTAGATATGGGCAAAGGCACGTTTTCGAGCTCGAAGCCGCGAAAAAAATCGCCGAACAAATGGATGTTGTAAAGCATTTAATTATGGATATCGATTTATCTTCTTTCGGCGGTTCCGCTTTGACCGATAAAATAAATGTTCCCAAGTTGCATAAAGTGAAAGATATCGGGAAAGAAATTCCCGTTACTTATGTTCCCGCCCGGAATCTCATTTTTTTAAGTCTCTCTCTCGGATGGGCTGAAGTCTTGGGCTCGGCAGATTTATTTATAGGAGTTAACGCTGTAGACTACTCGGGTTATCCTGATTGCAGACCGGAATTTATAAAGGCTTTTGAAAAGACGGCCAATTTGGGAACAAAAATAGGTGTGGAGGGCAGAAAAATAGAAATTCATACTCCGCTTATATCCCTTTCAAAAGCTGAAATAATAAAGAAAGGAATTGGATTGGGGGTTGATTACAGTCTAACTCACAGTTGTTATGATCCCGATGATAAGGGCCGCGCCTGCGGTAGGTGTGATAGTTGTTTATTGAGGAAAAAAGGTTTTGAAGAGGTGGGCATAAAAGATCCGACAGTATATAATTAATTTGCCAAACAGGAAATCAATTAATTGGCAAAAAAATAATATTTGTTCGTGTGTTAGGTTTTTTCTGTGTTTATTCTTTTTGATTGAGCGCTTAAAGTTTCTAATTTTTAATATCCGATTACAGTAAGAGTATCACTTTGACCATGTACCACATAAAGCAAATTTCCATTTGGCGTGACTTTTATGTGAAGGGGTGCACTCGAAACAGGTATGGTCTCTACAATTGTGTAATCAGATTCCCTGATTACAGAAATGCTGTTGCTTCCCCGATTTGCTACGTATATGTATTCGCCGTTTGGTAATACGGCTATTCCTTTGGGTTCATTTCCTACCGTAATATTATCAAAAAGTGTATTGGTGCTGGTCTCTATTACATAAATTTCGCCACCAAAATCCTTTGTGCAATAAACGTAGTTCCCATTGGGGTGTGATGTGAGAATGGCGGGCCAGGAAGGTACCGATATATTGTCGACTAATGTGTTGTCGGATGTTCTTATTATGTCGATACGATCGTCTCCCATACATCCCACGTAAATATATTCCCCATTTGGAAGTACTGTAAGACCTCTTGGATCGCCCCCAACAGGTATCGTAGCGACAACTGTGTTGTCGGAAGTCCTTATAACACTAACTTCAGAAGTCCAGCTGTTTGTTGCGTACATATATTCTCCATTTGGAAGAGAGATTATAGAGTGTGGTCCGCCTCCCAATTTTATGGTATCAATTACTGTATTATCTGAGGTGCGAATGACATAAGCGCAGGAATCTAGTTGGTCGTTAATATATACATACTCTCCACTCGGAAGTGCTGCTGCAGAGACTGGTTTTGATCCTAACGGGATTGAATCGATGATCGTGTGATCGGAAGTTCTTATGACAGATATGTTCCAACTATAGCAATTGGTTATGTATGCGTATTCTCCGTTTGGAAGAAAATCGATGCCTGTGGGTCCATCGCCGACTGGAAATGCTTTGATTATTCTATTCGGATATTCGATAGAAGATATAACTATTTCTTCTCCAATTGACCAATCGGATTCTGCCCCATTCTCATCTTTTGCCTTTGCTTTGACGTAATATGTTCCTGTAGATGAATATGCGTGGTCCGTAGAGACTAAATGTTCGTTTGGATAGTAATCGCTCCATTCCGAGTAAGTGCTGTCACCCCAGTCGAATTGATAGGATATGCTGTCTCTATCCGGATCGAAAGTAATTACGTAGAAGGTGTATGTACTGTCCTTGTAGCCGTTTGATGGAGAAAATTGTATTGTAGGTATATCGGGAGGAGTATTGCCTGAAATTGTAATTTGATGTTCATCCGACCATTCTGATTCCGCTCCCTTTATGTCTTTTGCTTTTACCTTAACCGAATATATTCCTTCAGACGAATAAGAGTGAGCACTGTATATGGATTGTCCGTTTGATAAATAATCACTCCATTCTGAATAAGTGCTGTCACCCCAGTTGAATTGATAAGCGATACTATCTTCCTCCGGATCGTTTGTGTTTGTGGAGAAAGTATATATGTTATTTATCGATCCTTGTGAAGGTCCTGAGGGAGTGTCCGGAGTTTCAGGCGGTGAATTTGTTATCACCGATATTGTAATTGAATGTTCTCCCGACCAGCCGGATTCAGCTTCATTTATGTCTTTTGCATTTACTTTTATGTTGTATGTTCCTTCAGATGACCAGGAATGTTCTATTTGAGCCGAATTACCACTTTGTATATAAGAAGTCCAACCTGAGAGATTACTATCTCCCCAGTCAAATTGGTAAGATATATTGTCTCCATCCGGATCGGTAGTAGCAGTACTGAATGTATAAGAGTAATAAATATATCCGCTATCAGGACCTGAAGGAACGGAAGGTATATCCGGTTCAGTATTACTTGATATCAGCAGTAAATGCGGGTCAGACCATCTCGATATTTTATCTTTTATATCCCTGGCTCTAACACGAATGTTATAGTTCCCTGTGTCCTGCCATAAGTGTGTTACTGTGATTGTATCTCCGGAATTAGTAAAATCGCTCCAGTTTGAATCGATTTCCGTCCCCCAGTCGAATTGATAGGCAATATTGTCATCCTCGGGATCGGTTGTCGAGGCTTTAAAAGTCAGAGTATCTTTAATGTCGCATGCGGAGGGACCTGCCGGAGGAGATGGTGTCCGCGGCCAGCTATTTTTATGGCAGGTTACCAAGAAAACAGAAATTATTATAATTATAACGAAAAATCTATAGAATTTTTGCATAAATATTACCTGAATCTTATTCCTTTGAATTATATATTAAAATAAGGAAAACTATAAGCTTGTCAAGGTTTTGAGATAGTTG
>CAZVXD010000024.1:0-13384 GCA_964631335.1 uncultured bacterium
TTAATTTTGAATTTTGAGTTTTTAATTTAACATTAAACATTCAACATTCATAATTGCTGCCGTGTTCTTTGTGGTCAAACTCAGCTCGCGGCTCACTGCTGACGGCAAAAAACAAAAACAATTCGTGCTATTTGTTGTTTCTCTTTGTTTTAAATTTAAAATTTACAACTTAAAATTTTCAATTTACAAATAAACACTGAAATGTTCCTTTGTGTCCTTTGCGGGCTTTGTGGTTCATATTATGTGTTAGCGGTTTTACCGCGTTGTGTCCTCTGTGGTTGCTTTTTCTTATTATTCTTCGCCTTCCAGATCGAATTTCAGAGAAAAGAATTCGACAAGGTCCTTCAGGGTTATTATTCCTATCAGTTTATCATTTTCCGTCACCATCAGTCTGCTGTTTCCGCTCTTCTTAATCTTTTTCAAAGCATCTATGGCTTCTTCTTCGGGTGAAATCGTGTTTTCGGGAGAGCATTTGTTCATAGCCTCTTCTATTTTTGTGCTCTGCCATTCTTCTCTCGGTATATTTTTTACTTCTCTGGTGGTAATGCATCCGAGTAATTTATGGTCCTTAAGTACGGGAAACATTTTATAGTGGTGCGTGTATATATAGTCCTCTACCAATTCTTTTAACGTTAGTGAAGAAGATACGCTTACGGGATTCGTTTTCATGAATTTTTTAACTTTATGGCCTTTCAAGACTTCCGTTAATTGCATTCTTCTGTAAGCCGAGGAAGAAGCGTTTCTCATAAACAAGCCTATTAGGGCCCACCATATGCCTGTGATGAAGGCTCCTCTTAAGAACATGAAAACGCCGACGGTGATAAAGATAAAGCCGAATGCCGAACCAATATTCGAAGCGATTCGTGTCGCCCACCGCAGGTCGTTTTTTGTTTGCCAGAGAATCGATCTGAAAACTCTGCCTCCGTCAAGAGGAAAAGCGGGAAGGAGATTAAATCCTGCCAGGACAAAATTTAATAATCTAAGATATCCGAAAATCCCGTTTACCGGTTCAGAAAATCCGATTTTTTGCCCCTGAATATATAAAAGATAAAAAACTCCGCCCAGAAAAATACTCATTAGAGGTCCCGCTATTGCCATAAAGAACTCGGCTTTCGGGCTTTCTGGTTCTTCCTCCATTTGCGCTATTCCCCCGAAAATAAAAAGAGTAATTCCTTTTATGGGTAGATCGAATTTTCTGGCAACGAGAGAATGTGAAAGTTCGTGCAGAATTATGGAAAGGAAAAGCCCTAACGCTCCGGTTAAGCCCATTAACCAGTAAGTCATTGTAGATAAATTTTTATAATAGTTGGGGAAAACTCCTTTGGCGAGAGTCCATGTTATCAAAACGAAAATAATAAGCCAGCTCATATCCAGGCTAACTTCGAATCCGAAAAGTTTAAACAATTTTATTTTTTTTCCAAACATTCTTGTACCTTCTGTTTTTATTATAGGCGGAAAAACATAAAAAACAAGCTTTTTAATAGCCGTGTCGTCGTCAAAAAAAGTTAGTGTGTTAATGCGTAAAAGCGTAGATGCGTTGAAAATATGTTTTGGGTCTTTGGTTTTAGATAAAAAATAAGTAAAAAACTTTGTGCCTTAGTGCCTTTGTGTGAGAATATCTTTCCTCCTTGTTTTTGTTCGGTTTCCGGTTACTTTTATATAAAAAGGAGGAAAAATGGCTGATTTGTTTGAGAAAATGTTACTAACAGGTCTCGGAACTATCTCTTTAACAAAGGAGAAGGCAGAGAAATTGGTAAATGAACTGGTAGCACGGGGAGAGATAGAAAAAGCGCGTAAAAAAGAGACTGTAGAAGATCTGGTGAAAAAGGGCAAAGATATTAAAAAAACTCTTGAAGAAATGATGGAAGCGAAAGTGAAAACAATGATAGAGAAAATGCCTCTGGTAACCAAATCCGAGCACGATAAGCTGAAAAAGAAAGTCGAGCTTTTGGAGAAAGAATTATTAAAGAAGAAAAAGAAAAAATGAGCTGAAGAATAAATGTTCCCTTTCAGGTTTAAAAATATAAAAAGAATAAGGAGTATAGTAGAAGTAGCCATTAAGTATGGTTTTAAAGATGTGGTTTACAGGATTGCTCCTATAAGAAAATTTATTCCGACAAAACTGCGCGCCAGAGTATTAGAGGGTTCCACAGAAGAAAGAGTCCGTCTGGCGCTGGATGAATTGGGTGGAACCTTTGTTAAGTTGGGACAATTTATGTCTCTTCGCACCGATATTTTATCTGAAAAATTCACAAGCGAGCTTTCCAAATTACAGGATGAAGTCGAACCCGTCGATTTTTCGGAAATAAAGGGAATATTGACAGAAGATTTAGGAGGTGCATTAAAAAAAGTTTTTTCTTCATTCGATAAAAAATCTATTGCAGCCGCTTCCCTGGCCCAGGTTTATAAAGCGGAATGTAAAAAAGGAGAAACGGTCGTGGTCAAGGTGCTGCGTCCGGGTATAAAGGAATTAGTGGAAAGCGATCTTTCTATTTTATCGGATTTAGCCCGTTTGGTGGAGAAATATATTCCGGAAGCAAAAAAATATCAGCCCAGAGAAATAATCAAAGAACTTGAGCGAAATTTAAAAAGAGAGTTAAATTTCTCGGCTGAGAGCAGGGCGATCCAGAGGTTTAAAGACAACTTTGAAGATGAGGAAGATTATTTGATACCCCAGATTTATCCCGAGCTTACCACGTCGAAGGTGCTGACTCTCGAGTATATAGAAGGTTTAAAAATAACTGATCCCGCGGTTTACGAAGAGTGGGGGTTATCGAAAGAGGAAGTTTTAAATAATCTTATAGATTTCACGTTTAAGCAGATGTTCGATTACAAATTATTCCACGCTGATCCGCATCCGGGGAACATAGTGATAAACAAAAAAGGTCAGATATCCCTCCTTGATTTCGGACTTATAGGTTTCCTGCATGAAGAAGATATAGATATATTGTCCGATATGCTCATAGCGGTTACGAATAAGGATGTGGATAGAATTGTAGAAGTGATTCTCGAATTGGAATCCGTGGGCGAGAAGGTTAATTTAACCGAGTTGAAATCGGATATAAGATTTTTTATGGATGAATATTATAATGTGTCTCTTGAAGATATCGAATTTAAAGAATTTTCGAATGAACTCTTTTTTATTATAAGGAAATATGGTTTAAGAGTTCCCAAAAATCTTGTTCTTTTAATAAAAACGGTTGCTACTCTCGAGGGTGTAGCCTTTGAACTCGATCCCGAATTTAATGTTATAGAGGGGATTAAACCCTATATAAAAAAAGTTATAAAGAAGAAATACAGTATAACTAAATTGACAAAAGACTTATCTAAATTATTGAGGGCTTATTTACTGCTTTTTAAGAAGTTGCCGGGTGAGTTGTCTATGATAATAAGAGAAATCAGAGACGGCACGATAAAAGTTAATTTTGAACACAAAGGTTTGGATAGTTTCATAAAACACGCGGAGAGTTCCATAAATAGATTGTCGGTCAGTATGATTCTGGCTGCTCTTATTGTCGGTTCTTCTCTGTTGATTCAATCCGATAAATTTACTCCGCTGGGGATAGGAGGGTATATTCTCGCGGGTGTTCTCGGTTTGTCTATCCTTATTTCCATGTTTCGTTCGCGGAAATAAATTACTGCGTTAACATTTAAATAAAAAAAGGGCTGTGAAAACAGCCCTTTTTTTATCTTTTTTGATTTATCACTTAACTTTTATGTCGATCTCTTTAGGCTTTTCCTGTTCGCTCTTCGGCAGAGTTACGGTCAATACGCCGTCTTTAAATTCCGCGGACGCTTTTTTCGTGTCCAAATGAGATGAGAAGTTGAAAGCTCTGCGGAAATTGCCGTAGGATCTTTCAACTCTAATGTATGATTCGCCCTCTTCTTTATTTTCCTCTTTCTTTTCGCCTTCGACAAGCAGGCTGTTATCCTTCATTTTGATTTTTATATCCTTCTTATCGATCCCCGGAACTTCTACTGTAACCGTGAATTTGTCCTCATCCTCTTTCACATCCGCTACAGGAAATACTTCTCTGCTCGAAACCATCGGGCCTCCAAAACCTCGTAAGAAATCCCTCATTACATTATCGAAGTCCTCCCTGATGTCGAAAAACCTGTCTAAAGGATTATAATTATCCAAATCTTTCTTAATCATAAAACACCTCCTATGTTTTTTAAGATTGTTTACTCATCTTTCATATGTGAAGACGAAAAAGGAGACGAAAGGTTCCGTTTTGATTTGTTTGTTTATATTGGTTTAAATCTTGCGAATAAGCGTATTCCGGCTTATTTCGGACTTGTTTTTTTGTAGTTTTTCTGGATAGGTTTTTTGGGGTTTGTTTAGATTTCCGGCTTGTTTTTATTGTTTGTTAGATTATTATAATAAATTTTTTTAAAGGGAGGTAAGAAGGGTAGGCAATGTAACAAGTGATGTGTTGCAGGCGCTTTTAGAAGCGGTGCCGTTCGAGTTTTCTGTTTTAGATAAAGACGATAAGGTTCTTGCCTGGAATAAGCATGAAACGAGAATATTTAAAAGACCTGTCGGGGTAGTCGGTAGGGATGTTCGTAATTGTCATCCAAAGAAAAGTCTGTCCAAAGTGGAAAAAATACTCGATGAGATGAAAAAGGGGGAAAGGGAAAGGCGCGCAAAAAATTCTTATAGAATATTATGCTCTCAGAGGCAAATCCGGCGAGTATTTAGGGTGTCTGGAGGTTACTCAAAACATAACCGACATACAGTCTCTAAAAGGAGAAAAGAGGCTTTTAGATTGATTGATATAAAGGCAAGCTGAGTAATTCAAACTTGTTTCAGGCGCAAATACACACCTTTTTTTTGATATTGCTTTACTTGACTTTCAATTCTTCTTCAATATTGTAAAATACAATGAATATAGATTTCTTTGAGGTAAACGGTGTTTGTATTGCACAAATAGAATCGGATGATATTATAATTCGCGATGTCCGGGATGCGCTGGATGTTCTTTCTGAATGTTATTCGAGCGGAGCAAACAGCATAATTATCGACGAGAAAAATATAATTCCCGATTTTTTTGATTTGAAAAATGGCCTGGCGGGAGAAATATTACGTAAATTTTCCATGTATCATTTTAAAATTGCTATAATAGGAGATTTTTCGGATGTTTCGAGTAAAAGCCTTAGGGTTTTTATTTACGAGAGTAATCGGGCAGGGGGTACCTGTTTCGTACATTCAGCCGAAGAAGCCAAGGAAAGATTGGTACATATAAATAAGGCAAGACCTTGAGAATTTTGAATTATTAATTTTTAGTGTTGAATAAGAAAAATAAAAAGTATCTGCGGTTTTTACGGTTCATTAAAGTTTCGTGTGTTGAGTTTCGCGTTAAAAATATTTTTGACTTTGGACGTTGGACTATTTTTCTTACCTGTTCTCTGTGACTTCGTGTGAGAACATCCTTGACATTTGTTGTAATTTAAATACGTTTAAAAACTATGAGGAAAAAAGATAAGGAAATACAAGTCCCCGAAGAGATTGAGGAAATTCTTTCCTCGAATAAAATTTGTAGAATAGCTCTGTCCGATGGAGATGCCCCTTATGTTGTTCCCATGAACTATGGTTATATAGAAAATAAGATATTCCTTCACACCGCAGGTAAAGGTAAAAAAATAGATATAATAAGGAAAAACAATAAAGTATGTTTTGAGGTGACGGATTCCATAGAAGAATTATCGGCAGAAAAAGCGTGTAATTTCAGTACTAAATATCGCTGTGTTATTGGTTTTGGTTTTATCGAGGTAATAGAAGATTTAAATAGAAAGAAAGAAGCTCTTCAAATATTGATGAAACAGCATACGGGCGAAAACAACTGGCAATTTCCTGACGCGGTCGTTGAGAAAACGATGGTTTTAGAGATAGAAATAGAATCGGTTACAGGTAAAAAATCGGGTTTTTGATTTTGTTAAGATTATTCGTCTTTTACTTTCAGTTTTTTTAGCTCGAAGTATTTCCGACCTATTTTAAGTTGATAAAAATCTTTTTCCAAACTCCGGAATAAAAAGATTTTTTTTCTTTTTCCGGAATGAAAGTCCTCTTCTAATTTTCTTTCAATTATTCTTTCGACCGTGATTGTTCTTGAAGAAGTATAAATTTTTTTAGGGTATTCTTCACCTTTACTTCCGGAATAAAAGTCTACGTGAGAGATTTTCATTAATCTTCCACGATGGCGATATCTGTTACTCTGTCTTCTCCTTTTAATGAAACCACTTTCACTCCGCGGGTGTTGCGATGCTGTTTGCTTATGCCCCCGGCGTTCAATCTTATAATCTTGCCGGCTTCTGAAATTGCCATTAACTCTTCTTCTCCGCTAATGCCAACCATACGCTGGAGCTTTCTTCCCTTGGTTAATTTCATCCCTCTTACTCCCTTGCCTCCCCGGTTTGTTTCCCGGAATTCAGGAGTCGCGACTCTTTTTCCGTAGCCGTCGTCCGAGATGAATATAAGATCTTTTGTTTTTTCATCTGCTATGACACAGGAAATAATATTCTCGTCGTCGGGAATATTCATTCCGATTACGCCCTGAGCGGTTCTCCCCATTTGCCTAAGAATGTTTTCGTCGAATTTTATTACCTGACCGTTGCTTGCCGCGAGAAATATTTTATTTCCCGGTACGGTTTTTTCAGCCGCGAACAGCTCGTCTCCCTCTTTCATTCTCTGAGCTATTATTCCCCCCGAATGCGCGTTGGCGAAATCTAAAAGTTTAACCTTTTTTATTATTCCTTTCTTTGTTACCAGTACCACGCTGTCGCTTTCTTTCATTTCTCTTAAAGTTATGACGGCTCTGGGTACTTCTGTGCTGGCGAGATTCAGCATGCGCGCGAGAGAAACCCCTTTCGAAGTTCTCCCGGCTTCCGGAATTTGGTACACTTTAAGTGGATAACACTTGCCTTTAATGGTAAAAAGAAGCATCTGGTCGTGGGTGGATTCCACGAGTAAAGAACTCACATAGTCTCTGTCACCCGGTGTCGCGCCTATTATACCTATACCTCCGCGCCCCTGCTGTTTATAAGTGTATAGAGGAATTCTTTTAACAAAACCTTTTTTTGTAATCGTGATAACAACTTCTTCTTCTTTTACCAGGTCGATATCCGATTCGGAAAGATCATCGCCCTGACCTTCAAAAATTTCCGTCCTTCTCCTGTCGCCGAATTTTTCCTTTACTTCTTTTAATTCTTTTATAATCTCTCCGTCCAGTCTTTTCGGGGAAGAGAGAATGGTTCTCAATTTTTCTATAAGTTTTATTTTCTCTTCGTATTCATCCAGCAATTTGGTTTTTTCGAGTGAAGTCAGCCTGGACAATCTCATATCGAGAATGGCATCAGCCTGTTCACCGCTGAATTCGAAGACTTTTATAAGATTTTCCTTGGCGTCTTCTCTATTTTTTGATTTTTTAATTGTTTCAATAATTTTATCGATCTGATCGAGGGCTTTTAGCAGACCTTCGAGAATGTGCGCTCTCTTTTCGGCTTTATCCAGGTCGTATTCGCATCTTCTGCGTATAACATTTCTTCTGTGGTCGATGTAGTACTGGAGCATTTCTTTAAGATTCAGCATTTTGGGGATGCCGTCTACTATCGCCAGAAGTATAATTCCGAAGGTTCGGCGCAAACCGGTGTATTTTAAAAGCCTTTTAGAGACCGTTTTTGAATCCGCGGTCTTTTTTAAAGTGAGAACAACTCTTATTCCACTCTGGTCCGATTCGTCACGCATATCGGAAATACCCTGAACCTTTCCTTTGTTGACCATCGAGGCAATCTGCTCGAGCAATGTGGATTTGTTGATCTGGTAGGGTATTTCAGTTATTATTATTCTTTCTCTGCCGTGACTTTCCGGTTCGAAATGAAGTTTAGCCCGAACTTCAATCTTTCCGGTTCCTGTCTCGTAAGCTTTTTTCAAACCCTGGTCTCCGACTATCATTCCCCGGGTGGGAAAATCGGGACCCTTAATCCATTGCATTAAATCTTTTATTTCCAGTTCGGGATTCTCTATGAGGGCTATAACCCCGTCACAGACTTCTTCTAAGTTGTGGGGAGGAATATTCGTAGCCATCCCTACGGCTATTCCGCTCGATCCGTTTACGAGAAGATTGGGAAAAGCCGAAGGTAAAACGGTAGGTTCTTTAAGTGAAGCGTCGAAATTAGGGACAAAGTCGACAGTGTTTTTATCGATGTCCTGAAGCATTAGTTCCGCGATTTTTGACATACGTACTTCCGTGTATCTGTACGCGGCGGCGTTGTCTCCGTCGATCGAGCCGAAATTACCCTGACCGTCGACCAGAGGATAACGCAGAGAAAAAGGCTGAGCCATACGCACTATTGTGTCGTAAATCGCCATATCCCCGTGTGGATGATATTTTCCGAGCACTTCTCCGACCACCGTGGCGGATTTTTTATAGGAGGAACTCGAAGATAAGCCTATTTTACTCATGGCGTATAGAATTCTCTGATGCACTGGTTTTAAACCGTCGTAAACATTGGGCAGTGCTCTGCCCACGATTACACTCATTGAATAATCGAGATACGCTTTCTCTAATTCTTCTACTATCGAACTACTTTTTATTTTTTCAGCCATTTATTACCTTTCTTAATTTTTCTTTTAATACCGGGATAACCTCGAAAAGGTCTCCCACAATTCCTATATCCGCGATTTTAAAGATAGGAGCGTCGGGGTCTTTGTTTATAGCGATGATTAAATCCGAACCTCTCATCCCTTCGAGATGTTGAATGGCTCCGCTTATACCCGCGGCGATATACATTTTAGGTCCGACAGTCTTTCCTGTCTGACCTACCTGGTGAGAATAAGGAATCCATCCTTCATCCACCGTCGGTCTGGAGGCTCCCACCGCACCGCCCAAAACTTCCGCTAATTCAAACAGGATTTTGAAGTTTTCGCTGCATCCCAAGCCCCTTCCTCCCGAAATTATTATATCCGCGTCTTCTATTGAAATCGCCGAAGTTTTATCTTCGATCCATTTTTCGAATTTGGTGGTGCTTTTCAGAAGTTCAGGTGATATTTTTTCCTCTATAATTTCTCCTTTTCTGCTTGTATCTTCTTCCAGAGGTTTAAACACCTTTGGACGTACAGTAGCCATCTGAGGTCTCATATTCGGAGTTAAAATCCTGGCTTTAATAGAACCTCCGAAAGCAGGTCTGGTTTGGAGTAAATTACCTTTGGAATCGACGTCGAGACCGGTGCAGTCGGCTGTGAGACCCGTGTATATTTTTCCCGCAGCTCTGGAAAGTAGAGCTCTTCCCTGGGTTGTGGAAGGAGCCAGGAAAATCGAAGGTTTGTATTTTTTAATAATATTCATTAAAATATTGGTGTAAGGTTCCGGTAAAAAATTATAAAGAGAATCGTCACTTATTACGATTACTTTATCTGCTCCGTGCGCGACCAGTTTCTCGGGTTTCCCTTTAAGGTCTTTTCCCAGAAGAAGAGCGTAGAGGTTCACACCGAGTTTATCCGCCAATTCCCTGCCTTTACCGACCAGTTCGAACGCTGCCCCTTCGAGTTCATCTCTTCTCTGTTCGGCAAAAACCATCACATCTTTATAATTTTCCTTACCTTCGAATTGATGAGTTTGGGTTTTTATCTCGATGGCGTCTGTGGGGCATGGTTTGACGCATTCTCCGCAGAGAACGCATTTTTCCAGGTCGATAACCGCAAGACGTTTCATCTCTTTACCGTTTTCAAGAGTATGCGGTTTATTGATTATCTTAATAGCACCGTATTGACATACTTTGAAACAAATACCACAACCGGTGCATTTATCTTTGATGACTTTTATACCCATATTAAATAAGCCCCATTTCTTTTTGTTTCTTTACAATTTCTTCCGCGGCTTCATCTATTTGGTCGATGTTAAATATTTTCCCGTCTTTAGACAGATCCGGGGTAAAAATTTCGTCTACCTTTGTGGGAGAGCCATTTATTCCGATTTTATCTTTTTCAGCTTTTATTTCTTCCGGACCCCAATGCGCTATTTCCGCTTTTTTGGCGTTAAGTCTTCCTTTCAAGGTCGGAAGACGCGGTTCGTTTATTTCTTTTACTACTGTAATTAAAAGAGGCATCGGAGATGAAATAACTTCATAACCGCCTTCGACAAGCCTTTCAGCTTTAATATTTTTTTCGTTTATTTCATCTATTTTTCTTACAAAAGTAATTTGAGGTATACCAAGCTGGGCGGCTACACCCGGACCGACCTGAGCTGTATCTCCATCTATCGCCTGTTTTCCGCAGATAATTAAATCGTAATCTTTTATTTTTTCACACGCTTTTGACAGAGTGTATGAAGTTGCCCATGTGTCAGCTCCGGCGAAATCACGGGAAGTTAACAAAATTCCCCGATCTACTCCCATGCCTATGACTTCTCTTAAAGCGGTTTCAGCCTGGGGAGGTCCCATTGAAATGGCTATAACCTCTCCGCCCATTTTTTCTTTCAAGCGAAGACCTTCTTCCACGGCGTAAAGATCGAAAGGGTTAACCATTAATTCAACACCTTCCCGAACAACAGTTCCCGACTTTTCGTCCATTTTAGCGTGTTCGGGATCGGGAACCTGTTTAATGCAAACGATTATTTTCAATTGGACTCCTCGTATTTTTTAAAAGCCAATGTTACGTTGTGCCCCCCGAAACCAAAGGAGTTTGAAAGAGCTACTTTTATATCCCTTTTTACTGCCTCGTTCGGAGTATAATTAAGATCGCACTCTTCGTCGGGTGTCTCATAATTGGTGGTCGGAGTAATGATCCCTTCCCGTAAGCTTAATGTACAGGCAATGGCTTCAACAGCCGAAGTCGCGCCTAACAGGTGTCCGGTCATAGATTTACTTGAAGAAATATTAATATCATAAGCTCTATCACCGAAAACTTTCTTTATTACCATGGTTTCAACTTTATCATTGAGTATGGTAGATGTGCCGTGAGCGTTTATATAATCGACCTCTTCCTTTTTTATGTTTCCGTCTTCCATAGCTCTTTTCATTGCCATAGCCTGAGGCTCTCCCGTTTCATTGGGGGCTGTAATATGGAATGCGTCTTCCGACGCTCCGTAACCTACTATTTCTCCGTATATAGGAGCACCTCTTTTCTTAGCCCTTTCCAGATTTTCGAGAATTAGTGTACCCGACCCTTCCGACACTACAAATCCGTCTCTGTTTTTGTCGAAAGGTCTGGAAGCTTTTTCCGGTTTGTCGTTTCTCGTGGATAAACTTCTGGCAGCGCAGAAACCTGCGAGAGCCAGAGGTCCTATGGGAGCCTCACTGCCTCCTGTTACCATTATATCCATCTCTCCGTTACGCACCTTACGGAAAGCTTCGCCTATGGCATGTCCTGAAGAAGAACAGGCGGATACTACTCCATAATTAACTCCTTTAAAACCGAATTTCATCGCGATCATACCCGGAGCCATATTTATTATTAAAGCGGGAATAAAGAAGGGGCTTACCTTCCCCGGTCCTTTTTTCAGTAACTTCGAATGCTCTTGCTCCCAAACGTTTTCTCCTCCGATACCCGAGCCGTAAATTACGCCGGCTCTGTCCATATCAAGACTTTCGAGGTCTAAACCACTTTCTTCGATTGCTTCGGTAGCGGAATAGAGGGCGTAGAGGGTGAAAAGATCGAATCTTCGGATTTCTTTTCCATCCAGCCTTTTTGCGGGTTCAAAATCCTTGATTTCTCCCGCGATTTGACTTTTGAAATCAGAAGGATCGAATCTTTCAACCCTTGAAACTCCATTCTTTCCGCTTTTAAGGGCATCCCAGAAATTCTGAGTCCCGATTCCTACGGAGGTTACTGCTCCTACCCCCGTGATAACGACTCGGCGCATTATTTTACTCTTCTTCTATATGTGCCTTTAAATATTCGACAGCTTTTCCCACAGTTTCCAATTTTTCCGCGTCTTCATCCGGAATGCTTATGTCGAATTCTTCTTCGAAGGAAAGGATTAATTCCACAGTGTCCAGCGAATCGGCTCCCAGATCATCGATGAAATGCGCGTCGGTTGTAACTTCAGATTCATCAACCCCTAATTGTTCTACAATAATCTTTTTTACTTTGTCCATTAAAGCCATAGAAAAACCTCCTATTATTTATTTTTAAGTTAGAAGCCCTCCGTCAACCTGGATTACCTGTCCGGTTATATAAGAAGCTTCGTCAGATATCAAAAAATCAACCAGATTACACACATCTTCAATTTCTCCGAACCTACCCAGAGGTATTTTCGACAGATAATCTTCTTTGACTTGTTCCGGAAGACTTTCTGTCATTTCGGTTTTTATGAAACCCGGAGCTATAGCATTCGCGGTAATATATCTTGAACCTACTTCTCTGGCAATCGATTTTGTAAAACCGATTATTCCGGCTTTTGAGGCGGCATAATTTGCCTGTCCGGCGTTACCCATAATGCCGACCACCGAAGAAACAGAAACTATTCTCCCCCAGTGCGCGCTCATCATACCTCGAATGACCGCCTTGGTGCAATTAAACACCCCTTTTAAATTTATTTGCATGACTTTATCCCAGTCCTCTTCTTTCATGCGTAATAGGAAATTGTCTCTGGTAATTCCGGCGTTATTAATTAATATATTAATATTTCCAAAGGAAGAAGATACTTCTGAAACAGCGGAGGTTACACTTTTCAGGTCCGCAACATCGACCTTCATAAAAGAAGCTTTTACTCCTAAATCTTTAGCCTCTTCCGCTAACGCGGATGCGTCCTGAACGTCGAAAATTATGCAATCGATACCTTCCGATGCGAGTTTTAAAGTTATTCCCTTTCCGATGCCCGCTCCGCCTCCTGTAATTAAAGCCACTTTATTGTTCATCGATAAACCTCCTGATTTCCTCTGGATAAGAAATACTCAATGTTTCGACTTTGTCAAGTGTGTTTTTTACCATTTTAATTAAAATACTTCTATATCCAATCTCAATAAAGCGCGTTACTCCGTCTTTTTTCATATTTAAAAGAGTGTCTACCCAGCGTACAGGTTTTTCTATTTGAGCACCGAGTAGGTTCTTTATTTCATCGACTTCTGTTACTTTTTCACCGGTTACATTTGAATATACGGGCACTTTCGGTTTGTTGATTTGAATTTTGGATAGAACTTTTTTAAACGGTTCGGAAACTTTTTTCATCAACGGGGAATGGAATCCTCCCGAAACTTTCAGAGGTATAATAACCGCTCCCATGGCTTTTAGCTTTTCTCCGGCTTTTTGGACAGCTTCGACTTCGCCCGTAATGACCGTTTGCTTGGGCATATTGAAATTCGCCGTGTTGACGATACCCTCTACCGAATCCACGGTTTCTTCGACCTCTCTGGCAGAAAGACCTATTACCGCGCTCATTGTGCCTTC
>CAZVXD010000024.1:13484-20936 GCA_964631335.1 uncultured bacterium
GGTCATAAAGTTCTCTGGCTATGGGAAATTCTTCGTACAAATCTTTTCCCATTCCCACTTTCTGGATTCCCTGTCCCGGGAAAAGCAAAGCTGTTTTCATTGTTTTAAGCTTTCCTGTATTAGCGAATTTACTTTTAGGTCGTAGAATTTATATCCTTTCAGTATCGCATTTTTGATGGCGATTTCGTTGGATTTTCCGTGACAGATTACTGTTATCCCGTTTATTCCGAGCAGAATAGCTCCTCCGTATTCTTCGTAGTTTACTTTTTTCGCCAACTCCTTGAACACAGGACGCATCAGTAAGCCTCCCATGGTGGCAAGTAAGTTTTTCGAAGAACCTTCCTTTATTTCGGTCATCAGAAAATCGACCATAGATTCTCCGAATTTTAAAATACCGTTTCCGGTAAAACCATCACAGACAACTACGTCCGCTGCTCCGCTTAGTATATCGTATCCTTCTACATTACCGATAAAGTTTATATCCGCTTCGGAAAGTAAACTGTGGGCTTTCGTTACGTTTTTTCCGCCTTTTGTATCTTCTCTTCCCATAGAAAGCAACCCAACGGAAGGTTCATTTAAATTGAATACTTTTTCGAGATATAAAGAACCCATAATACCGAAGTCCCTGAGATTTTCCGGTTTCGCCCCGTAGTTAGCCCCGACATCCAATACCAGGACTTTTCCTGTCCTGGTAGGAAAAAAAGTAGCCAGAGCAGGTCTGTCAACACCGTCAAGGCGTCCGAGAGAAAGAATAGAAAAAGCTACTGCCGCGCCTGTGTTTCCGGCTGAAATCGCGACGTCGGCCGATCCGTCTTTCTGAAGCTCTATAGCTTTCGCCAGGGACGAATTTTTCTTTTTTCGATATGCCTCCAGAGGAGGCTCGCCCGGACTAATTGTCTGGGCAGTATCCACTATTTCAAATTCGTCTGAAACAGGAAATTTTTTAATTATTTCCTTACTACCTACTAATTTAATGTCGATTAGTTTCCCTAATTCTTCAGAAGCGAGTTGTGTGCCCTCAATAATTTTACGGGGAGCATGATCGCCCCCCATAACATCGATAGCTATTTTCATTTAAGCTTCTTGTAGATCTTTTAAGACTAAACGTCCTTTATAATATCCGCAATAAGGACAAACTCTGTGCGGTTTGGTTAAGGAATGGCAATGGGAACACTCAACAAGGTTGTTTTCTTTGATTTTCCAATGTGTTCTTCTTTTTCTTCCTCTTGTTCGTGAAGATCTTCTTTTTGGAACTGGCATAAAAATCCTCCAATTATTTTTATTGAGATTTAGTTAAGTAAAACTGTTTTCCTTTGCTCTACTGTGCGCGCATATTGTTTTATTTAGATTAGCTCCACAGATTGGGCATAGACCTGCGCAATCTTCGCCGCAAAGCGGTTTCATCGGTACCGAAAGTATTATCTGGTCGCGAAGAAAAGGCCCTAAGTTTATACAGTTATTTTCTACAATATATTCGTTTTTATTTTCATCTAATTTTCTGGTTAACCCTCCGTCAATATCGTAATCTGTCTTATTCTTGAATTTCAGTTGAAAATTACTCTTCTCGTGCCGGTTAATATTTTCCAGGCAGCGAGAACAGGTGAGCGATAGATTGTATTCCTCCAGGCCTTCGACATTGTAAAAATTTCCGCTTTTCCTTATTTCTACCTGTACGTGCACCTCACCGGTTACTTCCTTAACAGAAATATTCTCTTCTTTGATGTTAAATACCAATAAGCTTCCCTCTTTGGGAAGATTTCCTACATTTATATGTAAATTCATAACGGTTATAATATTAAAAAGAAACTTCTTTTTGTCAAGCTCCGATAGAAAATTAAAAAATCAAATATTAAAATTTAAAATTACAAATCAAAGTTAAAAAATAAAAAAGCTACAAAACCTCGAAGACAGAAAGCAAAAATCTGTATTTTGATATTTCCTTTTGCATTTTGCTTTTTGATATTTAAATTGCGTTTTAAGGTAGGACGAATTAGAATTGTAGAGTGCTTTTACCCAAAATTTCGTACCCGAAACCTAAATATGCTAATTATATTATCCCTTGACTATTCGATTTTTTTGTATATATTCAACTATACAAAATGTTCCTTGAGAGTTTATATTGCAAGAATTTTCGTAATTTTGTGTCCTTTGATTTGGATTTCCCGAAGGGAAAAACTTTGATTGTTGGGGATAATAGTGTTGGAAAGACCAATTTGATAGAAATGATCTATTTTCTCTCCACTTTTAGCTCTTTCAGGACGCAAAAAACAGATAATCTTGTCCGTTTTGGCGAGAAGTTTTTTGCTCTTTCTGGGGCTTACGGAGACGCGGAAGTTAAAGTAAGATATTCTAATAAAAAGGAGATTTTTATAAACGATTCTAAACAGAGGAGCGTAAAAGAGGCTTTCGGAGCTATTCCGATTGTAGCGTTGACCAACGAAGATGTGAATATAATCAATGGGGGTCCGGGAAATAGGCGTTATTTTATGAATATAAGTATTTCTCTGTATGACAGGAAGTATCTCGATTATTTGTATGAATACAGAAGAGCTAAAAAGCAGAGAAACAAACTTCTGATCGATGCGAAGAAATTGGGTCGATACGGTAATTTTGATTTATGGGAAAGACAATTGGTAAAAGCGATTTATCCCATAGTGCAGGCAAGAGTTTCTTTTTTGGAGAAGCTCTCGTTTTATGCCAGAGAAATTTTTAAAGATATTACAGGTAAAACTGTTGCCATAGAATATATTCCCGGAGCAGATTACGACAACATAGAATCGGCATTCAAGGCAAAACGTCGGCAGGAGATAGACACTGGTTATACTTTATTTGGACCGCATAGAGATGATATTATGATTAAAGTGGAGAATCATGAGGCTAAGGATTCTGCTTCTTTTGGAATAAAAAAATTGCTGGTAACTTCTCTGAAAATGGCAATTTCCAGAATTTTGACCGAAATAAGGGAAGAAGAGCCGATAATATTAATAGATGAAATGTTGGGTGGTCTTGACAGAAAGAATTCGGATTCTCTTGCGGAATTTCTGGGAAGCGTGAAGCAGGTTTTGATAACCACTGCCGATAGGAATTTTAAGTGTGATGGAAATTACAATAGGTATATAATAGAGAAAAAGAATGGAACCCCATTTGTTAGCGAATGCACTGAAAAAATATATACATTCTAAACCCCTGGGTGAAAGCCTTCTTAAAATCGAGGTTTTGAGCCAGTGGGATGAGATTTGCCCGCCGATGATTGCGAAACACGCAAAACCGATCGGCTTTAAAGATAAGAAGCTAAGTTTAGAGGTTAACTCCTCTGCATGGTTAAACGAACTGACTTTTTTTAAAAAGGATTTGATAACAGAACTGAATCAAAGGGCAGGAAAGAAAGTGATAAAAGAAATTCGATTCTATCTCAAGGAGGGTTAATGGAAAAGAACGGATATACTGCTTCTAGCATAAAAGTTTTAAAAGATCTGGAAGGCGTCAGAAAAAGACCCGCGATGTACATAGGGGATACCGGAAAAAGAGGACTTCATCATCTAATATATGAAGTTGTCGACAATTCTATAGATGAAGCGATGGCGGGATATTGTGATAAGATTAGTGTTACTATAGAGGAAGATAATTCGGTGGTGATAACCGATAACGGTCGCGGAATTCCCATAGATTTGCATAAAGAAGAGAACAAATCGGCTGTTGAAGTGGTTATGACGACTCTGCATGCGGGAGGAAAATTCGATTCCAATATATATAAAGTCTCCGGAGGACTTCACGGCATAGGAATTTCGGTGGTGAACGCGCTCAGTTCCTGGATGAAAGTAGAGATATCCAGAAATGGTTATTTATGGACTCAGAATTACAGCAGGGGCAAGGCGACTTCAGAATTAAAAAAAGGTGCTTCCAGAAAAACAACGGGTACAAGGATTTCCTTTTATCCCGATTCTGAAATATTCGGCAACATCAAATTCAGCAGAGAATATTTAGATGAACGTTTGAGGGAATTGGCTTTCCTTAATAAAGGGTTAAAAATTGAACTCGATTTTAAACCTGAAGAGAAAAAAGACAGTTTTCAGTACAAGGGAGGAATAAAAGAATTCATAGAATATCTGGATAAAAATAAAAATCCCATACACCGTCATCCTATATATATAAACAGAGCTGTAGATTCATGCGTTATAGAAGTAGCTCTTCAATTCAATGATTCGTACTCTGAGAATATATTTTCTTACGCAAACAATATTAGAACTATAGAAGGCGGAACGCATCTTTCCGGTTTTAAAAGCGCAGTGACCCGCAGCATCAATCAATACGCGAAATCTCAGAAAAATATTTCTCTTAAGGATCTTAAACTTACGGGAAATGATATAAGAGAGGGTTTGACCGCTGTTGTCTCGGTTAAACTTCCTCAGCCGCAATTCGAGGGACAGACAAAGACGAGATTGGGGGATAGGGAAGTAGAAGGTCTTGTGGCTTCGGTAGTAGGAGACGGCGTTTCCGAGTATCTGGAGAGAAACCCGCAAGCGGCGAAGAAGATAATAGATCAGTCGATTGTGGCGGCGAGATCCAGAGTTGCTGCTCAAAAAGCCAGAGATATTACCAGAAGAAAGAGTGCCCTTGATTCGGCTAACCTGCCCGGTAAACTTGCAGATTGTTCTTCGAGAGACCCGGGAGAATCTGAGCTTTTTATAGTCGAAGGAGATTCGGCGGGTGGTTCGGCAAAACAGGGTAGAGATAGAACTTGCCAGGCGGTTCTTCCTTTAAGAGGAAAACTGTTAAACGTGGAAAAAACTCGTTTGAATAAAGTTCTGGCTAATAATACTATAAGTACTTTGATATCTTCTCTGGGCGTGGGTATAGGAAAAGAGGATTTCGATTATACTAAACTGCGCTATCACAAGGTTATTATAATGACGGACGCCGATATAGATGGCGCGCATATAAGAACGTTGCTTTTAACTTATTTCTTCAGGTACGCTAAAGAGGTCATAGAAAAAGGGAATCTTTATATAGCTCATCCCCCTCTTTATCAGGTAACCGACGGAAAGAAAAAGCAGTGGGCATATACAGAGAGAGAAAAGGAAAAAGTTATCGAAGAGATGGGTAGTGATAGAGTGAAGGTTCAAAGGTTTAAAGGATTGGGAGAAATGAATCCCACACAGCTCTGGGAAACGACCATGAATCCTGAACAGAGAATTTTGAGGAAAGTAACGATCGAAGATGCGATAGCCGCGGACCAGATGTTCGATGTATTAATGGGTAACGCGGTTAGTCCAAGAAAAAGATTTATTTTAAAAAACGCGCAGTTTGTGGAAAACCTGGACGTGTAAATAAAATGTAAAAATCAAATATCAAAAGGTAAAGTTACAACATAGCATTCAGCAGGTAGGATTCAAAATCCGGAATATTATTTCTACCAGGATAACTAAAAGTAACAACAAATTATACAAACAACACAAATATTTTTTGTTTATCCGTAGGGAGGGGTAAGGATACTTTTTACATTTTGCTTTTTAATATTTAATTTACGTTGACTTGCAATATTCCGAATCTTTTTTTAAGAAAATCTAGTGGGGAAAACCGATTAAAGCATCGAATATAAACTTCCCGCCCAGGAAAAGCAGAAAAACACCGCAGATTACAAAAACAATTTTTTGGAATTTTTTACCGAAAAAAGTACCTCCTCTATGAGATATGAATGAAAGAAAATACAGCCATAAGAAATCGCAGAGCCAGTGAACTACTGCAAATACAGTAAACCAGAAGAAACCGAATTCCGCCGAGCGGGCAATTAAAGCCGCGCCTATGGTTGCCCACCAAACGATAAAATAAGGGTTGCCGAGACTTAAAAAAACACCGGCTACTACCGGAGAACGCTTTTCTGTTTTACTCTTTGGCTTCGCAGTTTTTGAACCCCTCAGAATATCTGCACCCATCCATAATAAGAATATACCACCTGCGATTCCTATAATTTCTTTTACGTAGGGTTTATTAATAAGAGAATCGAAGCCCAGAAAAATAAGAAAAATCAGGGGGAATTCCACAATACCGTGTCCCAGGGAAATTAACGCGCCGGCGTGCGGGTTCTTGCTGCCTTTGCTGATTGTGACAGCCGTTACGGGACCGGGAGCCAGAACTCCGGAAAAAGATATAAAGACGGTTTGAAGAAGGAAAACAATTATCGACATTGCCTAACCGATAATTTCTTCAATATCGTCTCTGTTTTTAGCTATCCATTCCATAAAAACCTGCCACTTGTTTTCTTTTTCTTTAAATTTCGGATAGTTTGATAAGGCTATTTTTCTGAATTTGAATATAAGCAGGATATTTTCCGAGAATCTAAGAGCCTCCTTTATTTTTCCGCTAAAAAAAGCTCTGTAATATAGAATTAAATTTGTAATAACTATTTTGAAATACAAACCGGCGGTTAAAAAGTAGCCCGGATAGGGCATCGTGTTTTTTATTGGATAGCCGCTTTTTTTCAGCTTTATCCTCATATATATAAATCGCTTAATATCTTCTCTCATCTTGAGCCATAGGGGATTTTGTCCGGGTGGGGGAAGATGTTTTATGGAAAGTTTGTTATCTAGTAAAAATTTGAGTCCTTTAGACTTAGCGTTGCAGAGGAAATCTATATCTTCCCCGCGCGAGATGTACGGATCGAATAAAACACGGGTGAACATTTTTCTGTGAATTATCATATTTCCGCCGAACACAAAAGGAGTATCCTTCAGTCGGGGGGGGATATCGATAATTTCGAATGCTTTGTTCATGGCTCCGGTATTGTTCCACCATATTTTCCACCATTCTCTCTTATCTTTAAATTTATACCCGCCATGCGGTTGAATGTAGTAGCCGGCAATCGCGTAGATTTTGTCTTTTCCTATAAATTCCTGCGCTTTTTCGATAAAGTTAGGGTCTTCAAAGACTTCATCGTCGTCTATTAAGACAGAAACATCGGCACCTGAGATATGAGGGAGTATTACGCACATATTTCTAATGTTGGAATATCCTTCTAAACTCAGGTGTGGAATATATTCGGGTTTATTTATTTCTTCCAAAAATTTGTGCAATTTCAATAAATCCGGATAAGAAAAATGCAGGATTTTATGTTTATTTCTGAAAGGTTCTATTATACTATCCACTTTGTCTTTTACTTCTTCTCCGATCGAAGGACTTGTGGGACAGCTTATAATTATTACGCTAAAATCGCTTTCCTCTATGACATCTAAGCTCTTAAGCAAACGACCGAGGGTGCCTTTCTGGTTAAGCGGCGTGGGATGGTCATAGACCATATCCTCTTTGCGGGGTTTTTCTCTCGACCAGTATGTCGGTATAACAATTATCGATTTCATGTCAAAAAGAACCTTGTATTAATCATTCTTCGCATTTTTATAAGAATATGGAAAAGGAGATACTTGTCAATGATAGCAAAATAGCTTTTTGCCTTTGGCT
>CAZVXD010000025.1:0-20401 GCA_964631335.1 uncultured bacterium
CTCCTTAAGTTTTATTATAGGCTGATGGCGATAAAAGTCAAGTTTGGATTGCTATGGAGTTTCATAATTTTTTAAATTAATATATTATATTGTTTTATTTTAGCGTAAATCAAAAAGGTGACTGACCGATCATAAGGGCGTATTGGAAGCATTACCCCATGGAATAGGTTCTAAAGCATGAAGTTCTTCTATTCCATGGGACAGGCGAACACGGTCCTAAACACCAAAATGAGCAAGCAGTGCTGTTCAGGAAAGCGTCTCGGAGGGTAAGCGGGCACGGATTCTTGAAATGGCAACATTTCAAGAAGAGCGAACCCGAAAGCCGAGTGGCAATTCCCTCGCGGGGGGAATAGACCACGTCTTTCTCGGACAATACTCCTTAAATAAGGCATTGAAAAATTATGAAACTTCAATGGATTGTTTTCTCCTAAATAGTCTCCGCCCTTGACAAACAAGAAAAAATACTTATACTTATTAGTGGACAAGATGAGATGTCTTTTTGTCTGAGTGTTTAATTTCTCCGGGCGGGAGCTTTTAGCTCTCGCCTTTTTTATTCACCGGGACTTTTCGTTAAATTAGCTGTGGTATTTTTAATTCAAATATCTCGAAACTTTGTTTGTTTTTGTGGGAGGACATGATTTAATTTGTGTAAAAACTAAAAAGGTTATCAGCTTAGAGGCAGGGAACGGGGGCTTTTTTGAATTTAGTGCTTTACTCAGTTTGCCGGGTTTCAAAATCAATATTTTACAATAGACTCGACCCTGTAATCTTTTAAAATTTCTCTTCCTTTAAGATCTGTTAACTCTATGAGAAAAAGAAAAGAGCTTACTTCACCTCCGAATTTTTCAACCAGGTGAGCGCTCGCAAGAGCGGTGCCGCCCGTGGCGAGCAAATCATCCACGATGACAACCTTTTCTCCTTTCTTGATGGCATCGCTATGCAGTTCTATTGTATTTTCTCCGTATTCAAGAGTATAAGATTCGCAGACAACCTCAGCGGGTAGCTTACCGGGTTTGCGAATAACGTTCAAAGGCAAACCGAGATTATATGCCAAGGGGGCGGCAAAAATAAAGCCCCTGGATTCTATGCCAAGGATAAGATCAACATCTTCATCTCTTACTAAATCTGCCATGAGGTCGATGGCTTCTCTGAAAGCCTCTTTCTTTTTCAGGAGGGTGGTAATATCTCTGAATAAAATACCTTTTTTTGGGAAATCCCTTATGGCTCTAATATACTTTTTTAAATCTTCCATTTAAAACCTCACTTCGAATCTATTAAACTCGTTTTGGTACTGCTCTTTCTGCACGTCTATTCCCGAAACATTGGAAGAAGAGGGACCTACTTTTAAGCTCTCTGCGAGTTCTTCTAATTGCCACTTCTCTCCTTCCGCAGCGACTTCGACCTTACCGTCGGGAGTATTTCTCACCCATCCTGTCACACCTAATTCCCTTGCTTTCTTTACCGTGAAATATCTAAACCCAACCCCCTGAACTACTCCGCTTACCCATATATGTATTCTATGCATGGTTTTATTTATATATATTATAATCAGGAAGTCAAGGGGATTGTTCTTTAAGTCGTAATCTTTTTAGCTGGTTTTGAAGTTTTTAAAAAAGAAGCTTCCTATAATCGGACAATCTAATGCCTGTCCCGGAAAATTTATACCCCGTGTTAAAAATCTATTAATAACTGGAATTTTCAACTAATTCTACTGTAGAGTAAAAATTACTATGCGATTACCTCTTTCGGTCTTTTTTTTCTGTATTCTCTATATCCTCTTTGGTGAAGGGATGTGGTTAGAGAGCAGAAGTTTTTGGATAAAAAGATGTTTAATTCAACCCTCCAGAAACTTGCCTCTTCGAGTAAATCTATTATTCTTACATGAATATAAAAACCTATACCTGGACAATGAAATGGAAATAAAAATCCCCTACGGGGAACAAAAGAAAAAATTATATCTCTCAGAGGATACAAAAGTAGAGATGGTTTTTCCTAAGAAGGTATCTTTAAGCGGCAGAGAATTGACTATTAAGAAATCTCTGGATAATGCATTTGGTTGTGGTTCTTTTGAGAAATGGATTAAGAGAAAAGAGAACATTCTTTTTGTTGTTAACGATGCTACGAGACCAACTCCTGCCCCGGATATTTTAACGGAGCTGGATAAAAAAATGGACATTGGAAGGGCAAAATATATAGTGGCTACCGGAGCTCATAAAGAACCGGATGATCGAGGTTTGCAACTTATTTTCGGAGAATTTTACGAAAGAATAAAGTCTAATATTATACTTCATAATGCGAAGAATAAAAAAAGTTTAGCCAAGCTCGGGATAACAAAAAAAGGAACACAGGTTTGGATAAACAAAGAAGTTTTACAAGCGAAAGCGTTAATTGCTATAGGTTCGGTAGAACCACATTACTTCGCAGGATTTACTGGAGGGCGAAAATCTTTTTTCCCGGGACTCGCGGGATATGTAACGATCGAGCAAAATCACAAACTCGCACTCGACAATGGGGCAGAGGTGTTCCGATTGGAAGGCAACCCGGTTCAACTCGATTTATTGGACGCTTTTAAAATGATACCCGATGTACCACTTTTTTCGGTTCAAACAATAGTAATAGGTAAGCAAGATTTATATTCTGTTTTTTGCGGGAACATACATGAATCTTTTTACCGGGCAGCTGAGAGTGTACGTAGTATATTTAGTTTTCCTGTAAAAGAGAAAGCCGACATTGTTATAACGGTCGCCAAACCACCTCTTGATAAAAATTTATACCAGGCACATAAAGCTATAGAGAACGGGAAGCTTGCTCTTAAAGATGGCGGAGTGCTTATCCTGGTTGCGCCATGCTTAGAGGGTATAGGGTTCGACAACTTCTATAAATTGCTTTCGAGTTCTGACGATCCCGAGGAGATAATAAAAAAAGCCAGAGAGAATTACAAGTTGGGATATCATAAAGCAGCAAGAATTGCAGAACTCTCAAAAAAGGCAGAGCTCTATTTGTTTTCGGAAATCGGATATAAAACCCTGAAGGATACATTTTTGAAATCAAGTGTCTGTTTGCAAGACACCGTTGAAAAGGCAATGGCTAAAGGAAGGGAAAGCGTTAAGATTATTATAATTGATGATGGAGGGAATATGGTGCCGGTGGAGGAAGAAAAATAAACTTTTTTAAGAAGGTATTACGGCAGAAATTTTTTTACCCTTAAAAGTAATAAATCCTTTTTTATTGGTTTTTTCAGATAGTCTGAAGCACCTTTTTTTAGACCTTCGATTTCGTTTTCTGAATCTGAAAGAGATGTCAAGAAAATCACAGGTGTTTTTATTTCTTTTTGTTTGATGATTTTCATCAATGAAAATCCGTCGAGATTTGGCATATTTACGTCGGAAATTATGAGGTCGAAATCCTTCTTCCCTAAGTCGAGCAGGGCAGCTGCTCCATCTTCCGCGAGAGTTACCGTGTACCCGGCATTTGTCAGGAAACGTGATATTAGATTCCGGGAATCGTCGTCATCTTCGACTACAAGAATTGTTTTTTTCTTGTCTTTGGATTCGGGGGATTCTATTCCTGACGGTTTTCTGATTTCTTCCGCTACGCTCTTTTCTTTAGCAGGAGTTTTTCCTGCTTTTTTTGCGGTGCTTTCTTCGACCAGAACTTTTTTGTATACATCTTCAGGAGTAAAGATTAAGTCTTTGATTTTTTCTATTGCGTGGTCCGATAAAAGATAATACCCTTTTTTCTTAAACAGGTATCGGATTTGAGAAATAGGAGTTCCGTTCCGGATTTCTTCAATAATTTGTTCGTCGAATTTGAGTACTTCGTATACCCCTTCTCTGCCGTAGTATCCCGTGTTATCACATTTAGGGCAGCCAATTACTTTTAATACCCTTTTTGGGATATCGTCCGTAAAAGGTTCTAAAAGCCCTTTTTGTTCTTCCGAAATATGCACAATTTTGCTGCAGGCTTGACAGGGTTTCTTTATCAGTTTTTGAGCGACAATGCAAAGCAGGCTTTCAGACATTTGTAATCTCGTAACACCCAGGCGTTCGAGTCTGAAAATAGCAGAGGTAGCGTTCGAGGTATGCAGGGTGGATATTGTCAGGTGTCCTGTTGACGCGAAGTCGACCGCGGTTTTTGCCGAATACTGGTCTCTGATTTCTCCCATATAAAGAATATCGGGGTCCTGCCTGACAGAAGATTTCAGGAGATCGTCAAAATTTATTCCCGCTTTTTCATTTACCTGTTGCTGGTTAGCGGAAGGTATTCTATATTCGACAGGGTCTTCGACGCTCATAAGGCTTCTTGTCTCCGCGTCTATTTGAGAAAGCAGGCTGTAAACAGTTGTGGTTTTTCCCGAGCCTGTTCCTCCAACTACGAGAATCATTCCGTAATGTTGGTTTCCGCTGTTTGTGAGAGTGACAGCTTGCTTCTCCGTCATTCCCAATTCTGTCAACGTTTTAGGTTTTGCGTAAGGTTTCAGGATTCGAATTACCACGCTTTCTCCGTTCGGTGTCGATGTGGTGGCGAGACGAAAGTTATAAACACCTCCGGCTATCTCTCTGGCAAAGCTGCCGTCCTGCGGTCTTCTTCTTTCGGCGATATCCAGCCCTGCCAATAATTTTAATCGAGAAATAACCATTTGACTTGTTTTCGTTTTAATTGATACATGATCTATCATATCTCCGTCTACCCTGACTCTGACGATTGATTCGTCCTTTTTGGGTTCGATGTGTATGTCGCTTGCTCTTTTTTTTATAGCTTCCTGTAAAAGGCTATTTGTTATGGTAATAACCGGTCCTGCTTCATCGTCTTTTTCTTTCTTTTTTTCTTCCCTTTTTTGGAATACCTGGGTTACATATTCCTGGCTTATTCCTGAGGGCTCTTTTTCTTCTCTGTTGTATTGTGTCTTTTTGTTAAGAATGTCTTTTTCTCTGAATTGAGGCTCTTCAAAAAGTTTTTCGATATTTTGGGGTTCGGTTACTATAAGACGTGAATGAGGAGATATTTCATAGAATCTTTCAAGAGAGTCCATTAACTTCCAATCGAAAGGATTGCTGGCCACCAGCGTTTCTTCGCCGGATGGTTCGATCCTGGGTACAATAAGATTTTTTTTACAGAAAGGAGTCGGCAGGGAACCGAGATTTATGTTTTCTATTTCTACAGACGGGGTATAGGGGAAGCCCAGGAAACCGCTTATATACTCGGCCATTTTTTTACTGCTTATGTTTATTCCCGCGGCAAATGAGTATAATTCTCGGGGAGATATTTTTAACAAATCTTTTTTGTTTTCTTTTGATAAAGGTAAACTATACAATAGAAATTTTGTGAATCTTTCGAAATCCAGAGGCTTGACACTCTTTTGTATGTTTTGTGTGCCTTGTTCAAGGGTCTTCCAGCGTTTTCGAGTTTTTATATGCTTTTCGATTATGGGCATTAAGGATTCTTTTTTAATTGGTTTCACCAGATAATCCACGCCTCCCACAGAAAAGGCTTTTGCCTTATCTTTGTCGCTCTCGAGAGCTGTTAAGAAAACAACGGGGATTAAAGAAGTATCATTGTCTTCCTGAAGAATAGAACAAACCTGATATCCGTCCAGAGAGGGCATATTAATATCCAACAGAACTAAATCTGGTTTTTCTTCTTTTATCTTTTTGATCCCTTCCGAAGGGTTGGTTTCCGTTATAATTTGATAGCCTTCATTAGAAAGTATTCTTTCTATGAGTTGAATCATATCCTGGTTGTCGTCAATGTAAATGATGCAGAATTCTTTATTCATTTACAATTTCTATTCTGTTTAGATAGTCTTTTAATTCGGCAAGACTGTTTTTAATTTCCGAAGTATTTTTGCTCTTTGCGGAAGATTCGATAATTTTTCCCAGCTCTGTTATTCCGTCGAATCCGTAAATAGAACCCGAACCTTTCATGCTGTGCCCCAATCTTTGAATAGTCTCAAAATCTTCTTTCTTCAAGGAGTTTTCTACTTCTTTTATATCCTTTTCTCTGTTTTTTAAGAAGTTAGGAACAAGCTGGATCGCATAGCTGGGAACAGTGACTTTGATCTTTTCTCTCTCCGTTTTTTCACTCATTTCTTTATCCTCCTGTTAAGTTGTAACCCCTTCTTTTATGCAATTCCTGCCTGATTGTTTTGCTTTGTATAGAGCTTTGTCTACTTCACCTATAAATGAAGTAGGTTTTGATTTTTTATCCGGATTAATTGCAGCGACCCCGACGCTTATAGTAACATTTTTGCTAACAGTCGAATTCTTATGAACAATTTTCAGTTTATCTGTTTTTTCGAGAAATCTTTTAGCAACAGTAAGCGCTCCTTTTTTGTCGGTACCGGGAAGGACGGCGATGAATTCTTCCCCTCCGTATCGACACAAGAAATCCCTTGGTCTTTTTAAAGCATTTTCTGAAGCGCCGGCAATTTTTTTTAGACAGTCATCTCCGTTTAGATGTCCGTATGTGTCATTGTAAGCTTTAAAACAATCGATATCGAACATTATTAAAGATAGAGGGCTATTTAATCTAATCGCGTTTTTCCATTCTCTGGCGAAAAACTCTTCAAAATAGCGACGGTTGGGAACACCTGTCAGACCGTCCAGATAAGACATGCGCGTTAATTTTTTGTTAGCAGCGTCTAATCGTTCAGCCATTTCCGTCAGTTCTCGTTCTCTTTCTTTTCTGCTGTCTGTTTCCATTTTAAGGCGCAACGCAGACCGAATTCTCGCTAATAGTTCGGCTATATTTATGGGTTTTGTTATGTAGTCCATGGCTCCAGCCTGAAAAGCTGCCTGGAGTTGAGCTTCTTCTCTGTTAGCTGTGATCATTATGACCGGAGTATCTTTTAGTCCATTTTCCTTTTTTATTCTTTCGCAAGCTTCAATCCCATTCATTTTAGGCATTATTACATCCATAAGGATTAGATCGATTTTTCCCTTTTTTTTCTTTTTATCTTTAAGTCCGAGAAAATCGAACGCTTCTTCAGCCGAACCGACAAGGTGTATACTTTCGTATCCCTTCTCGTTCAAGATCGACTTAAGCACTAATAACTGATCTTCCGAATCGTCAACGATAAGAATATCCATCTGAAAACTCTTAATATCTCATATTAGAATAATGTTTTTTTTATAAAAGTAAAGGGGTTTTCTATAAAAGCAAAAATTAAAGATGATTTGGAATTTTTTATAGGAATATTAATATCGAACTTTTACAAGAAAAAGCCCCTTAGGAGGCGCGACGGGTGGTCTCCTTTTCTTACCCGAAAGGATATTTTTGACATCGGAATGATTCAGGGCTCCTTTACCCGCGTCTACCAAAAGCCCTACAATGCCCCGAACCATTCTACGGAGAAAACGATCGGCTTCAACCTCGATAAGAATACTTTTCTTGTCCTCGGAAATTTTTACTCTTCTAAGCAGGCAGATACCGCTGTCTTTGGTTGCAAGATGAGAGAAACCTTTTTTCCCCAGGAGTTCCTTTCCCGCCTTTTTCATTTCTTTTGTGTCTAAGGGTGCGGGTGCTTGGAGAAAATATCTTTTATTAAAGACCGATTTCTCCTTAGCGATTTGATATCTATATATTCTCGAAATAGCGGAGAATCTCGCGTTAAAGTCCTCCGGGGCTTTTTTGCATTGTTTAACAAGAATATCTTGAGGGATATTGCCGTTTATCGCGTTTTTTAATTCTTTCGGAGGAATCTTTTCGGGGGTGGTAAATGAAGCTACCTGTCCCAGTGCGTGGACTCCCGCGTCGGTTCTCCCCGAGCCTGTTATTCTGATTCTTTTATTAAAGATTGTTTTCAGGGCTTTTTCCAGTTCTCCCTGAACTGTTCTCCTGCCCGGTTGAACCTGCCAACCGTAAAAATCTGTTCCGTCGTATTCTACAATTATTTTTATATTCTGCATTTTTCAACTCTTTTTAAACACAAGATTTCACAGATTAACACAAGATTGCCCAATTACCCCAGAATCCTGTTTATTTAACTTGGAAACCGAAGTAGAAAATATTCAAGTAAGCTCTTTTTATATTAATCACATATCCTTAATGTGCAATTCTTTTTTTTCATAATCTTGACGTCTAATTATGGATTTATTATAATTAAAAATAACTAAGGAGAGTTAATGAGAAACTTTGTTTTTTTTATTGCTTATCATCTTGTCGAAAATTCTCTATACTCGGAAAAATTAAGGAGGTTATAATATGGTAAAAAGAGTAGCTGTTGCTACAATATTTGGTTTAATCTGCGGAATTATTTGTTGGTTTCTGTCATCGTCTGAAGGACAATTGCCGTGGGCGCTTTCTATCTCAATTGTAACCGGAAGAATGTTAATTGGGGTTGCTATAGGTATCAGCGCCTTGAAAATTACATGGTGGTTGCATGGTCCGATTATGGGTCTCGTATTCAGTATTCCCATGGGGTTTTCCAGCATGCTTGGCGCGGGAGGGCAGTATAGCCCTAACATGCTTTTTGTCATGACTGTCGTAATGGGTATCATTTACGGTTTTATAATCGAGCTTTTTACCACAGTGGTTTTTAAAGCTAAAGCATAATATAGTGTTTTTTAAAATGTTTCTTAACAATCAAATAATAATACCGTTTTGTTATGAAGAAGATTAAAATTTTATCCGAAAGCATTGGAGAAGTTCGGGCTATTCTGACGGACGAGAATCCTAAAACCGCTAAAGCTTTTTTTTCTTCTCTTCCTACTGAAGGAAGAGTGTCTCTCTGGGGTGAAGAAATTTATTTCAGAATGCCTGTAGAGGTTAGCAGGGAAAACTCACGTGTTGCTGTGGAACCCGGAGAAATAGCAATATGGATTGAAAGCCCTTCTTTTTGTATCTTTTTTGGTAAAACTCCCGCAAGCACCGAAAAAGAAGCGCGCGCTTTCAGTGAAGTAAACGTTATAGGGAAAGTAGAAGGAGATCCCGCCATTTTTAAGAAAGTGAAACAGGGAGAGGTAATCAGGTTGATTAAATTAGCGCAAAAGCAAGAATAAAAAAATGCTCGTCAACCCAAAAAAGTTCACTCTTTTGTGGTGGTTCAATTCTGATAAAAATTTGTGATATTTTTATAGACTAAACGTACAATCGGGGAAGTCTCTTCCCCATTCGAGAAATGACTTCGTACGGAATCGTTCCTATTGTTTTGGCGATTTCCCAGGCAGTTACTTTTGTGTTCATAACAATAACTTCATCGCCTATTTTTGATTCCGGAATATGAGATATATCTATCATTGTTGTATCCATAGTAACGTTGCCTATAACCGGAGCTTTTTTATCATGCACCATCATCCATCCTTTATTTGACAGCGCTCTATCATAACCATCCGCGTATCCGAGTGGCACAGTGGCGATTGTGGTCGGTTCCTTAGCGATGAAGGTTCTGGAGTAACTTACAGAATGACCCGGAGGAATCGTTTTAATAAAAGAAATTTTGCTTTTTACGCTCATTACGGGGTGATATTCCGAAGGCCTAACATTTTCCACAGGAGATATTCCGTACAGTAGGAGTCCCAGTCTTACCATATTAAACAGAGAGTTATTATGCAGTAAATAACCCGCCGAATTCGCCATGCTTTTTATGGGAATGTCAATTCCCATAGAGGAAGAAACGTCTAATAGTTCGTTGAACTTTTTTATCTGTTCTTGAGTAAAGTCTTTGTCCGAATCGGCCACGGGAAAATGTGACATTACTCCTTTTAATTCCAAAAAATCCTTGTTTTTTATAAGTTTTACAAAATAAATAAACTCATCAGCCGAGACGCCGTATCTACCCATTCCTGTATCTACCATTAAAAACACCGGAACTTTTTTGTTTTGCCTCTTTCCTTCTCTGTCCAGGCTTTCAAGAAAATCACGAGAACAGACTGTGGGGATAAGATTAAATAGTACTATTTCTTCTGATCTTTCCTTTAGTTCTTGAGCGAGAATTATTATCTGAGCCTGTATGCCGGCATTCCGCAATTCGATGCCTTCTTCGGCGATTCCTACACCCAGAAAATCTACACCCATGGCCGTTGCCCGGGAAGAAACTGCCACGGCTCCGTGTCCGTACGCATCCGCTTTTACAACCGCGAGGAGTTTTTTGTCCGCAATTTTCCCCTTAGCTTTTTTAATGTTATCTTCCAGGTTTTTTAAATTTATTTCAACCCGTGACGGTCTCATAATAAGAATTATAATAATATCTCTTTCTTTTTCAAGCCTTTGTCTTGACAGAACACTTATTTTCTATATATATGTATAAAATTTTATTAAAGGAGTTAAAATTAGAAAATTATATGTTTTTTATTCTCTTGTCTTATTGAGTATTGTAGGTTGTACCGCGAGGGAATATAAGTTAAGCGGGGATATTTTTCTTAAGACAGAAGAATATGAAAAAGCGACCGCTCAGTACAGGGCATGGGCTAAAAGGGAAAAAGATAATCCTGCCCCCTATGTCGCCCTTTCCGTTTCTTATTATAAAGAGAACGATTCGACAAAATCCGCGGAATATTTAAAGAGAGCCTACGAGATCGATAGAGATATTGCCGGTGAAGCGGTGCTGTTTTACGAAAAACTTTTGGGTGTAAAAAATTACAGCTGGCAAGTCTTTTATTCGGGAGCGAAGAAAGATTTGAATAACGGAGAATTTAAAAGAGCGGAGGGATTTATAAAAAACGCTGAGGAAGTACAAGATAGTACTTATAAGGCGATGTCTTATGTCATGCATGGTAAGATTTTTTTAGAGGAAGGGGAAGAAGACAAAGCTTTCAATTGTTTCGATAAAGCGCTGGATTTTGACGAGGAGAATGCGGAAGCGTATCTTTATTCAGGGGAAATCTTCACAAACAGAGACCAATATGATAAAGCTGTTTTTAATCTTAAGGAAGCAATTTCTATTAAGCCCGATATTTTTTTAGGGCATAAATTGCTCGGGCAAAATTATCTTAGAGCAAAAAAATATGATATGGCAATCGAAGCATTTGAGAAGGCTCTTTCTATAAAAAACAACGATCGAGTTGTTATGTGTAAGCTCGCCGCCGCTTATTTGGAAAAAGAAGATTATTCCCGCGCTTCAAGTATTGCCCAAACGATTCTTAACTTACAGGAAATAGAGTCTGATAAAAAAGCAGAAGCGTATATTATTCTGGGAATGGCTGATATTTATGAAGAGAAATACGATGAAGCGGCAGAAGTTTTGAATAAGGCGATCGAAGCTGATTCTAATAATTGTGATTCATACCAGCTGCTGGCGCTTGCTTATAGTAAAGCCGGGAAAGTAAATCTTTCTAAAGAATTTTCTCAAAAGTGGGAAGAATGCGTGGAGAGGCGATAGGTGAAGCCCTTTTCAACTTACGCTTTACAATTAGATACTCAAAGGATTTCTACTTCTCTATGGCTCTGTATGAGATTAATCACAAATCCAGTATCAATTCTTCTAAAGGGCGTTTAGGCACATGCATGACATCCTGTTCATTTCGCCAGTATTTGATTTCGCCGTTACAGGCAGTTTCTATAATGACTTTTTCGTTTGGTTTTCCCAGCGCTATAGCAAGAAGAATTTCGTACCTTGAGGGAATTCCCAGGTTTTGGTGGAGGGCTTTTCTTTTTAAGGCTCCTACAATACAGCCTCCCAGTCCTTTCTCTCTTGCTCCAAGCAGTATGTTCTGAGCGGCTATTCCGTGATCGCATCCAAAGGATTTTGTAATCGCCGTATCTCCGAGAATTATTATATATGCCGAAGGTTTTTCGTCTTCTGATGGACCGTCCCAATTTTGCAGATAACCAGCCCATTTAGTATTTGGAAAAATTTTTTTGTTTTTATTTTCATCCCAGGAAAGCACAAATTTTAAAGGTTGAAGATTCGCAGCCGATGCAGATAGCCGCGCGAGCCCGACTAATTCTTTCAATGTTTTTTCTGATATTTTAAAACCTTTTTTGAAGCGACGAATGCTCCTATTCTTTTTTATCAGATCTTTTATCATCTTTCACCTCCTCAGACTTTAGTTCTATTGGTCTTATTTTTAAATAAAAGATTAAACGTTGTACCCTTGTTAGGCGTGCTTTCAATTTTTATTTCTCCGGAGTGTTCTTCTATCACTTTTTTTACGACCGTCATTCCCAGTCCGGTACCCTGTTTTCCGTGAGTGAAAAAGGGCTCGAAAATCCTACTCGCCACTTCAGGAGACATACCGATGCCGTTATCACGAACGAATATTCTGATTCCCTGCTCGGTTTTTTCCGCGCCCATTTCGACTTTACCTTTTTCTTTTATTGCCTCGCACGCGTTTTTCAAAAGGTTTAACAGAACCCTTTTCATTTTAAATGGGTCCAGATTGTAAAATAGATTTTCGCATGGTAAAATTATTATTTCTACTTTTTTTTCATCCTTAGCTCTGCCAAACAACTCTACCACTTCTTTGAGGTATTTATAAATATCAACCGGGCGAAAATCTAACGAACTTTTGTCTCTCCCGAATTCAAGAATATCTTCTATCATCTCGAAAGTAAAATCCGCTGAGGTGCTGATAGATTTCGCGTATTTTTTTATCCTGTCATCGCCGCTAATATCTTCTAAAATGTTTGCGTATCCCTTTATTGCCGAAAGAGGTGATTTTAAATCGTGAATTATGGTTGCTCCCAGTTTTCCGATGGTCGCGAGACGTTCTTCCTGAAGAGCTTTTTCAACAACTTTATTGTTAATGTTGCGCAGTCTATTTGAAAGTGTTTGAAAAAGACTGACGGCAATGGGCGGATGTTTTGAAAAAAGCTTATAAAAATCTTTTATGTCGCTTCTGTAAAGAACAGTTTTCCCCACCGCGGTTACGGTAGCGGATCGCGAACTTTCAATAAGTGACATTTCCCCGATAATGTCTCCGGGTTTAAGCTCTGCTAATATTTCGCCCTTTTTCTTTACCAGAACATGCCCTTCTTTTACAACAAAAAGTTCTTCACCATGCTCGTCTTCTTTGACGATTGCTTCGTCTTTTTGAAACGTGACCTCTTCGAAGATTTTTTCAAGCGCGTCAGCTTCTTTGTCCCCTATTCCTTTAAACGCTTTTTTCAATAAAGCTCTCATATTTTAAAAATAATCTCAGGCTGTTAAATGTCAACGAGCGTAGATTTTTCTTCCCTGCCCCCATTTTTATTAATTCCGTCGGCAAGAAACAGAGGAATTACCGTTAAGAAAAGCGATCGGGCACGGATTTTTGATTTTAAATCTAAGGAAGTGAGCGGTACCCCGAACGACAACCGCCGGGGAAACTGACTGCGGTTTTTCGAAGATTTATTTATTAATCTGAAACTTATTTCTTTGGTAGAAAATATTGGGGGATATGTTTGTTTTAAAAAATTAGTTTCTTATTTCTACTGTCTCCGCGCACTCCTCTAAAATCAGAGCGGTTTCTTTTATGTATACGTCCGTATAAGATTCTATTTCCGAAAACTCGGGAGAAAGGGTTTTAACGTTTCTGAAATTCTGAAGAACATATTTTTTTACTTTACCTGTTTGTTCGCAAATCTTTTTAATATCCTCTTTGTTTACGATACCGGGTACCATTGTGGTTCTGAATTCATAATTTTTTGTTTCTTTTATAATTTCAATACTTTTTTCTACGTCCTTAAATTCAGCTTTATCGCCGGTAGCAAGAGGATATTTTAGGGGTGAAGTTTTTACGTCCATGGCGATGTAATCTACAAAGGGTAGGACTTCCCTTAATTTGCCGGGTAGTGTTCCGTTTGTATCTATTTTTACATCTATCTTTACTTCTTCTTTTATTTTTTTGATGAAATCCGGCAGTTCTGGGGAGAGAAGAGGTTCGCCGCCGGTAAAGGAAACTCCGTCTATAAATCCTTTCCTGTTTTTTAATTCATCGATTATTTCGCTTTGGGGAATATCCGGGATTTTTTTTATGAGTGCGGGTAATACAAGATCCAGGTTATGACAGAACGGGCATCTTAAGTTGCAACCCCCTATAAAAACGACCGAGGAAACTTTATCGGGAAATTCTATTACGCTGGTTCCTAAAAAAGATTTGATCACAAATACTTACTGTTCTTCCGCTTTTAAATATCTTCTTTCTCTGAATTCTTCCCTTTTTCCTTCATTCCATGCCTGAACAGGCCTGTAATATCCGACTACACGGGAATATACTTCGGTTCTTATCGAGCGGACCTTTGCGGATTTTGTTTGTAATTGATTTTTTTCTTTTTCCATATAACAATTTCCTTCTTTAATTTGTTTTGTTTAAAAAAACCTGCAGGTTTTCCTTTTCCTCCCTTTGAGGTCGTTGTTCTCCGATTCTTTTATAAGATCCTTCTTTCATTTCTTTTAAAGTTTCTTCACTTAGTTCTACAGTTTGTCCGAATTCTTCTAATTCTTCTTCGGTATGAGGCAAAGGGCAGAAGAAGTGTTCTCCCGATATATACCCGTGAACAGGGCATATTGAAAAAGTGGGAGTAAAGCTAAAATACGGCAGGGAAAATCTGTTGACTATTTTTCTGGTAAGATCTCGTACTGTTTTCCAGTCTTTGATGGATTCTCCCAGGAAAATATGAACAACTGTTCCTCCGGTAAATAATACCTGTAAAGGATCTTGATGTTCCAGAACGTCAAAAGCGTCATCGACTTCATCGACTGGAGGATGCACCGAATTTGTGTAATAAGGAGCTTCAGTTCCTTTTGTGTAAATATCGGGGAACCGCTGTTTATCCTTTCTTGCAAGGCGATAGGAAGCGCTTTCTGCGGGTGAAGCTTCCAGGTTGTACAAGTTTCCCGTTTCTTCCTGGAATTCTGAAAGCTTGTTAGTCATAAACCTAAGTATCTGCTCTGCCCATTCTTTCCCTTTCTGGGACAGAATCCCTTTTCTAAACATGTTTATACAGGCTTCATTGGTTCCTATAAGGCCTATTGTCGAAAAATGATTATCCCAATAAGAACCGGCGGTTTTCTTGATATTTCTTAAGTAATACTTGGTATAAGGATACAAGCCTTCTCCTGTAAAATCTTCTATTATTTTTCTCTTAAGTTCTAAAGATTCCTTTGCCGTTTCCATAACATTAGAAAGCCTATCAAAAAATTCGTCTGTATCAGTAGAGATGTAAGCTATTCTGGGGAGATTTATAGTTACGACTCCTATGCTGCCGGTCAGAGGATTGGAACCGAAAAGGCCTCCTCCCCTTTTTCGGAGCTCTCTTTTGTCTAATCTTAGCCTGCAGCACATACTACGGGCGTCTTCAGGGTCCATGTCAGAGGAGACAAAATTGCTAAAATAAGGAATTCCGTATTTACCTGTCATCTCCCAGACAGGTATTAGTTCCTCGTTTTCCCAGTCGAAATCTTTTGTTATGTTATAAGTAGGAATAGGAAACGTAAAAATTCTTCCTTTTGCGTCTCCCGCCATCATTAATTCGGCGAGGGCTTTGTTTATCATGTTCATTTCCTGTTGGAAATCGCCGTAAGTTGTGTCCTTCTCTCTGCCTCCGATTATTACCTGTGTTTCTTTAAAGCTATCCGGAACCTTCAAATCCAGAGTAATGTTTGAGAAAGGGGTTTGGAAGCCAACCCTGGTAGGAACGTTTATGTTAAATAAAAACTCCTGCAAGGCTTGTTTTGTACTTGTGTAATCCAGTTTATCGAAGCGAATAAAGGGAGCCAGAAGTGTGTCGAAATTGGAAAACGCCTGTGCTCCTGCCGCTTCTCCCTGGAGGGTATAAATAAAATTTACAATCTGCCCGAGCGCGCTTCTTAAGTGTTTCGCGGGAGAGGATTCAACTTTACCGCTCATCCCTCTAAACCCTTCCTTTAAAAGATCCATCAAGTCCCAGCCCACACAGTAAGGACCGAGTATACCGAGATCATGAATGTGAAAATCGCCGTTGCTGTGTGCTTCTCTTATTCTGGGGCTGTAGATTTTTCCGAGCCAATATCGGGCTGTTACTGAAGAAGAAACATAAAAATTCAAACCCTGAAGAGAAAAATTCATGTTGGAATTTTCCTGAACCCGCCAGTCTTCCTTTTTTAAATATTTTCCCATTATACCTTCGACATCTCTGAAGACATCTTCTACTTTACGCGCTTCGTTTCTCTTTTCTCTATAAAGGATGTAAGCCCTGGCCACGTCCGGTAGCTTTCTTAACATCAGGGTTTCTTCTACATAGTTTTGTATTTCTTCGACTGTCGGGATATTTCCAAGTCTGAAGAAATTCATATAAAGCGAAGTTTCTACCTGATTGGTTATAGCGTCGGAATCTTCTTTTACTCCTATCGCTTTAAGAGCTTTTGAAATCGCAACGCTTATCTTCTTTTTGTTATAAGGAACAACTCTACCGGACCTTTTTCTAATAAGCCATTCCATTAAGTACCCTCCTTTAAATGGATCTTAAACATTATTTTAAACAGAGATACGAAACATTTACTTTTTTCGAATACCGAAAAAACCCTATATTGACAACATTTAATAAACAAAGAGTCGAATTTCGCATTTTTTGTATCTATATTTTATATTAAAAAATCGAACTAATAAGTCAAGGGGGATTATTGCATTTTTTAAAAAAAAAAGAAAAATCTTGACTTTAAATTTTCTTATGTTAATGTAAAGGTAATGAAACGCTTAAGCAAATATGTTATCGTCAGGAAACTTTTGCATCTGTCGACGGCTCTGGTTCCTGTCGGATATATTTTTGCGCCCAGGATTACTGTGGTCATAAGCCTCTTTTTTCTGGCTTTTTTTTCTCTTATCGTCGATTTCCTCAGGTTGGAGATAAACTCTATAGGTAAGATTTTTGACCGTTATTTTGGAAAATTACTCTGGGAAAAAGAAAAGGACACTCTAACTGCCGCGACTCATTACGCGGTAGCGGCTTTTCTTTCTGTTTATTTTTTTGATAAATGGATAGCTATAGCGGTGCTCTTTTTTCTTGCCTTTGGAGACACGGCTGCCCATGTAATCGGAGTAAAATGGGGGAAGAATCGCATCGGGTCGAAACAATCGGAAAAAACAATCGAAGGGAGTTTCGCTTGTCTGGTTATATGTCTCTGCGTCTCGTCTCTTTTGCCTCAACCCGATTTGTTTGTTCTTTTTGTCGGTTCTGTCGTTGCTTCTCTCGTGGAATTTTTCCCGTTCGGTATCGATGACAACTTTACCCTTCCTCTTATATCGGGAGCGGCGATGGAAATCATGGTTAAGCTTTTTTAGGTTTTCAATCTTGCAGTACCGCAAGAAAAAGCCCATATCGAGCAAAAGGATATGGGCTTCAATGAAGAAAACTTTATTGTTTTATCTTATCTATAATTCAAGGACAAATTAAAATGATTCTCTTCCCGCAAGGAGGGATCCTTTTTTATAAGAGCGCTGCTCGCGGCAGAGAGATTTAGTGTAATTCTCCCGAAATCGAGTCCTATGCCTCCGGTTACGAACATCTGATTGTAACTATCCTCATCAAAGGGAGCAAAAGCTATAACTTTTATCGGATAGGGATCTGTGTAAAAACCCGCGCTGAATGACAGCAAATCGTTTGGTTTGTATTGTCCTCCCAGGTGTATTCTGATTACATTTCTGAAATCATCCGAATCCCACAATTCTCCGGAGTATGCTAATTCCCAGTGCATATACTCGCTCGAGAGATTAAAATATATTTTGTCTTTTATATTTATTCCGGTTCCAAAACCCAGCACGAGGGGTAAGCCTTCGTCAGATTCAACGGAAGATACCGTACCATTGGAATTTTCTTTATATGCTTTTCCGAAACCTTTCTTAATCAGGGTCCCAAAGGAAACAACATCATTCGCTTCATACTGCAAACCCAAGCAGGGTTCGATACCATATTTATCCAGAGTATAATTGCTGGCGCTATATTCAGAATCCTCAGAATCAAAGGATGAACTTGTACGCATCCAGAATACAGCCATTTTTAACCCCACGGACAATTTATCGTTTATGTTTTTCCCGATTGCCGGGTTTAAAGAATAGAATCTTGTAACATCAGATATTTCTGCCGGGAAAAACCTGTATCCCCCAGGAGCAGAAGAATCGACAACCGTAACTGTTAACGAATCCTGTTGCGCAGCCATATAAGGAACGGAGAAAGAAGCATTCAGAAAAAAATCCGTTCCAAAAGGGAAAGCAACGCCAAAATAGTCGGGGAAAGCATAATCCATTGAAGCTGTATCTTGCGGAGCGCCAACAAAAGACAACGCTCCCTTTCTTAACTTATAGCCCGCAAAAACATTGAGACTTTCGGCGTCCGTAAATGCTGCAGGATTGTACAATCCGCACTCTACACTATTATTTAATCCTATTGGGGCACCCCCTACACCAAGAGAATATCCTCCCAGGTCAATCGGTTGATAGTAATAGCCGCAAACAAGAACTAACAGAGAGAAAAAACACATAATGTACCTCCTTTTTATTTTTATTACAAAACACTTCCCAAAAAGCAGAACCATGACGCCGACATTTCCCTTTCTTTCAAAGTACTTTGTTATGCAAACAATATATTATTTTTTTGAATTTTGTCAAGGGTTTTTGTTTTTTTTGTCGGTTAAATGGTTTGTTTGTGCTATCGTTTTTTCTGTGAGAATTTTTTTGCTATAATTGAAAATCAGGCCAAAGGGTTTTTGTGTTTTTCGGATAGCGGAGGTTACGCCTCTTGACATATATTGAAAAAAAATTATAATTTATTGAGAAAGAGTTGCTGATCGAGGCGGAGACCCAAAAGATGTCGATTTTTTAGCAAGTGGATGTTTATAGTTTAAAACTCTTAAAGGGAGGAGGAAGTGGATCTACCTATGGAATATCCCAAATGTCAAAAATGCAATTTTGGCGTGCTTGTGCCTCTGTCCGATTACGGGCAGGGTGGAGCTTCTATACCTTACAAAGCCTGGGTTTGCACAAATCCTGACTGTCATTTTCATATCAGGATCGATAACGGAGAGCTCAGCTATGGTACGGATATCGGTATAAGTCAGAAGCAACAAAAAAGTTAAGTATTTAAAAATTATATAATTGGAGCTTTCCAGAGTTCTTTCCTGCGCGCTTCAAGGAATTGAAGCAAGAATCGTCGAAGTAGAAGTAAGTCTTTCAAGAGGTTTGCCGTCATTCGCGATAGTGGGGTTGCCTGAAGCAGCGGTTAAGGAATCCAGGGAAAGGGTGGAAGCCGCAATAAAAAGTATAGGGTGTGAATTCCCTGTAAAAAAAATAACCGTTAATCTTGCCCCCGCTGATATCAAAAAGGAAGGAACGTCTCTCGATCTTCCCATCGCGCTGGGTATTCTAGCTGCTTCCGGGCAGATAGATCTCGCGACTTTAGAAAACGCTCTGGTTGTCGGAGAGCTTGCTCTCGACGGACGAATTAGAAGAGTAAAAGGTGTTTTGCCCGCTTCCGTTCTGGCCAAGGAGAACAAAATAAAGCGGATGTTTGTTCCGTTTTTAAATGCCGAGGAAGCCGGAGTTGTAAAAGGCGCGGAGATATTTCCGGTTAATAATATAAAAGAGTGTATCGAGGTTTTGGAAGACGGTCGAAGAGAACCTTTTGTCGTGGATCTGAATGAAATATTTAGCGAAACCTCGAAGTTCGATCTCGATTTTTCAGATGTTAAAGGACAGGATGCCGCAAAAAGAGCTTTAGAGGTGGCCGTTGCCGGAGGACACAATGTCTTGATGATAGGCCCTCCCGGTTCCGGGAAAACGATGTTGTCTAAAAGGATTCCTACTATTTTGCCGTTAATGAGCATCGAAGAAGCCATTGAAACAACGAAAATTCATTCCGTGGTGGGGGCTTTACCTCCTAAGGTTTCTCTCGTGGCTAAAAGACCTTTTAGGTCTCCTCATCACACAATTTCTTATGCCGGGCTCATTGGCGGCGGAACTTATCCTCAGCCGGGAGAAGCTAGTCTGGCTCACAACGGAGTTTTGTTCCTGGATGAATTACCTGAGTTTAACAGGAATGTTCTCGAAGTTCTAAGACAGCCTCTTGAGGACGGTTTTGTGACTATTTCCAGGGCTAAAAGTACGATAGCTTATCCTGCCCGATTCATGCTGATAGCTGCCATGAACCCCTGCCCATGTGGATATTTCGGGGATGCTTTTAGAGAATGTACCTGCAGTCCATCTAAGATAGACCGGTATCGTTCGAAGATTTCAGGCCCTCTTCTTGACAGAATCGATATGCATATTACAGTTGGTAGGGTAAAATACAACGAGATAATTGATATGAAAGACGGAGAAAGCTCGGTGTCGATCAGGGAGAGAATAGAGGGATGTCGTAGAAAGCAGGAAGAAAGGTACAAAAATGATAAAATATATTGTAACGCGCACCTCGATTCTAAAAAGATAAGAAAATATTGTTCTATAGGTGAAAAAAGCAGGGCTCTTCTTAACGCTGCTATGGATAAATTCGGTTTTTCCGCGAGAGCCGTGGA
>CAZVXD010000026.1:0-1624 GCA_964631335.1 uncultured bacterium
AAAAAGATATTAAATACATAAGAGAAATATCTGTTAAGAACGGAGAGGAAATATCTCTTGCGACGCAAAATCATACGATTCATTTTGACAATTATAACGACCAGGCAAGGGATAAGAAAAACACTAAAATACTGCTTCCCGACGGAGTAAAACTGGATAAGGCGATAAACACAGCTCCCAGGGAGGAATCTCTTGAAGAGATACGCGAAATAATGAAAGATATAATGAAAGGGAAGGAAGTGTATATCAGGTTTTTCTGCCTTGGTCCGACGAATTCGGAATTTTCGCAACCGGTTATGCAGATGACAGATTCCGCGTATGTCGCCCACAGTGAAGATTTGCTTTACCGTCAGGGATTTGATGAGTTTGTGCGTCAGGGTAGAGATGCCCGATTTTTCAAAATAGTTCATTCTGCGGGAGAATTGGATGAAAGAAATACAAGTAAAAATCTGGATAAACGCCGAGTGTATATAGATCTCGAAGATAATACGGTATATAGTGCTAACACTCAATATGGCGGGAACACAATCGGGCTAAAAAAGCTCTCAATGCGTCTTGCTATTAACCGGGGAGCTAAAGAAGGTTGGCTTACCGAGCATATGCTAGTTATGGGAATTCACGGGATAAAGGATAGAGTTACTTATTTTACGGGAGCTTTCCCTTCGCTCTGCGGAAAAACTTCGACTGCTATGCTCGATAATGAAACTATCGTTGGCGATGATATCGCGTATTTAAGAAAAAAGGATGGCAGAGCCAGAGCGGTAAATGTGGAAAAGGGCGTTTTTGGAATTATTATGGGAGTTAATTCCGAGGATGACCCTATAATATGGAACGCTCTTCACTCCCCAGCGGAAATAATATTTTCCAATATTTTAATGACCCCAGAGGGCGGAGTGCACTGGATAGGTAAAGACGGTGATATTCCGGGAAAAGGTATTAATCATTCCGGAGAATGGCATAAGGGAAAAATCGATGAAAACGGGAAAGAAATACCGGTTTCCCATCGAAACGCGCGTTTTACAATAGAACTTAAAAATTTCAATAATCTCGATCCAACTTTGCACGACGCCAAAGGTGTTGAGGTGGGAGGTATGGTTTACGGAGGCAGAGACTCTGACACCTGGGTTCCTATCAAAGAGGCTTTCGACTGGACGCACGGAATAATCGCTTACGGAGCGTCTCTGGAATCTGAAACCACCGCCGCAACACTCGGAAAAGAAGGGGTGAGAAAATTCAATCCCATGTCGAATCTAGACTTTCTTTCTATTTCTATAAGAGATTACATAAACGCCAACCTTGATTTCCCAAAAGGGCTCGAAGTGGAACCCCGCATTTTCGCGGTCAATTATTTTCTTAAAGATAAAAATGGTGGTTTTCTTAATTCGCGGGATGATAAAAAAGTCTGGTATAAATGGGCTGAACTACGAGTAAACGATGATGTTTCTGCCATAGATGTTCCTACAGGACGTATACCGAAATACGAAGATTTGAAAAGACTCTTTAAAGAAGTTCTCGATAAAGACTTTACCGTCGAAGATTATAACAAACAGTTTAATATAAGAATAAAAGAAAATCTCGCAAAGATAGACCGTATCGAGGAAATTTACAAAACCCAGGTTATGGA
>CAZVXD010000026.1:1724-20377 GCA_964631335.1 uncultured bacterium
ATATTTTTTATTTCTTTTAAAGCTCCGCCACTCCACCCGTAGCTGCCAAACATTGCGAATTTCTTGTTGGTTATACGCTTAAGCTCTGCCATACGGAGTACATCCCCCATTGTTGGGAAAAGCCCTGCCTCGTAAGTAGGCGCCCCAACCATTACCCCGTTTTTCATCCATAAGGATGGTAATATGTAACTAACATGAGTGTGAGAAACATCGAATATTTTAAGAGGAATTCCTGATCTGGAAATGCCCTGAGCTACAGCGTTCATCATGTTTTCGGTGTTTCCGTACATGGATCCGTATATTAAAGTAATTCCCGGTTCGCCTTCTTTGTCGGCTAAATTTGCAAGATTTTCATAAATATCTAATATTTCTTCGGGATTTTCTTTCCATATTCTTCCGTGAGAAGGAGCGATTACTTCAACGGAAACGTTTTGTAGTTTATCTAAAGCTTTTAAAACCATTTTACTGAATTTGGCTATGATATTAACATAATAACGAACTGCTTCCTGTTTATAAAAATCGAGATTTCCGCACTCATCGTCGAAAAGACTCCCTCCCAATGAACCATAACTGCCGAAAGCATCACAGGAGAAAAGTATCTTGTTAGAAACCTCATAAGTCATAATAGTCTCAGGCCAGTGAACCATAGGCGTAGAAAAGAAGCGCAGGGTTTTTTCTCCCAGCGATATTTCGTCTCCGTCATTAACTACTTCTACTTTATTTTTTATGCCATAAAAATCTTCAAGCATATCTTTTGTTTTTTTTGAACCTAATATTACTGTCTCAGGAGATATTTTTCTAAAAGTTCTAATTATTCCTGAGTGATCGGGTTCCATATGGTTTATGACAATATAATCTATTTCTGTTAAATCTGTTAAATCACTAATGTTTTCGAATAGCTCATCTCCTTTAATTGATTTAGCCAGATCTATTATAGCATTTTTTTCATCCCTGATGAAATAAGAATTATAGGATATGCCTTCTTTTGTTATGGGCCATAGACCTTCAAACAAATCGGTTGTCCTGTCATCGACGCCTATCCAATAAATATCTGATTTAATTTCCACTGGTAACATTTTACCTCCTATAAATCGGAAGATTCGATTATCTTTATATTGCTTTCTTTCATTTTTCTTAGAGCTTTATCAATATTGTTTTCGGGTGAATCAATTCCTTTTGTTGCGTCTATTATTACATAGGTTTCGAATCCAAGCTGTTTTGCATCCATAGCCGAATAAAAAACACAGTAATCGAGTGCAAGCCCGCAGATGTAAGTTTCCTTTATGTCTAGATTTTTTAAGTATCCTTCAAGACCGGTAATGGTTTTTTTATCGTTTTCTCGGAAAGCAGAGTAAGAATCTATTTCAGGATTATCCCCTTTTCTTAGAATAAGGCTTACCCTTTCGGTTTCAAGATCAGAGCAAAATTCGGCTCCTTTGGTTCCGGGAACGCAATGATTAGGCCAGAGGACTTGTTCTATGCCTTTATGCTCGATTATATCGTATTCTTTTTTACCCGGATAGTTGGAGGCGAAGGATACATGATTCTTAGGGTGCCAGTCCTGTGTGGCGATTACCTTTTCGAACATATTGCTTAGTTTATTTATTGTGGGGATGATTTTATCCCCCTCCGGAACAGCTAACGCTCCCCCCGGGCAAAAGTCATTCTGCACATCGATTATTATTAAAGCCTTATTTGTTTTCATTGCTTCTCCTAAAATAATTTTCGATCGTATTTTTCTTCAAAAAAAGTCTCAACACATTCTTTCAAGGCATCTCTGGTTTCTCTGAATTTATCCAGTATTTCCTCTTCGCTGCCTGAAAATGAAGATGGGTCTTCAAAATCTTTATGAAACTGTTCTCCCCCTGTAAAAAAAGGGCAGCTTTCCTTAGCTCCACCGCACAGAGTAATTACATAATCGAAATCATTGTTATCAAAATCTTTAATATTTTTTGAGTATTGTTGCGATATGTCTACGCCGATTTCTTTCATTACTTTTATTGAGTGCGGATTCACTTCGCCGGGTTCGGTTCCCGCACTGGAAACCTCATATTTGTCCCCGAGTAAATTTCGGAGCAGACCCTCAGCTATCTGTGATCGAGCTGAATTATGTGTACACAAAAACAATACTTTCTTTTTCATTTAATCAAGTACGATAAGTTCGCTGACTCTGGCATTTTCCTTGATATTGATTCCGTTTTTACCTACATAAAGTGTTAATCTTATTTTTCCCTTTTTCTCTATAACCTTTGTGGCGTGAAAGGCCCCATTTAAAGTTATTCTTTCTGAAGGTTGTAATATAACAAGATTGGCGTCAGGGAGAAGGTTCTTTACTTCTTCATTGAACTCGATCAGGTATACTCCCCCGGAGAGTTCCCACCAGCCGTATTTATCCTCTTTTTTCCGCTTAACAGGAATAATTTCCTGTATTTCGCTTTTTTTGTATTCGCTGCCTCCGAAATCAATATCGGCTTCACCTGAAAAGCGAAAGACTTTACATATTGTAAGGAAAACTCCGTAGTCTTCAACCTGCTTTTTCTCATAAATAATATTACTTATAAATTCTAAAATATCTACACCTTTTTCTTTTTTCATATTTATCTATCAGAATTTGTAGCCTATTTTTCTCAGTAATTCTTTCCTGTCGGCAATTTCTTTGTCTCCTTCCACTCCAAGGGGTTTTTCCCCGTCGAGTACTCCGATAATACCTCTCTGCGTACCTTCTTCTGCTACAACCACCTTAAGGGGATTGGCTGTCGCCGCGTAAAGATAAAGGACTTCATCCACGGATTTCAAAGATTTCATTATATTTATAGGAAAAGCATTTCCTAAAATCAGGACAAAAGAATGTCCCGCTCCGATTTGCTCGGCATTTTTTATCGCGAGTTTTTCCAATTCCATATCTGTGCCGCTGTGACGAATAAGCCTGGCGCCTGATGCTTCACAGAAAGCCAGTCCGAATTTAATCATAGGCAAAGTTGTCACAAGAGCTTCGTGGATGTCTTCTACGGTCTTTATAAAATGCGTTTGTCCTATTATAACATTTGAATTTTCCGGGCTTTCTATATCGATTAATTTTAATTCCATAAACACCTCCAATTTCAAATTTTAGTCAAACAACAAACCTACAGAGTTTATTATTGTTTTCCCCCAACACCTTATTTTTTAACAACAAATAGCACAAATTTCACAAATAAATATAATTATTTTCTTTTTTTATACTGTTTATTCGTGCTATTCGTGTGATTCGTTGTTTCTATTTTTTGCTTCTTCTAACTTCTCTACACAAATTTTATCCTTCATTTTCTCAAACTTGACTTTACCTATACCATTTACTTTCATTATTTCGTTTTTTGTTTTAAATCCTTTGTTTTTAATTCTGTAATCCAAAATTTTCTTAGCCGTTACTTCTCCTATTCCGGGCAGGATAGTTAAGTCTTCGATGGAAGCCGAATTGATGTTAATCGGTAAAGTTAATGTTTTTTCAGGTTTTTCTACAGGTGTGGGTCGAAAAAAACCAGCAATGCTTCCTCCAATTAGGATAGCAATTATAAAAAACAATACCCTCCTTTCAGAATTACTGAGCATATCTTATTCCCACGTAATAAACAGGCTCTAGGAATTCGTTTTCGGGCGCCCAGGATATATTTCTTAGAGAAAAAAAGGGCGACACTCTTGTTTTTAAGTAAAGAGCAAGTCCGCCAGTTACAAATTTTTTTGGGTCCAGGTAACCGGTCAGGGATAATCGTGATCCCACTATACCCCAACCGAGATTTACGTGGCATTCTCCGTATTCTCGCAATGAGCCCTGGTTTTGATAGAAATATTGAAAACCTATATTCTCTTTTTCGTATTTTAAGTTGGCGAAATAAACTTCTCCTTCTCTCCAGCTGAGAGTGTCGGTTCCCTCCTCATAGAAATATTTTTTACCCCCCATAATCTTGAAGCCTGAAAAGTTTATCTTTGTTCCGAGAAAGACTTTAACTTCCGGGAAAAAATCTTCGAGTGGATAAAAAAACATAGGGAAACGTTCTCTGAATCTACCGACCTTTATTTCTCCGTATTCATTTACAAATCCGACACATTTTCTTTCTTTTCCTAATTCTCCTCTTAAAAAGTAAAACTGCATGATTAAACCGTAGTCAATGCTTTCCTTATAATTAACCCATCCGCCGATAAAGAATGGATTAAACGACTGGTAAAAACGCGCTCCGAGATCTGCGGTGATCGAGTCCCTGTTTCCATAAGTTTCGAACCATCCGAGAAAGTAACCTTGATCTTCCGAAAGCCATTTACATCCGGAAATCTTAGAAAATCTAATTGTATCCCATTCTATATAGCTGGTTTGCAGGTTATAAGATAATGATTTTAGAGAAGCTTGAATATGATAATGGTCCGTAAAATTCCTTTCCCTTATACTTTCTAAAGACAGTTCCCGAAATCTAAAAGAAACCAGATTGTAATCCGTTTGCCTGTTTACCCCTACATTTATCCAATTTTTTTCTATTTCCTTAAACCACTCCAATTTTGGTTCTACTTCAGGAGGAGGCAAAACCGGACTAAATATATCTTCTTCGACAAAGAACAGAAGGAAAATTAGCATTTGATTTTACCTATATTTTTTTCAAAAGGAGGATAAATGATCCCTTTTTCGGTAATAATTCCACTGATAAACTTTTGGGGGGTAACATCGAAAGCGGGATTTTTTACTTTTATATTATCTGGTGCTGTTCTTTCCCCCATAAATTCTGTTACTTCATCGGCGGTTCTTTCTTCGATCGGTATTTCCCTTCCGTTTTTTAAAGTGAGGTCGAAGGTTGTGCCCGGAGCTACAATATAAAAAGGAATCTTATTCTCTTTTGCGGATAAAGCCAGAGAATATGTCCCTATTTTGTTTGCCGTATCACCGTTTCTCGCGATCCTATCGGCACCCGTAAAAACACCTCTTATTTTTTCGGTTTTCATAATATGTGAAGCGGCGCTGTCAACTATGAGGATGGGCTTTATTCCATTCTTTTTAAGTTCCCAGGCGGTTAGTCTCGCCCCCTGAAGAAAAGGTCTTGTTTCGGGAACGAAGACTGTTATATTTTTTCCCTCTTCTTTTGCTTTGTAAAAAACCGACAGCGCGGTGCCGATTCCGCCGGTAGCGAGAGCTCCGGCGTTACATATAGTCATATAAAAAGAATTGTTTTTGATTAATTGAGCCCCGTTCTTACCCAGAAGTTCGGTGAGATTTTTATCTTCCTCGTGAATTTTTATTGCTTCAAGTATAAAAACGGAAGCATCTATTTTTTCTCCTTTAATAAGTTTTTTCATTCTTTTGACTGCGTAGAAAAGATTATAAGCGGTCGGTCTCGACGATTCCATTAATTCAATCTTTTTCTCGAGAGATTTCCTGTTTTTGCTTTTTAAAGCCGCAAGAGCTATACCATAGGCGGCTGCTACACCAATAGCCGGAGCTCCTCTTATAGTCATGTTCTTAATCGCTTCACACATTTCCTCGGCAGTTCTTATTTTTTTATAAACTTCTTTGCGAGGTAATTTCCTCTGGTCTATTACTTCTGCATGATTCCCGCGCCATTTTATGGTTTCAGCCCAGATCATAAAGCCTTTCCTGAAAAAATGTCAAAGCCAATTTCCTTGAAAAGATTTTCGAAAGTTTCCAAAGGGAGCCCTACAACATTGGAAAAACTTCCCTCGATTTTTTCTATAAAAGACATATTCTTGTCCTGAATTCCATATGAACCCGCTTTGTCTAGATTTTGGGAGGAGTCAATATAATAAGAAATTTGAGAATTTGTTAATCGGTGGAATTTTACATCGCTTTTATCGTAATCCTGGAATAGATTTCCGTTTGTTAAAACGGCTATTCCCGTGTAGACTTCATGCCACTTCCCGGATAAACTTTTTAACATATCTATCGAATCTTTTTTGTCAGCTGGTTTTCCCAGTATTTTTCCCTCCAGGAAAACGAGTGTATCAAAGCCTAAAATAATTGAATTCACATTTGTTTTTTGTTTATTATGTACCCAGGTCGCTTTCCTTGTAGCATTACAGACAACTGTTTCAACCGGTGTTTTTAAAATAGTCTCCTCGATGGCCGGAACCTTAATTTCTGCCCTTATTCCAAGCTGTTTAAAAATCTCCTTCCTTCTTGCGGAGGAAGACGCTAAAATTATCCGCATATATTTATGATAGAAAAACCGTTTTCTTTGTCAAGGCCCTATTGTGGCAGGTCCGCTGAAATGTAAAAACCAAATATAAAAATGGAAAATTATAAATAAAAGTTCAAAAATCTATCAAAAGCTAGAAACAACTAATTACACGAATAACACAGATATTTTTTGGTATGGAAGGGTAAAATTTGCGTTTTTATATGTAATTTTGCTTTTTAAATTTTAATATTTTATTTACCGTAAAGGCTAAATCGAGCGATACATTTTTCTAAGAAATTGAGCTTTATAGATCCGAAGATCTTCTTGGTTTATCCCCCGTAGCTTAAACGGGTGGCTAATACTTCTGGAAGTCCGGCGTTTAGAATTTTTTCTTGCGCTTTCTCGATATCATATTCTACGCGAATTGTCTCCACAGATTTAATTCCCGAGTCAAAAATTGCGAAAGAAGCTTTCGGATCTCGATCTCGAGGTTGTCCAACACTGCCGGGATTGATAATATATTTTTTTTCTGGGTCCAACGTTAACTCGGGAAGGTTTATTCTTTTGACCTGCACCCCCGAGTTTTCAAAAATAACAGGTACGTGGGTATGCCCTACAAAGAGAAGATTTTTCTCCATGATCTGGAAATCTATATATGTGTCGGGAGTTCCGGAAAGATACCGCCAGGATTCCGGTCGATGTAGAGAGGAATGGGCAAAATCCATGTCTCTTTCGCTGTGTGTAAAAGGTAATCCTTTAAGGAAATCGATTTCCTTTTTATCGAGTTGCTGTCTGCTCCACAAAACTGCTTCTTTTGCGTAAGTGTTGAAGTCTTCTATGCTCGTTAGTTCGCACACCGCAAAGTCGTGATTCCCGGCAAGAATAACATCCGAAATTTCGGATGTTATTCTGATGCATTCAGAAGGATCTGCGCCGTAGCCTACGATATCGCCGAGACACATTATCTTGTCAATCTCTTTTTCGTAAGATTTTATTTTTCCCGAGACGGCAAGAAGCGCTTCTAAGTTTCCGTGGATATCTGAAATAATACAGAATCTCATAAGAGATTTTTGTCTCTGGCTATAGAATCGAGTATACCGTTTACGAATATGCCCGATTTTTCAGTTGAAAACTCCTTTGCTATTTCTATGGCTTCATTTATAACCACTCTCGGCGGGACTTCAGGTAAATATAGAAGTTCCAGCACGGCTATACCAAGAATAGCTCTATCCATAGCGCAGAGTCTATCCCATTCCCAATTTTCAAGAACCGTTTTAATTAGATCGTCAGCCTCTGCTAAATGTTTCTCCGCGAGTTCCAGAAGTGTTTTGGCAAAAATTATAGCTTCTTCATCGTGGTCTTTTTTGTCGAAATCGATAATTTCTTCGATTTGATCGGTTGAAATCTTTAGATTTATTCTGGCAGGGTAAAGGGACTGCACTGCGATCACCCTACCCAGCCTTCTCGATCCTTTATCGTTCACTGTTCTATGTCTTTGTAAAGATTTATCATCTCCAGAATCGTCAGGGCAGCCTCCCAACCTTTATTCCCGGCTTTTAAGCCGGCTCTGGTCAAAGCCTGTTCTTCCGTATCGGCGGTTATGACTCCGTAGCCTACAGGTCTTTTTATCTCGAGAGACATTTTGGCTATGCCTTTTGTGGTTTCGGTTGCGAGATGGTCAAAGTGAGGAGTATCCCCTCTGATTAAAGCTCCTAAAACCAAAAAACCGTCATATTTTTTTATATTAACAATTCTGGAAAGAAGCATGGGTAACTCAAAAGCACCCGGAACCCAGAATATGTCTATATCGTCTTCTTTAACTTCATGGCGTTTGAGGCAGTCGATCGCGCCTTCTTTTAATACCCCGGTTACTCTGGAATTAAAACGAGGTACGATAATAGCGATTTTAATTCCTTTTCCTTTGATTAGACCTTTGTATTCCATTAAACCTCCTCGCTTAAACGTTTTTAAGCGTATGTCCTAATTTGTTTTTTTTCGTTTTTAGATATTTAATATTTTCCTCAGACGGTTCGATTTCTATGGGGACTCTTTCGGTTACTTTAAGTCCATAGCCTTCAAGTCCGACGATTTTCCGCGGATTGTTTGTGAGAAGACGTATTGTAGACAAACCGAGATCTTTTAGTATTTGGGCTCCGATTCCGTAATCGCGTAAATCCGTCTTGAACCCTAATTTTTTATTTGCCTGAACTGTGTCGAAACCTTCATCTTGAAGTTTATAAGCTTTTAGTTTGTTTATAAGACCTATTCCCCTGCCTTCCTGTCGCATGTATAAAAAAACACCTTTGCCTTCTTTCTGTATAGCTTTCTGAGCGCTTACCAATTGTTCTCCGCAATCACACCGGAGAGAACGGAGGGTGTCTCCTGTCAAACATTCTGAATGGACTCTGACCAGAATATTCTTCTGCCCCGAAACGTTGCCTTTTATAAGAGCAATATGAACTTTATAGTCTATGACATTTGTGTATGGAATAAGACGGAATTTGCCGTACTGTGTCGGAAAATAGACCTCTGGTCCCCTTTTAACCAGATTTTCTCTTTTTTGCCTGTATTCTATCAGACTTTTAATGGTAAATACTTTCAATTTATGCTTATTTGCTATTTCCAGTAAACGGGGCAATCTGGCCATTGACCCATCTTCGTCCATTATTTCGCAAATGACGGCAGAGGGATATAAACCCGCGATTTTAGCTATGTCGATGGAAGCTTCAGTGTGTCCGGCTCTTCTCAAAGTCCCGCCTTCTTTTGCCTTTATGGGGAAGACGTGACCGGGTCTTGATAAATCCGTGGGGTTTGTATCCGGATCTATTAGTTTTTGGATTGTTACGGCTCTGTCGAAAGCGCTTATACCTGTACTCGTTCCTTCTTTAGCGTCTACAGAGACAGCGAATGCCGTACCGTGACGGGCTGTAATGTTTGCTGTCATTAAAGGGAGCTCTAATTCCGTTAATCTTTTCTCGAGAAGGGAAACACAAATCAACCCACGTCCCTCTTTTGCCATAAAGTTTATTGTGGCGGGAGTGACCTTCTCTGAAGCAACAACAAAATCTCCTTCGTTTTCTCTTTCTTCGTCATCGACTATAATCACCGGTGCGCCCTTTTTTACTTCTACTATCGCTTCTTCTATAGTACTGAATTTATTCATTTAAACTCCATTAATCTTTTTAAATATCTGGCAAGCGGATCGACTTCGATATTAACAATATCTCCGGTTTTTTTGTATTGAAAGTTCGTGTTTTTCAATGTGTGCTTAATCAGAACTACTTTGAAACTATTTTTTTTAATCTCTGATACAGTTAGAGAAACCCCGTCCAAAGCGACGCTTCCTTTTTCGGCTATGAAACTTGAAAGTTCCTCAGGATATTCAATATTGAAATCGTGCGAGTCAAAGCCTTTTTTGGTGCTTAATATTTTACCCGTTACATCCACATGACCGTAAACGAGATGTCCGTGTAGCAAATCTTTTGCCGAGAGAGAAGGTTCGACGTTTAGCCAGTCACCGGTCCGGAGATGAAAAAGATTGCTCCTTTTAACGGTTTCGGCGGAGACCTCGAAGATACAACTTTTACCTGTAATTTTAGAGACTGTTAAACATGTGCCGTTAATAGAAACGCTGTCTCCAATATTAGCTTGAAACGGGAGCGACAGGTGAAGAACAATGTTGTTTTTGCCTTTTTTTATTCTGTCGAGTTTAATTACGTTTTTAATTATTCCTGTAAACATTATTAGCCTCAATGAGAATATCTTTTCCCATTTTTCTTACACTGGTGTCAAAAAAGATTCTCTCTAGAGGAGAATTTATTAGAGAAACCCCTTTGCCAATAAAGGAAGGAGAAAAGAAAAGCAAATATTTATCAACCATTCCCGATTTAACAAACAGGGTAAAGGTTTCACTGCCCCCTTCTACCATAATCGAGGAGATTTTTTCTTCGCCGGCTTTTTCCAATATGTCTTTAATATTTATTTCCCCATTCTTTTTCTTGAAGTCCCAAATTTCTGCTTCGGGATATTTTTCTTTTGCTTTTTGATTGGTTGTGACCAGAATAACTTTACCTCCATCCTTAAAAATCCTGGCATTCCCAGGACACTTAAGTTCGGGATCGATTATGATTTTGTGAGGTTGTTTTACGGCTTTAACTTTCCTGACTGTAAGAGAAGGATCGTCTGTTATGACCGTTCCTGCGCCGATTAATACCGCGTCCACACTGTTTCGAATGCGGTGAACTTCCATGTGAGATTCTTCTCCGGATATTCTGAAGATTCCTCTTTCGGGGTCGCCGATTTTGCCGTCGAGAGTAACCGCCGCTTTTAAAATAACGAAAGGAATTTTGGTTTTTATGTATTTTAAGTAGAAAGAATTCAATTCTCTTGCTTCTTCTGCCAGAATCCCCAGAGTGACTTCTATTCCCTTGCTTTTTAAGTATTTGAAACCATTACCGTTTACAAGCGGATTGGAATCTTTTATGGGGGCGACGACTCGTAGTATTCCGTTTGCTTCTATAGCTTCAGTGCAGGGAGGTGTCTTCCCGTGGTGGGCGCAGGGTTCGAGGGAAACATATAAAGTAGCTCCCCTGGCATTATCACCGGCTTTTTTTAGCGCTTCGACTTCCGCGTGAGGAGTCCCCACTCCTCTGTGATATCCCTCGCCTACAATGGTTCCTTCTTTTACCACGCAGGCTCCGACAAGAGGATTGGGGGAAACTACTCCTGTCCCTTTCCTGGCAAGATCGAAAGTCTTTTTTAAAAAATATTCATCTAACTTATTCACGACAAAAACCCCTCTCCGGGGGTTTTTTAAATTCTCTTCTTTCATCCGGACTTTAACCGTCGGCTTCGGTATTCCACCGAATCAGGATTGCTCCTCGCGGGCTTTCACCGCCGGTTGGGAATTTCGCCCAACCCCGAAGAGATATTTTATAATTAAGACATTTCAGAAATTTGTCAAGAGGGGATTTTCCCTGACTACCCCCAATTTTTTTTAGTAATGCCCTGGATAAAAAATCAGAGGGGCTGCTGTTCAGGAAAGCGTCTCGGAGGGTGAGCGGGCATGGTCTCTTGAAATTCTTGTATTTCAAGAGGAACGAACCCAAGAGCCGAGTGGCAATTTCCTCGCAGGGGAAATTGACCACGTCTTTATCGAACAGTAATTCCTCTGATTTTTCAAATCTTCGAGAGTGGTTTTTCTCAGCTTATAATTTCTAATATACCTTGCAACAACTAACTTTAAGCGTATTGACGTAAAAATTTTGGGGGGATAACAGGAGATTTTTCCGCCCTATCCTCCCCCATTTTTTACCACAGAGGTCACAGAGAACGAAAAAAGCCTAACCGCAACTCCTTTATTTGTATGTTCTTATAGAGCACAGGGGGTAAAAAAAGGATTTTTAATCCTTGACATTTTTATCGGCTTTCATATATAAGAGATAAGGGGAATATTATGGGTGGTTTTTTGAAGAAAAATGTTTTAGAAATAATTTCAATCTTCGTGGCTTTCGCGGCGCTTTGTCTGTCGATTAGGGTTGCGGTCTACAATAGAACTTCAAGACAGATAATAAACAAACCCGAATTGGTTGTCAGGCTGGTTAAATTTGAAGATACCGGAACTTTTTTGAAATGTTCTCGTAACGGGCGGACTGTTTGCTTCGAGTATTCTCTTCAAATCAAGAACAAAGGTAATATTGCCGCAAGAAATGTGACTTTTCCCGATAAACCATCTCTTCTGGAATTCGAAGAAGAAAAAGTGCAATATAAAGAACATCAGCCGATTACAATCGAACAGGGAGAAAGTGTTTTTGCGGTTTCGGGTTTCGAAATACAGTTTAGTTATTTGAGCGGAGCTATAAAGATGATGGATTTAGCAGGCAATCAATCCTGGCCGGGTATAACTTTTTCTGTAGAAGTAAAATATAAAAGCGATCTGGAACCCGAAATTCAATATATTAAAAAAGTGGGGTTTCAGATATCTAAAGAGGACGCATTGTTATTGGTTAATGAATAGCTTTTACTTCTTTCTAAGAAAATGATTTCTCTTTTTTTTCTATATTAAAGCTATCTTTATTTCGTATAACGCTAAAAGCGCATGCCTGCCGTAAGAGTAAAGGTTGGAACCACAGTAGAAGCCTCTCCATATTCTCCGAAAACTAATATAACGGGTATTTCAAACCGAATATCCGCGCCGTTACTAAAACTCAAGCCAGCTCCGAGGTTGAATACGCTTCCACCCGCGGTACCCTCATCTTCTTGCCTGCTTCCGCCTTCCGGCAAAAGTTCTCCTAAGCTTTCATCCGTTGGGCTCCACTCTTCCCAGTAAACATTCATTGCTCCGAGGCCGATACCAACCACGAAAAAACTTCCGGGGACTCCGGCCTGATAACCTATAAGGTAATTAGCCATCATACCAAATACCGTTATATCGGTTGTTTCGTGATAATCGTTAAATCCATTATTAGAGGTTTCGGTGGAGTGGCTGTAGAAAACAAGAACGCCTAACTCCAAAGGGTTTTGACCCATGTCGAGCATATAATTAACACCTCCGCCAAATGCGAGACCCAAATTGATGTCGGTCCCAAGGCCTCCGCGTACACCTATTCTTGGTAGTTCGGAAGAAAATATTGTAAGGGGAAAAACAAAAACAATAAAGATGATACAAACAAAAAAAAGATTTCTAACTTTCACAATACACCTCCTTTTATATAAAGAATAAATGAAATTTACTGTTTTTAAGCAGATTTGTCAAGCAATAGATTATAGAGCATATTTTCTATGAACAAAGTTTTTTCTAAGAAAAAACTTTGCTACTTTCGTGTTAATAGCAAAATTAAAAAATAGTTAAATAGGAACAATAAAAAATTATTTGTGCTATTCGTTGTTACTCTTTTTTGGGAGGATGGTGGGTGAAATCAATAAATTAGTTTTTTTTCGTGTTCTTTGCGGGCTTTGTGGTTAATATTATGTGTTAGCGGTTTTGCCGCGCTTCGTTCTCTGTGGTTAAAGTCTTTTTTACTCGAAATTTTTCACCTTATAAGTATAGCTGTCGCTCAGGTTCTGCTTCTCCGCAAGATGGGTTTGAATATACTGTCCGCAGTTGCTGCCAATATTGTTTTCCTCAAGTATTCCTATGCTTGTTATTACTTCATAGCCTGTATTTTTAAATTTGTCGATTAAAACTTTTAATCTGTCGTTGTTTCCATAATTAATAAACGAAGAGATTTTATTTTTCAAAGCATTATAGGTGGGATTTATTGGCGTTAGCTTAATTAAAAATTTATCGGGGTTGAAATATTGTATCAGTACCGACGGATCAACCGGAGCATCTTGACTGAGAGCAAAATTCAAAGTCACTTTTCTATAACCTTCCTTAAAAAAAACTTCTCCGTATTCAGAAATCTTTTCTAAAGACCATTTTTTTGCAGGTATTAACCTGTCTCTTAAATTTTCGTCCGTTGTATGAATAGAAAATTGTAGCTGAAAATTCCTTTTTTCATAAATGTTTTTTCTAACATTTAACAACTTATCGAAAAAAGAATCAGATCCGGTGGGTGCGATTGTTGAAAGGCAGGGAAGTAGACCCGGGGCTTTATAGCGCGAGGGAAGTTCTGATAGTGCTTCGATAACGGCAGGATTCAGGGAAGGCTCACCGACTCTCGCGAACTGAATTTTGAATTTTTCTACGTTAACATTACCATTCGGGAATCTTTTCCTTATCGGGAAGTCTATTTGAGCAAAAATTTCCTTTTTTGAAAGTTTCCCATTGTAAGTAATTCCTGCATCGCAAAAAGAACAACCGATAGGGCATCCAAAAAGAGAAGAAACGATCAAAACCCATTTCTTTGTACGCGGAACAGGCGGTTGGACAGACTCTACAAATTCTGCCAGATGCCCATTTCTCATTTTGCCTATATAAACAACCGCTATGTCATCTCTGCCTGATGAGGCTATAATTTCCATTTCTTTGTCTCTTTGATTTTGTTATATACTTCCATTGCCACCTTAACGCCATCTCCCGCAGATATCGCGGTTTGCCTGAAGATATTATTTTTTACGTCTCCGGCAAGATATAATCTGATATTTTCTCTGTTTTTATCTAGATCCTGGTTTAGCCGGGTGGAGAGGAAATCGAGGCAGGGTACCCTTCCGATTGCGAATAAAAGATAATCGGCTTCGATTTTTCTGCTCTCTTCAGGTGTTCTGCATTCGAGTAGAATTCTTTCTTTTGAAGAAGAAAAAATTCTCTCAAGTTTTATTTTTTTTATATAATCGATTTTCTTAGATTTGTCCGCTCTACTTAAGAGGACCGGTATACAGTTTGGGGTTTCTCCTCTGCCAAGAATTATAATTTCGTTGTTTTTGCTCAAATTTAGCGCATAGTCGAAAGCAGCTTCTCCCGCGCCTACAATAGCGATTTTTTTGTTTTTTATACTGCTAATAGGATATACTTCATAGAAAACTCTGCTGCTGAGTTTGGAAGGTATCGGGCAATCCTTGAACTTTTTTGGTTTAGTTCCTGAACAGAGAACCGCATATTCTGAATAATATAAGGATTTTTTTGTGGTGGTTTTCAAAAGCCCTTCATTTAAATCCAGTTCTTCAACTTCTTCAAACAATACCTCGACATTTTGTTTTCTTAGTTGCTCCCGCATAAGTTCTGCTAATTCGGTACCTTTTATACCGTTAGGAAATCCGGGATAATTTTCGACACAATTAGCATTTAATAATAAACCTCCAAGGCTTTTTTTTTCAAATATTAAAGGCTTAATATCGTAACGGGCGAGCTGGATAGCGCAGGAGATACCAGCGGGGCCCCCGCCGATTATAATAACATCCTTCATTTTCATTGTTTAGAAAGTTTGAGAAAAATTTCATCTAATAAAACAGGTATGGCACATGCGTAAGAAAGATTCAGGAGAGTTGCCATATGATGTTCTTCGCTGTATGTGGCAGTTCCGTCTACACAGAAGAAAACCTCAAAGCCTCTGACGAAAGCGCTTCTCGCAGTAGATTCACAACAAACATTGGTCATCACCCCACATATAATGAGTTGATTGATGTTTTCTCTATGAAGGATTTCTTCTAAATCGGTGTCGTAAAACGCATCGTACTGGTGCTTTTCTATCAGGATTCCTCCGAATGATTCTAATTCTTCCGGGAGGCGGCTATAAGGAGATCCTTCTGAGAGTAATTTTGGCCACCATTTTCCCATCATCTGAGCGTTTTCTTTATTGTTGGAATGGAGGGTAAAAAATACAGGGAGATTTCTTTCTTTGTAAAGCAATATCAACTTTTTTAGACCGGGCAGAATAGCCTCGACACTGGGTATGTAAGCGTGAGAATCAGGTGAGAGGAAATATTTCTGCATGTCGATTATCAACAAAGCTGATTTTGCAGGCAGAAATTCAGTATTGTGATATTTTCTGTATTTCTTTACCTTTTGAAAGATCCCTTTTGCTTTATATTTTAAGTTTTCTTTTGTAAAATATTGTTTCTTCATAATTGCTACCAGTCTAAAATACCTTTTTTTAAATTTCTGTCAACGTTTTTATTGAGGGAATGCATGAATGTAATTATTCTCTACCGGGAAATCATATCCTTGACTTTGACGTTTAGGAAAATATCATCCAGATTAGAGGAAATCATAGAAAAAAATGGCCGTAAAAATTTTATTGGTAAATCCAAATACATATAAAAGTCCCCCGGTTTTGCCGATTGGTTTGGAGTATTTAAGTAGTGCTTTGAGAAAGCATGATTATCAATGTGATATAACGGATCTTACTTTTGTAGAACATCCTTTGGGCGAATTAAAGGATATTCTCAGCAAAAAATCATATGATATAGTCGGATTTTCCATAAGAAATATCGATTCCTGTCTCTATTTAAATAATGAGTTTTTTTTAGATAAATTTAAGAAAATGCTCGACTGTGTTAAAGATTACGATTTGCCTGTTGTTTTAGGTGGTTCAGGCTTTTCAGCCTCACCCAATGAAATATTGGAGTATTTTAAAGCGGACTACGGAATAACCGGTCCGGGAGAAGTGGCTTTTCCTGTTTTTTTGAAACTATGGAAATCGAATCGTTTGGATGCAAGAATTATCAATGGATGGGATTACGGATTGGACGATAATCTTGAGATGCTGAGGGCGAAAGAAATAGAATACAATCGCTATGTTGAAAATGACGGAATTATTGGTTTCTCCACCCATGTGGGATGTTCTAACAGTTGTCCGTATTGCATAGAGGCAAAAAAGCCTGTTTATTACAGGGGAATTCCTGAAGTAATAAAAGAAATCGAATCTTTAACTAACAGAGGTTATCATAATTTTCATTTATGCGATAGTGAGTTTAATGAAGACCTGGAGTATTCCAAGAAATTTTGTAAGACCATAATTAAAAGAACTTTTGATTTTAAATGGACCTTATATATGAAACCTTATCCTTATGACGAAGAGTTGTTTGAGTTGTTGGGTAAATCTCATGTCTATCTTATAACTCTTTCTGTTGATAGCGATAAGAAAATCCAGGCTGGGAATAATTATTCGTATGATGATCTGGAGAAAATAATAAAATATTGCAAAAAATATGATATAGGAATAGCCGTCGATTTATTGACGGGTTACCCTGATGAGTCGCTCCAATCCACAAAAGAAGTAATTGGATTTTTCAGAAAGAATCGTCCAAAAACAGTGGGGATAAATTTTTATTACAGGTTATTCAGAAATACGGGGTTGACGCATTTAATTGATAAAAATCCGGTTATGCAGACAAAATTAACCAGATTATATGCAAAGGAAGAAAGTTGTATTATCCCTATTTTTTATAGTAGATACAGCAGAAAGGATATCGAGGAACTGATTTGTGGGGACGATTTGTTCGTAATCCCCGGAATAACTCCGGGAGTAAATTATCAACAGTAATAATTATAAACTTTCTGCTATCGCATCTACGCATAAACGCGTTGACACATTAACAAAAAAGATATCTCCTTGTTTTTAATTCTTTAAAGCATATCTTTTTATTATGAAACATTCGTTAAAGACGGGTTTAAGTTTTGGTTTGACTTCGGCGATTATAACTACTCTCGGTTTGATGGTGGGTATTTATTCCGGTACACGCTCCAGGCTGGCGGTTTTAGGGTCTATACTGATTATAGCAATCGCCGATGCGTTTTCGGATTCTCTTGGAATACATATGTCCGAGGAATCCGAGAACAAACATACTCCTGTGGAAATATGGGAATCAACTTTATATACTTTTTTAAGCAAATTTCTTTTCGCTTCGACTTTCCTTGTTCCTGTTATTATCTTTGAACTTGAACGGGCGGTTTTAGTATCTATTGTTTGGGGACTTTTATTATTGGTTCTTTTTAGTTATTACCTGGCGAGAAATGAAGGGACTTCTCCATGGAAAGTTATTGTCGAACATGTTTTTGTTGTTATAATTGTTATAATGGCGACTCACTCTGTAGGCTTGTTTATCCATAAATTCTTTCCTAAATAGCGTAAAAGGAATTACGTTACAATTTTTTTAATTTCGGGGACCTTTGCCTTTAGGGCTTTTTCGACGAAGCCTTTTAATGTCATCTGTGCCATCGGACATCCGCCGCACGCTCCTGTAAGTCTTAATTTTACCGTTCCGTCAGCAGAGACGCTTATTAGTTTTACATCTCCTCCGTGACTCTTAAGGTAAGGCTTTATGTCCCTATCTAAAACTCTTTTAACTTTTTCTTCCATTTTTTTGCTCCCTTTTTAGCAGGTTTATGATATTAGTATAGCAAGCATATCTATCAAGTCAAGAGGAATCTTTATTTGTTGGTGGGTTGGTGAGTGGGTGCGTTTTTTGACCGACTAACGCACCAACCGACCAACAGGTGGGTGGTCCGAAAAATGGGATGGATAATATATATTCTTGACATATTGTTTTTTTTAGTTATAGTTATCTCGTTCTGGCTTAACATTAGGAGGATTATTATGAAAATTTGTGTTATAGGAACGGGTTACGTTGGTCTGGTAGTTGGAACAGGTCTTGCCGAAACCGGGAATAAAGTTATTTGTGTCGATAAAGACGAAACCAAAATAAAGAATTTAGAAAAAAACATTATTCCCCTTTATGAGCCGGGACTGGAAGAAATTGTTCGTAGAAATCAGCAGGAAAAACGGCTTAGTTTTACCACATCTGTTCGGGATGCTGTATCGCAGTCGGAGATTGTTTATATTGCGGTAGGTACTCCCGAAAACGAAGACGGAACAGTAGATTTGTCTTATGTCTTCGCCGTAGCAGAAGAAATCGGGGAGGCTATGAAGACCGAATATAAAATTATTGTCAATAAAAGTACCGTTCCCGTGGGAACTGCCAGGGAAGTCGAAAATATAATAAAAAGCAAAACAAAAAGCAAATTCGATGTTATTTCAAACCCCGAATTTTTAAAAGAAGGGTCTGCCGTTCAGGATTTTATGAAGCCGGACCGGATTATAATAGGAGCCGATAATT
>CAZVXD010000027.1:0-20244 GCA_964631335.1 uncultured bacterium
GAAGAAGCCCGCGCTCAAGCCGACATAATAGAAGAGACATGGAATAGCGGAGACTATGAGGAAGCTATAGACTTGTTTAAAAGTTCGGCTGAATTGGAAAACGCGGCTCTGGGAATACAGTGGAAGGACCCTGTAAAAACACCCTCGACCAGGTGGGCCGGTGATGTCCGTGTCGATACGTTAGATATGGTTATGGATATAGATTTCGATGTGGATAATTCCAACGGGAATCTGGTAGCAGTCCTTCTTTTCCAGTTTGATGGGACATATTACAGATATGCCATAAACATGTCATCAGACACAGGAAAAACCTGGACACAAACTTATCTCTGGACCACAAATACCGATTATGAAATCGATATAGACGGCGCTGTTTATGACGGATATTTCTACCTGGCTTATCCATATATAAATAATTCGGTAGGACGAATTAGAAGATTTTCGACAAGCGACGGTAGCGCCGATTTGACATATGGATATGTTACAGTCATCAACGAAGGAGCCGAATTAAAGGAAGTAGTTCTAACCAGTGATGCCGATACCGTCGATTCCAGATACCTATTTTACTTTGCCATATTGGATCCAGATTCTCTGAGATTTTATTTTAGCGATCAACTCGCGACAAGCTGGAGTAAACCTTCAAGTCTAAATGATATAGCAGACGCAGACAGAGGACTCGACGCCTGCTGGACCACTCCAAATAAACTGTGGGCTTCATATATCGGAACAGACAACGAGCTTTACATGATTGGCGGGTGGTCATCATGGACTGTCTGGCCTTCTCATCTAAACCTGGGAAGCAACACCCAGTATGTAACATCCGTAAGCGCTTACGGCGATACCGTAATGATTGTTTTTCCCTATCTCGATGGCACCAATTATGACGTCAGGTATTACATTACTTCTAATGGTGGGAGCACCTGGGGTGTAGGGACGCTATTAAACGACTCAGATACTGACAGCTGGGTAAATGACGTTACAGCAAGAGGAGGAGATGGTATCGGTGCCGTATACCAAACAGTAGGGACATCCGCCGAAGGCATATACAAACACAGAAGTTACAGTTCCGCTTTATGGACTCCGGCGGTTTCTTTCGCAGACAACGTGACGCGTGCGAACGTAAAACCCTGCATCGAAAGAATAGCGGACGGAATTTACGGTATTCTGTATGTCAACTATCCCGAACAAATGGCATGGTTCGATAGAAGTGACTGGTTCAGCGCCGATAGTCTCATCCTGTCTCCCGACGGCGAAACAATCGAATTCGGCGATACTTTAGAGTTGACAGCATATCTTGAAAAAGACGCTTCCGGTGTCGAAGGCGAAAATCTTAACTTTGCCGTGGTAACCGGAGATGGTTCCGTGGATCCCGCGAGCGGCTTGACCGACGCGTCGGGCGAAGCGCATACAGATTTTATCGCGGGAAGCACAGAGGAAGCTGTTACGGTAGAAGTAATGTGGGTGTCCGAAAATCTCGTCGACACTTTAACTGCCACGGTCGATATCGAAGTCGTAAATCCTAATCCCGACGGACTTACCCTGTCTCCCGACGGAGAAACAATCGAATTCGGTGAAGCTTTAAACCTGACAGCCTATCTTGAAAAAGACGGCTCCGGGGTCGACGGAGAAGAAATTAACTTTGCGGTGGTAACTGGTTCTGGTTCCCTTGATCCTACAAGCGGCGTAACCAACGCTTCGGGCGAGGTACAAACAGAATTTACCGCGGGGAGTGCCGAGGAAATCGTTACTGTGCAGGCAATGTGGGTATCCACAGATCTATTAGATACTCTCGCTGCCACGGTCGATGTCGAAGTTGTGGCGGGAGGAATCGAAGAAATTCCTGCTGTTTCCGGTATAAGCGCGAAGTTCGGAAGCGAAGAGATCCTTTGCGAGGTAGCGAAAGAAGGCGAGTTTACGGTTAAAGTATACGACAAATTAGGAAGAGAATCCGGAACACTTCTCAGCGGAAGAGTGAAACCCGGACGCCACGAGTTGTCGCTTAAGGATTTAAATCTCGCTACTGATATCTACTTTGTTGTAATGAAAGGACCGGAAATCGACACAAAGATAAAGGTAGCTTTGATAGAATAAAATTATATATTAAATAAAAAAAGGGGCACGGTTTCATCCGTGCCCTTTTTTTTAATTTTGTATCTTTATTATTTCTCATTTTGTCATGTATAAATATCACAGAAATGATTGCTGCCAATCGGTGCACTTTTGACGGTACGCGAACGCGTCGCCGTGTTTACTCTTTTAAGAAAACCGGTTGACATAAAGGCTTTTTTAGTCTATAATTGTTATATATAGCAAAGATAATCACAATTAATACATAAAAACTAATTCGACATTTTGTTTTTTCGGAAAAAGGGAAGACGTTAATTATGGGTAAAAAATATCCGCATACGAAAAATATAGAGATACCGCAAGAAACGCTAAGGAAGTGGCAGGAAATAGTAAACATCCTGGCAGAGATAATGAATGTTCCCGCTGCTTTAATCATGAGGACTTTTCCGCCTGAAATAGAAGTTTTTGTAACAAGTGATACAGAAGGAAATCCATATGAGGTCGGACACAGGGAAAATCTTTTGGGGCTTTATTGTGAAGAGGTTATAACAAACGATAAGGAATTACTGGTTGCCGACGCGAGGAAAATTGCCAGATGGAAAAATAATCCCGATATAAAACTCGGGATGTTTTCATACTTAGGGTACCCACTAAGATGGCCGGACGGAGATTTGTTCGGCACAATATGTGTCCTCGATTCAAAGAAAAATAAGTACAGCGAACTATTCAAAAAAACATTGTTACAATTTAAAGAACTGATCGAATCCCATCTGGAATTAATTTTTCAGCATAGAAAGGTTGAAATAGAAAAAGAGAAAGCAGAACAGTATCTGGAAGCAGCGGGACCTATAGTCGTAATTCTAAATGAAAAAGGTAAAATAGAAAGAATAAACGAAAGGGGTTGCAGTATACTTGACTGCAAGAAAAAAGAAATCGAGGGAAAAGACTGGTTTGAAAATTTTATACCTGAGCAGATCAGGAAAAACGTAAAAAAGGTTTTTGAGAGATTGATCTCCGGAAATACCGAGGAAGGAGAATTCGAGGAACATCCGGTTATTACCGGAAGAGGCTATGAAAAAATAATTTTATGGTATAATAGTATTATTAAAAACGAGCAGGAGGAAATAGTCGGAACTATTAGCTCGGGAATAGATATCACAGAAAGTAAAGAAGCTCAAGAAAATTTGAGAAAATCGGAAGAAGAAAAATCTTTCATACTTAACAGTTCCCCTTTACTGATGGTATATCAGAATACCGAACATGAAGTAATCTTGGCTAATAAGGCAGCAGTCGATTCGGTAGGGAAGAATCCGGAAGACCTTGTTGGTGAAAAATGTTACGAGATCTGGCAGGGAAGAAGCACTCCCTGTGATGATTGCCCTGTTGAAAAAGCGATTGAAAAAGGCGAAATGGTCAGCGGAGAAATGAGCAGCCCCGACGGCAGGTCATGGCTTATCAGGGGAAATCCCACACGGGATGAAAAAGGAAATATAATAGGAGCTATTGAAATAACAATGAACATCACAGAACGTAAGAAGGCTGTGGAAGAACTAAAAAAAACGAAAGAAAAATACCGGAAAATTGTCGAAAACGCGAATGAATGGATATGGATTCTCGATAAGGAAGGAAATTTTACTTACGCGAACAGAGCGGCAATTGAAGACAGCGGTTATAAATTCGAAGACTGGTTGGGTAAGAGTTTTGCGCCTATTGTCGCAGAGGAAGATCTTTCAAAAACTATAAGAATATTCGCCGAAACTATGGCCGGGAAAAGCCAGCACTACGAAGTAAGGATTAAAGATAATAGAGGGGGAATAAGAACCCTGCAGGTTAATACAGCGCCGCTCCTGGAGGAAGGAGAAGCCACAGGAACGGTAAGCATCGGGAGAGATGTAACAGAAGACAAAGAAAAAGAGATAGAATTAGCAAGAATGGATAAACTGGAATCTCTCGGTGTTCTTGCCGGAGGAATCGCTCACGATTTTAATAATCTTTTAATGGGGATAATGGGAAATATCTCTCTTGCCAGAATGAATATAGACGATGCGGAAACTATAGAATTGCTCTCTGACGCGGCGAAAGCGTCGAAACAAGCCGGAAGGCTTACAGAACAATTACTCACATTTGCAAGAGGAGGGGAACCAGTAAAGGAGAAAACCTCTATAAAGGAGATAATTATAGAGTCGTCTGAATTCGTGCTTCACGGGTCAAACGTAAAGTGTGAGTACGATTTTCCTGAAGATTTATGGAAAATTACCGCCGACAAAGGACAGATGTCTCAGGTTTTTAATAATATTGTCTTAAACGCCGACCAGTCGATGCCTGGGGGCGGAAAAATTTCAATTTCGGCGGATAATGTCATTGTTGGAAGCGATGAAACCTTACCACTACCTCGGGGCAAGTATGTTAAAATTGGGATCAAAGACGAGGGCGTGGGGATCCCTGAAGAACATTTGAATAAAATATTCGATCCCTTCTTTTCCACAAAAACAAAAGGGCATGGTCTTGGAATGACAACCGTCTATTCTATCATTCAGAAACACGAAGGGCATATTAAGGTCGAATCAAAATTAGGCAAGGGTACTACATTCTACATCTATCTACCTGCCACACCGGGAGAAGAAAAAGAGCTAAGAGGAGAAAAAAAGGAGGAGCCTCCGGTATTTGAAAAGAAAAAAATCCTCCTTATGGATGATGAAGAATTTGTACGTAAAGCAATAGGCAGGATGCTCGAGGAAAAAGGTTCTGTGGTTGTTTTCGCGGAAGAGGGAAAAGAAGCTGTAAAAAAATTCAAAGAAGCGGAAAACAAACGCGCCCCCTTCGATGCGGTTATACTCGATTTAACAATACCCGGTGGAATGGGAGGAAAAGAAACACTAAAAGAAATAAGAAAAATAGATTCTGACATTAAAATTATAGTTTCCAGCGGTTATTCTAACGACCCGATAATGGCAAATTACGCGGAATATGGCTTTAATGGAGTAATCGCCAAACCTTTTAATATCGAAGAGCTTATCCGGGTTCTAAACGATATTATAGGAAAAGGATAAGGTTTCAACAATTAATTTTTAGAGATACTAATTCGCCCTTTTGATAAAAAAGACCTGTAAATAGTTCTCTTATACTGTCGAGATTAATTGGTGTGTGTTGGATCGTGAGATGGTGGGGTTGAATTTCCCGAAACCACCTAACGACCCAACCATCCGATTTTCTAACCAGCTATTATCTCCTTCCTTTGCTCTTTCTATTATCATCTCTACGGGAATTCTTTTCTCTACGATCTCGATGCTCTCGTTTTTCATATTTTGATTTCCTCTCTTCTCTTTTTTCATGCTTCGGTTTCCTATACCAGTGTTTACCATGATTGTGTCTTCCCGGGTTTTTTGTAACATAAATAGTTTTCCTCTTTGGCGGAGACTTATGTACAACACGATGATGGGTTTTGCCTAAATTTATATTAAATATGGGCAGTCTTATGGTGATTGAACTTCTACGTGGTCTCCTCCATATAATACGCGGTCGCCAGCAACTTCCGACATAGACGTGCGTAACAGTTCTGCTGTAGGTAGGGCTATAATAAATAACATTGCCGTAAACTTCCTCTTCGATAGAATCTGTAAGACGATATACGTATTCATCTAAATCTTCTTCCGAATTCAGAGTTATTTTATCGGTAAGAAGTATCTCTCCTGTTCGGGAGTTTACGACCGTAGCGTAAATCACATATCTTGAGCCCAATTTGGTTATAGAACCGAATATCACTTTTTCGAGGCCTAACGATCTACCATAATCGGCAGCGTAATCTTTATTATAACACACGACACGACTTCCGAGATAACGTTCTATTTCATAGGGGGAAACAACTTCGTGGTCATAATAATCGAGTTCGTTCTCCAGCAGGTCATAAAACGCGTCGGTTATATACATCTCAACACCGGTTGTTCTAAAAGGAAGTATACCGATCTCTTCCGCGCTCATAATAGCGGGAAAGAACAAAAAAAACGCTAAAGAGCTACATGCTATCCATTTTCCCTTTCTCATTTTGACCTCCTTTTTTTAAAATTTTTACTCCAAATATTAAATTTTTCTTTTTTCATTCTCTTTATTAGTGAGACCTAACCGAATAATCGACAGTTCCATCTTTAAGAATCCTTCGGATTAGTTGAGTAGTCAAGTGGTTGATTCGTCGAGTTGTTTAGCAGTAAGAATAAAAAGTTTTTGTGTTTTTTTCTGCTATTTTAGTCTTGTAAGATGGTTTTTGTGACTGATGACTCTGGACTCATGACTCGGCGCTCCGCACCGCCCTTGACTTATCGATTAAAAAATTTAGAATAGCTCAAAAAATAAAGAGTTCATAATAAAGGAGCAAGGATGAAAAAAGTACTGGGAGTTGTGGGAAGTCCTCGAAAACAAGGGAACACACATGTATTGGTTGAAAAAATCCTGGAAGGAGCACAGAGCGAGGGGATTTCCACCGATATCATCTTTCTTAACGATCTAACCATAGAAGAATGCGACGGATGTCATTATTGCTGGAAGAATGAAAAATGTATAAAGAAAGACGATATGAGCAAAATGTATGAGAAAATCATAGAAAGTGATTTTATAGTTTTCGGAACACCTGTATATTGGTACGGACCGACGGCTTTAATGAAAGGTTTTATAGACCGTTTCGTCTATTTTAATGGAGCCAGAAACAAAAAAAAGATAAGGGATAAATCTGCGATTATCGCGGTTCCGTTCGAGGAAGAAAATTATGAAACTGTTGCTCCGGTAATATCGTTCTTTGAGAAAAGCTTGAATTTCTTAGGAGTGAAATTAATCGGCAAAATAATAGCTCCGGGAGTAACAAAAAGAGGAGAGGTAAAAGAGAAAAAAGAATACATGGATAAAGCGTACGCATTAGGAAGAAAAACAGTAAAGGATATCATTTAAGGAGTCATTATGAAAACTGAAAAAATTGCCGTATTACTGAAAATTTCCATGATTGTAGGAGGAATCGTCGATTCTTTCATGGTCATCATTTTCCTGACCCCCATTTTAAGAATTTTAATATTCGGAGAAAATCCTGCGGTTCATACCCCTCAATATGAATGGAGTATGCGCCTGCTCGGCAGTCTGGGAGCGGCATGGACCGCATTGTTGTTCTGGGCTTCAAAGAAGCCTTTAGAAAGAAAAGACATTTTGTTCTTCACCGTATTCCCATTAATGTTCGGCGCTTACGCGTCGACATTGTATGGATTTTTCACAAAGGCAATTTCATCCCGGTTTTTTACTCTTTTTACAATTATAACCTTTGCCCATTGTCCGTTTTTCTTATACATATGGATAAAAGCGAACCAGTCAGAAAAAAAATGATTTTCCGAGTTATACGAAAGCTTTTTTTCTCGACTATTACCTTGCTTACACTTGTTACGGGTCTCATTTTGAGCATTATAATAGCAACTTTACTGGAAAAAGCATACGGAAGCTACGCGGCACGAGTTCTCATATATAATGCCTGGTGGTTCGAATTTCTATGGATATGGTTTTCTCTGGCTGCTCTTGTAAATCTTTTTAGATTTAAAATGTGGCGAAGGGAAAAATGGGATGTGGTTTTGTTTCCCTTTGCTTTTTCAACTATTTTACTGGGCTTCATAATAACTAAACATTTTGCTATAGAGGGTTACCTCCCCCTTCGTGAAGGAGAATCGTCCGACAAATTTCTTTCTTCTGCTTCTTATCTCAAAGTTAAGGCAAAAAGCGGTACCTCTATGACGGAAGAAGAATATTTGGTTCAGCCTTCCCCTCTTGAGAAAGGGTGGAGGAGGAAACTTGCATTAGGGGAAACTCATCTTTCAGTTCGTAGCAACTATTACATTCCCAATCCGGAGAATCCTAAAAGCGCTGAAGCTATCGAGGTTACCATAGAAACCGGGGATTGTACCCGATCCTTTTTATTACCCGCCGGAAAAGAAATCGAAGACAGACCTGTGACAATTCAATGCGATGAAGTCGAAATCGACCTCGGTTACGGTCCAAGACCCCTTCATTTACCTTTCTCGCTGTACCTCGAAGATTTCAGGGTCGAAAGATATAAAGATTCAAAAGAGCCTTCCCAATTCCAAAGCGATGTCGTAATACGGGATACTCAACTCGACTTAAAAAAACCGCATTCTATTTATATGAATCATATTCTTCGTTATCGAGGTTATCGTGTGTACCAGTATTCATTTGACAGAGATGAGAAAGGAACAATATTTTTGGTTACCCGTGATCCCGGGACTCCGGTAGCTTACGGAGGATTCTTCCTTCTTATAGTAACCATAGCATTCGCATTTTTCCATCCAAAAAGCCGAATACGCGAGCTTGAATCTCAAATAAGGAATTTAAAATGACAGAGCGGACTTTCATTCTATTAAAAAGCCTTATAAAGAAAATCGAGGCGGCTCTCTGTCAGCCCTTACGGCACGGTTCCAAAATCATATTTTTGTTCATTCCGGCAATCCTGTGTTTTGGTTCTCCTTTTTATGTCAAACTCGAAGAATTATATTACAAAGCCTCGATTTTTGAAGGTACCGGTAAATTACTTTTATCTGCTGTCTGCGTTTTTTTGGCGATAAATATAGCTCGACTTGTATTTAAAAAACGATTTACAGGATTACTCCCCATCTCCCGGAAAATATTTCAATGGGCAATATGGCTTGGTTTTTTAATTTTTACCATGGGATTGGCAATCAGATGGTTTCTGGCGGGGCATGCTCCTCTTAGTAATCAGTATGAATCGATGGTATTCGCGGCCTGGGCAAGCCTTTTAGCCGGGATTGCTTTAAGCCGTCATTCTCGTTTGCCTATGATTTGCGGTAGTTTACTATCAGGAATTGTCCTGCTTATGGCTCACAAACCCTCTATAGATGCTTCTATTTCCCCTCTTCCTCCGGTTTTAAAATCCCCCCTGATGATTACCCATGTATCTATCGCGATCGCCAGTTATGGATTTTTCGCGGTAGGGACAGTTTTGTCCTTTTGTAGCCTTTTAGCAATGGCTTTACCGATTTCCGGTAAAGGAAATAACTTACCGGCAGGAGTAAACATATGGAGTAAAATTACGGAACAGGCTCTCTGGACCGGCCTTTTTTTGATTTCCGTCGGCTGCATACTGGGGGCGATATGGGCAAACGAAACATGGGGAAGATACTGGGGATGGGATCCTAAAGAGTCATGGACCTTGATTCTGATTCTTTCTTATACTTTGCTTCTTACTCTTCGATTGGTTATACGTACCAACTGGGCATACTGGCTAAATGTCTGGGCTTGTTTCGCTTTTGGGGCACTTCTAATGACCTATTTCGGAGTTAACCGGTTCTTTTCGGGAATGCACTCCTACGGCGGAGAAGGAGAATTTCCGTTTCTTTTCATGGTTATATCGATTCCTGCTATATGGATTTCATTATCTTTGCTTGCGTATCGAAATCTGAACAGATTCTAAAGTTGATTATTATTGAGTCACAAAAGCCGCGTCCAACTCAAATAAAAGTTCATCCCAACACACATCAGCCACCACATACACGGCGGGAATATCGGAAATACCGAGAGATTTTGCTGTTTCCCGATACAGAGAAAAATCGCTTTTCCTCTTAAGAAATACCGTAGCTTCGCAAAGGTCTGAAAAAGAAGCTCCTTCCGGGTTAATAAGATAATTTACCACTTCTACGGTTTGTTCGACCTGAGAAGGCAAATCTCCTTTGTGGACAATTTCTCCTTCTTCATTAAGAGAAGCGGTTCCTGAAACGAATATCCAGTTTTGGTCCGGCTCTGACACTCGCATAGCTCTCGAAAACGCGGAACCGTATCTATAAGGCGAACGCTGCCGCATACCGTAAAGGGGTTCGATCTGAACTTCGGAGCCGGCTCTCTGCGCGATTGCCAATAAATCCATAATTGTAGAAGCCCTTTCAGGGTTTTTTCCTTCGATACCTGTACTGGCAGGCAAAAAAATGTCTTCAGCCCGATCGACATCTCCGTTATGCAGTAAACCAAAATCTTTATAACATTTATTTCTTACCAAATTGAATTCATTATACCATTCCAGGATTTTATCCACATATATCCATGTCCTGACAACGTCCCTGAAGGAAGCGCCTGAGGACTTTAAAAGAGCTTCCGCTCTAAGGAACATCTCTTCCGCCTGTCTCTGGCGAGTTTGCCCGCCGGATAAAACCTCCCCGTACAGGCTCTGAAGCTGTAAAAATCTGGCGCCTTTTCTATTCCACATTCTTCCCCGAGCTTCATCTCCATCCCGAAATATTTTTACTCCTTCTTCACTTTGAGAAGGACAGAAACCGCGGAGCTGAATACCGGCTAAAGGGTTACCATAACAGGACGCTCCCTGGATATAGGTCACAAGACCGGGATCCCCGGGGAATTGACGTCTAATTTTCCGGTTCCTAACATCGAGCAGTTTTTCATGAATCTCAATATTACCAAATATCCTTTCGTGAATTATCTGTGCTCCCGATTCAGCTAAGATTTCGGTAACGCGCTCGTAAATAACTTCTGCCAGGCGGACAGGGTCAGCGTCAGAATCGGTTACTAAAGCGGTAAGACAGATGTAGGAATTTTGAACATCCGTGCGGAAAATCTTGAATTCCGGATGTAAGTCAGTAGTTCGCGTAATACTCATAGTTTATCTTTATTGAGGTTGAGGACTGGAAATAGGTTTCTCTTCTTTCTTTTCAGCCGGTATCCATTTGGGATCCAGTTCTACAGATTTGGCTTCTTGATAAGCGGCTTTTGCCAAACGTTTAGCAGAAATGTCAACCGGTGCCCGAATAAATTCGGGAACATTGAATGTTTCAAGGCGAGTCTCGTAATAGCCGGGATCTTTCTGCGGAAGAACAAATGGTTTTGAAAACTCCCCATTGACATCCATATAAGCAAAATATGGGCGGGCAAATAAATGATCTATTCGTTTACTACTAAATACGATCCAACGTCCATTACTCGACCAGGCGTGAAAACTTTCCACGTAATCAGAGTTAATATCTAATTTTTTAGATTTACCTGCAGAAAGATCGAGCAGATACAAGTCCGCGCTGGAAAGATAAATGGGGAAATTACCATATTCGGATACCGTGAAAAGCACGAAGCGTCCGTCAGGAGAAACTCTTGGTTGATTAATGCTTCCGCCGATTTCAGCTCCGTATAATACACGTTCTAATTTTCCCCAGCGTCGGGTCTTTTCATCAAAGGAAACTCGCATCAAATCATACTTAATCTGGCGATAAGCGAGATCCTGTCCCTCAACATCTTCATAGGTCTCGAGTTTAGGAGCACTGCAAAAATAAAGATATTCCCCGTCGGGTGACCAGGCAGGCCAGTTTTCCATCCTTTCAGGATCGGCAATTTGAGAAGAGGTTGTGAGGACATTGGTAGAAATATCGTAAACCACAAGATCGGAAGCCAGATCCAAAACATCTCTGGGTTCGCCTGTAGAATGGAAAAATAAAATAAGTCGATTCGAAGAAAAAACAGCAAGGTTCCCTGAAGGATGCCAGGCGGGATAAGCAACATGGCCATTGAAATCGGTTTTAGTGCTGATTTTATTTGCCTTATCTCCGTCAACCAATAACATACCTGTTCCCGGGCCTCCCCGCAAATGTAAAAGCCATCTATCAGGGGAGTTATTAGAGAAATTATGACAATTCATGCAACTGTTTTCCGTTAATCTGCTGAGATAAACAGGCGATTCATCAAAATTTTCAAGATTTCTCTGGAAGATACCCATTTTTTTCCAGAACGAATATAGGGGACCTAATCGTCGATAGGCAAGAAAAGGGTCTATAGAATCCCCGGCAATTCTATTTTCTATCGGAGAAAAACGGATCCATTTCCCGGTAGAATCTTCCAAATAAATGTCAACCTTATAGGCATTACCCCTGTTAGCCAGAAGAAACCGTTTCCAATCATCCAACGGAATTTGAATCGCGGGTGATTTCCCCTGAATTCTGATTGCAGGCTCCGCCGGACCCCGAATCTCCACATGATATCGAACTCCCGTCTCTTCGACGCGGAAATTCAGAGGAGCAATGTTCGGAGGAATTGTAATACCTGAATAATCCGGCTGAATGCGAGCAGTCCTGGAAACGAGTTTAGCTTCTTCCCAGCCGGAAGAAGGCGAACACCCAAGCCAGAATAACGTGATTGTTGAAAATGTATAAAATAATGTTTTAGTAATTTTCATGATTTCGTTTTCTTTTCAAACCTTAGATAATACCAATATGTATTCCCGAATTCCTCTTTTAATTCCTTTCCGGCGAAAGATTTATCAGTCTGCCGGATCAGCTTTTTTTGGAATTCTGAAAAACGCCGCAAACAATCATCATCGACATAAGATTTTAAAAGATCCAGTCTTTCTAATTTAGATAGATAAGCATAAAGCACCAAAGCTTCTTGAACATGAAGAGGAATTCTTTTATATCCGCGCGCCCGAAACTGGTCGATATTGCTCCATAAAGAACCCAAATTCCCCGCGAGTAATTGATAAGCAACCCAATATTCAAAAGCCATCCTGTTTTCGGGACTTTCCCGTAGCAGAATTGATAGTTCACGATCTGTTAGATCCACCTGAGTTATAAAATCGGATTCAGGCATATAATTTGAAATTTGTCTAAGACTGTCATTCTTTTCGAGCAAATTTTTTTCTTCTACTGCTCTTAGTCGTTTTATGGCTTTTTTACTACCCTGAAGGGTATATTTCAATTTATTCCAGAATATTTTCGCGGTTTCTGTATCCCCTTTGAGTAAATAAATAACACCTATTCTATCCAGTATTTCAGGTGTTTTACCAACAACTTCCATGTATTCGATACCCCAGTGTAAAGATTCTGAAACCAGACCGAGTTCAAAAAATAGATCACTGGCTGCTTCCTGATCCTCGAGGCAAAGGGCTTTACTGGGTAACAGACCAACAAGTCCCGCAGTTTGAGGATAAGAAAATGCCGAATCCAGCAGCCGCGCGTTATGCCAGAGGGCCCTATTTACCTGCACACAGGTATGCGGATTCGCTAACGACGCATTTCTGCCGAGGTGAAGTACAGTTTGCCAGTCGTTTTTCTTGGATGCGCGAATAAGTTTTAGGCGTTTGGTATAAACGGATTGCGACTTAATCCCACCTGCGACACAAAAAATAATGATTATCAAAATAGTCTCCGCCGCAAAAACACTGTTTCTTGCAAAGTTAAATCTCTTTTTCTGAAATCTACGAAAAGGCTTGACCAGAAATGAGAAAATCGCAACCAGCGGAAAAAACAACAACATTCCCCAACTGGCAACAGCAGGGGGGTATGAAGACTCGATGGGAAGATTGTTAAGCCAGGCTTTGCCGGGAAAAACAATAAAGAAAAATGCCGGACCAATTATGCCCCACACCACCGTAATTAGAAGATATATTAGAACCTTAATGAGAGATTTTGATTCAAACCATTCCCCGGCAGCACAAAATACAGCAAAAAACAAAAACGGGCCTCCGCATAACCAGTACAAAAGACCTGAAATAATAATATACATTCCTAAGCGAAGTCCGAAGGATTTGGACTCCCGTCGCAAAAAAAGCCACGCACATATTAAAACAATTATAGTCCCAATAGTCAGAGAAAGAGGCGCTTCGTAACTCGCATAAAGAAAAAAAAGCAATAGCCCTGGAATCCAGTGCAGGGTATGCAAATCCTCTTTCCATAAAATTCGGATTACCTTTCGAGTAAAAAAAGAAACCAGGAATATAATTCCCGCGAGAAGAAATGCGCCTAAGAGATTGTATCCCAATCCTTGAGAAAAAAACGCGGATAAATAATCCACCAATCCCCCGGGAAGGACGAGATGTTCTTTTAAAAAATTCCAACTCTTAAAGAATACGGGCTTCTGAAGCTCATATAAAAGAGGAGTATGTATAAAAAAAAGAAAAATAAAAAAAAGAACCAGAAAACTTGATATGTCCTGAATCCAAATCTTGTGCCTGTAACTTAATTTCGAGCAATGAAAATCCATCTTATCCTCATAAAAAACATATAATAGTTACTTGAAATGTCAAGGGAATAAATAGCTCCGACATTCCTCATCTTCACTACAGAGGACACAGAAGCTTCTGGCTTTTTTCCATGTTAAGAATTCAATAATTTACCCTCAACCTATCCGTAGGATCGATCCAAATACTCTTTTAAAACCCTAAGGGCCAATAAAGATGGAACCCATATAGCTCTAAAACGTCTGTATTTATGAGAAAAGAAAATTTATGGAGGCTTAAAAGATGAAAAGATGGTTTTTTGTTATATTAACTTTAGCTTTTATTGTGTACTGCTCAAAAGCAGAAAAAATAACTTATGCGGACGAAAAAAGCGAAGTTAATTTAAGCAGCGAAAAAGAGGTAAAAATGGACAAAATAAAAAAAACGAAAGAAGAATGGAAAAAGGAATTACCCCCCGATGTCTGTTATATTATGATTGATAAAGGCACGGAAAGACCTTTTTCGGGAAAGTACTACAATCATAAAGAAAAAGGAATCTATGTCTGCGCCGCGTGCGGTAACGAGCTTTTTAGTTCGGACGCTAAATTTGAATCGGGAACAGGATGGCCGAGTTTTTACGAAGCAATAGAAAAAGGAAGGATAGAGACAGAACCCGACTATACGGGAGGCATGAAGAGAACTGAAGTTATCTGCGCAAGATGCGGAGGACACCTGGGACATGTTTTCGACGACGGTCCCCCTCCCACCGGAAAAAGGTTCTGCATAAATTCTTTATCGCTTGACTTTAAGAAAGAATAAAAAAAGGCAGGGCTTTTGCCCTGCCTTTTTCAGGCAAGATTCCTTTCTTGCTATCTAACAAGCATTACTCTTTTGCTTGTACTTCGTTCCCCTTCTGTTTTTAATACGCAGAGGTATACGCCGCTTGCAACAGGCTTTCCCAAATTGTCTTTTCCGTCCCAGCTTGCAGAATAACTGCCCGCCGACACCTCTCCGCTTACGATATTTTTAACCCGGCTTCCCAAAATATTATAGATATCAAGTGATATATTCTGTTTTGCCGGGAGAATATATTCTATGGAAGCCTGCGTGCTGAAAAGCAAGGGACTAACGTCTAAAAGGATTTTCCCGGGGTTTTCTACTTCGACACCGCTCTGTGGCCATTGGCTTATATCGAACCAGGCTCCCATGGTAGGATAATCCACATACGCTATACCGTAACTGTTAGTTGCTATGCGTTCGATCGAGGGATCAATACTATACGCTGTCGAACCCGGATTTGAAAAATGTACCGTGTCACTCCACTCTCCGGCAGGATAATCTCTATGTTTATAAACGGCATAATTTAAATCGGCAATAACAACTCCAAATCCGTCTCCTTTCCTTGCTGTAATATCACCTGCACCCATTGTAAGGCCGCTATAGAACACGAATCCTTCGTAATCCCAGTTACTCCCTCCGTCATAAGAAACACAACTGTTAACCGCGCAACCAAATTCTGTATTAACATATGGGTAGAGAACCATAACGGTGTCTCTGTATGCAGCTATATAAGTTGAAGAAAAACCGGATATAGACCACGCAGCATCGGTAAGAGGGCCGTAGGAGCTCCAGGTTGCTCCTGCTGAACCTATATAAACGCTGTCGTTAACGCCAATATAAGAACACCACACAGACTCGCTTGAATATTCCTCGTTGCAGCATGCGTCGAGTCCTCTCGATGCATTCCCAATACCAGTATTGAACGTTGACCAGGATGTCACACTTGTATCAGAGTAGCGACAGCGAAGAGAATCATCGTCAGTAATGGCAAAACAGTAAAGTCCTGTGGGTAGAGAAAGATCTTCTGTAGAAACGAGCGCTATCTCTCGCACATTTACTCCTTCATTTAACACCGATCTATAGCCGTAAGGATTATCAGAAGACCCATCACTAGTATTGTATCTCTCAATAAATACGGCACTGCCGGTTACGTGTGCAACATAAAAATGGTCGTTAAAAACAGCCGCGTCGATATCATCGGCATCCCATCCCACCGCAGTGATCTCGCTCCAGGACCTGCCTGTATCGGTAGATACATGTACTGTCAGAACATCGGTCCCGTCATAAGTGCTATTAAGGGCGGCGAATAAATTACCGGTCGAATAATCTACGTCAAACGCTACCGCGTTAACAGAATCCCAATCTCCTATCCTGATATCATCTCCCCATCTTACCGAAGATAACACATGTTTCTCTTCTCTGGCTTCTACCGAAGATAAAATAAAAATCATGAGGAAAAAACAAATAATAGATAAAAAATACTTCTTCACAATCTCCTCCTTATTTTAAATATAAAATTTTTATTTGAGCAGTGTTAATTTTTTGACATTTTTACCATTACTTGTTTCCAGGATGCAGAAGTACATACCGCTCGCAACAGGCCTATCTAAATGATCCGTACCGTCCCAGATTGCGGAATAATTACCCGCAGAGAAATTTCCGTTCTCCAGGGTTCTCACGTAATTTCCCAAAACGTCATATATCTCAAGAGATATATTCTGCCGAGATGGGAGGGTATATTCTATTGATGTTCGTCTGCTGAATACTGACGGGGTAACGCTTAAAAGGATTTTCCTCAACAATTTTTCCTCTAAACCGCTCTCCGGCCACTGGCTTATATCGAACCGTGCTGCCCGAGTGGGATGATCCACATATATTATTCCGTAACTGTTTGTCGCTATACGTTCGATCGCAGGCTTAAACCGGGACTCTAACGAATAATCGGTGAAATTTACCCCGTCACTCCATGCACCGGCAGGATAGTTCCTGTTTCTATAAAGACCATTAAGGGCAGCCATTATAGCAACTCCAAAACCATCTCCCTTCCTTGCCGTTATAGCACTCGCGCACCAAAAACCTGCGCTATTCTCACCAAATAGAGTTCCCTCGTAATCCCAACTATTTCCACCGTCATAAGAAGCATAGCTTTTAACAGAATAATCGAATTCCGATTGATGATATGGATATAAAACCATAACAGTATCTCTGTACGCTCCAATAGAAGTTATAGAAAAAACATCTATCGGATACATAATATCGGTTAAGGGACCATAGGAATAACTGGCAAAAAGTCCGACTGCTTCGATATAAACGCTATCGTTAGTGCCTAAATAAGAACTCCATGCATACCTTGCTGAATATTTTTCGTTATAGCAGGCGTCAAGGCCTCTATCCGCGTTTGTTATACCAAGTTCGGTGGTTCCCCAGGACGTTACTGTCTCATTAGAATTGTAGAATCTCAGTGAATTATTGTTAAGAATGGCAAAACAGTATAATCGTGTGGGGGAAGGGGCATCCTGTTCGGAGACAAGCGCTATCTCACGTATATTTACCCCTCCGGAAAATACGGTGTCTGTGCCATAACTAATATCCCAGCTGCCGTCATTTGTATTAAACCTTCTTATAAGAACCCTATTGCCGATCGCATATACAACATAAAAATAGTCGTTTAGAACGGCTCCATCAACATCTATAATACCCGGGCCCGTGAATCCCCTCTCCATCCATGTTCTGCCTGTATCGGTAGATATACTTACTGTCCAATAATCTGTCCCGTTTTCTGTGTTTTTAAGAACAGCAAATAAATTACCGTTTGAATAATCGACATCCAGAACTACAGCGTTAACGGAATCCTTATCGCCTATTCGGATGTCACTATTCCATCTTACCGTTGATAAGGCAGGGTTTTCTCCTTTAACATCTTCGGCAAAAAGAATAAAGAATATTGTTAAAAAACAAATAAAAAATAAGATACACCTCTTCATAAGCACCTCCCTGTTTAAGAGGTTTTACAAATTATTTGCCGATATTCAAAGATATATATTCAGCATAAGCTGATTGGAATTTTTTGTCAAGATGTTTTCCGTTTAGATTTTTATCGCTGTTTTTCCATAAAAACCCGGAAATTTTGTCTTGACAAAGGTTTTCTTGAGCTTCATATTATAAAATACAAACTATATTATTTTAATTGTCAAATTTAAGGGAGGAAAAATGAAGCCACGGGGACCTTTAATGATAGAACATCGTCTCATCGAAGAAATGATCGAGCTTATTAAAAAGGAATCATCCAAAATAAGAAAAACCGGGAATATTGACCCATTATTTATAGATACAGCCGTCGATTTTATAAGAATTTACGCGGACAAAACACATCACGGGAAAGAAGAAGATATCTTATTCCGTGAATGTGCCAGGAAAAAAATGTCACAAGAAGACACAAAAGTCATGAAAGAACTAATAGAAGAACACAAATTCGGCAGGAAAACAGTCGGCGAACTCGTTGCCGCGAAAGGAGATTATGTAAAAGGGGGAAACACTTTAAGTATAATTCTCGATAAGTTCGATACCCTGGTCGACTTTTATCCCAGGCATATAGAAAAAGAGGATAAAGACTTCTTCCTCAACTCGGAAAAATATTTCTCTGAGGATGAACTCCAGAATATGCTTAATGAATTCTGGGAGTTCGATAAGAAAATGATTCATGAAAAATATAAAATGGTAATAGAGGATTTAAAAAGGAGGTTTTAAATGAATACTGTAATCGATACGATTTTAGAAAGAAGGTCGGTTCGCTTCTACACTGATAAAAAGATTCCGAGAGAACAGATGGAAGCTATAATCCAGGCTGGGAATTATGCTCCGAACGGAGCGGGCACACAAATGTGGAGATTCGTCGTTGTCGAAGACGATGATTTCAGGAAAAAATTGGCGGAACTCGCGCTTCCACGTTACAAGAAATGGATGGAAAACGCGCCGGATGGGTTTAAAGCCGTACGAGAAAAGATAGATTCGGAAGTCGAAGACCCTGTTTACTATTCCGCGCCCGCGATTATTTTTGTTATAGGCAGCGGAATGACTTCGGACTTAGATTGTCCCATGGTGTGTGAAAACATGATGATCGCGGCAAAATCTCTGGGCATCGGCAGTTGCTGGGTTTATTTCGGTCAACTGGTACTGGACGATCCTGAAGTCAGAGAAAAACTCGAGATGAGAGAAGGGGAGAAAGTCTACGGTCCGATCCTACTCGGTTATCCCCGGGAAAACTTGCCGGAAAGGGCTCCGAAGAAAAATCCGCTGGTTAAATGGATATAATTCAGGTCTAAGGTTTTAGGTTTTGGTTATAAAAGAAAGAGGTGAAAATGAAAAAAATAGGGATTATCGGCGGACTGGGGCCGGAATCGACAGTCGATTATTACAAAGAGATAATTTCGGCATTTAATACCCAATATAAAGAGCTGGCATATCCTGAAATGGTTATATATAGTGCTAACATCAACAAGCTGCTGGAATTTGTAAATTCAAAAAAATGGTCAGAGTTCGCAGACTGGCTAGGGGAAAAAGTAACATCTGTTTACCGTGCGGGTGCCGATTTCGCCGCTATTGCTTCCAATACCCCACATATTGTTTTTGAAGAAGTTAAGAAGAAATCTCCGATCACTCTTCTAAGTATAGTGGAAGAAACATGCAAAGAAGCAGTAAAGCTACAAGCAAAAAAAATTGGACTTTTGGGGACACAGCTAACCATGGAATCAGATTTTTATAAAGAGCATCTTAAGGACAACGGAATATCGGTAGTTGTCCCTACCGAAACCGAACGCGAATTGATTCAGGAAAGGTTGTTTTCGGAAATCGAATTAGGGATTTTTAAAGATTCTACGAGAGATGAATTGCTTGGAATCGCCAAAAGAATGATAGACGAGGACAAAATAGATTCTTTAATTTTAGGCTGTACCGAGTTACCTTTAATTTTAACTGAAAGCAAATACGGAGTCCCTTTTTTAAACACAACAGCTATTCACTGCGAAAGTATTGTCAGATATTGTGTTGAGGAATAAAAAGATGAATGAAATGATTGCCTACTGCGGGCTAAACTGCCTGAGTTGCCCTATTTATCTCGCCACAAGAGAAGAAAACAAAGAAGAACAGACAGAAAAGAGAAAAGAAATCTTGCGGTTACTAAAAGAAAATTACGGATTTAATTATAGATTAGAAGATATTACCGACTGTGATGGCTGTACGACAGATACGGGCAGATTGTTTTCAGCATGTAAGGATTGTCCCATAAGAAAATGCGTCATAGAGAAAAAACTTGGAAGCTGCGCTTATTGTGAGAAATATATTTGCGAAACACTGGAAGA
>CAZVXD010000028.1:0-19953 GCA_964631335.1 uncultured bacterium
ATCGTTGTTTACATATATTCCTACACCGGTCTGTATTATAAAAGTCAAAGTAGCACCCGCAAATTGAGGACTCGAACCTACACTACTAATCTGAGCGAAAACAATTACCGGCAAAACTAACGCCAAAAGAATCATTTTTTTCATTTTTCACCTCCTTTTTATAGGATAAAACTTCAGACTTAAACCAATAACCAACTTTCTAACGCCTGCTAAATTATCAAAGAACCATCTAACATATATACAATTTTTATTCCATAAAACAAGGATATGATTATCAAGTCTTTAACAGATAAAGAGAATCGCAAAACGCGACTTATTTCGCAAAAAGCAAAATTTTTTTCGTTGGTAAAAAATACTTTACAAACAAAGAAATTACCGCAAAGGCACGAAGACACGAAGAAATGACAAAGAGCTATATTTCGTTTTTTTAAATCCTCGACCCCTCCAAAAAAGAGGAACAGCGAATTGCGTGAATAAAAAAAGGATTTATTTTTTCAAAAAAGGAACTATTGTTAACTCATTTGTGAGATTTGTGCTATTTGTTATTCCTCTTAGTTTTGGTGAGATGGTAGGAGTTTTAAGCAAACCAAATTTTAGTTTTTTCTTTTCGTTCTCTGCGACTTTGCGATGTAATTAGGATTTCGGATTTGGGGGTTAGGATTTAGGTAACAAATAAAAAAATCAGTGTTAATCAGTGTAATCTGTGGTTTCAGTTTTGAAATTGCTTCGCTTGGGCATAGTATGTTGTCGAACTCGCAATGACAAATTTTTTCGTATGTTCTTTTAAACGCGTACTTAATGAGGACGGTAGGGTTTAGTGTGTTTCGTGGTTTAGTGGTTACATAATTTTTCTGGGGTAGCGGTTTTACCGCGTTGGACACTTTGTGGTTCAGAATCCTTTATGATATTCTTTTTAGATTCTCGACCAATCTACTGTGCTTATTGGTAAGCCTTTCTTTTTTCTCTTTTGTTTTTTCAACAACTTCTTCGGGCGCTTTATCTAAAAAATCCTTTCGAGAAAGCTGCTTCTCGGTTTTTTCAATGAAACTTTTAAGCTCAATGATTTCTTTGTTCAATCTTTCTTTTTCCTTGTCGAGATCTATTATGCCTTCAAGAGGAACATAAACATCCATGCCTTTTAGATGAAAAAAAGCGGAATTGGGGATTTTTTTACCCTCTCTTATCTCTTCTATTCCTCCAAGCCTGAATATCCATTCTTCCTGATCACGAATTAAATTTAACCTATTATTTTCACAATTAATTACGACTTTCAATTTCAAATCTTGAGGCAAATTAAATTCCCCTCTGATATTCCGGACATTATTTACAAAACTGCGGAGAAATTCGATTTCTTTTTCCAGTCCTAAATTTCTGTAGTGTTTATCGTAAAAAGGCCACTTCGAGTTAATGATCATATCGGTAGTATAAGGCAACAGCGCGTAGATTTCTTCTGTTATATGAGGTATAAAGGGATGCATAAGTTTAAGATATCGCTCGAAAGCCCACAGAGCAACAGAAACGGCATTTTTTCTTTTTTCTTTATCTCCTGAGTAGATACGAGGCTTAATCATTTCCAGATACCAATCACAAAATTCATCCCAGAAATGAGATGACAGCAATCTGCTTGCTTCGCTTATTCTGAATGAATCTATTTCTTCCTCTATATCTTTTACCAAACCCATAACTCTGGATATAATCCACTCATCCATCTTGGAAAGCCTGATTTCCTCAACACTTCCTACTTCATCGTCTTTACAATTCATCATCAAAAATCGCGTCACGTTCCATATCTTATTTAGAAAATTCCTTCCCTGTTCTATACTGTCTTCTTTATATATTACGTCTTTACCTTCAGGAGTAATCTTTAAAATTCCAATTCTCAGGGCATCTGCTCCGTATTGAGCAATCAAATCGAGCGGATCCGGAGAATTACCCAAAGATTTGGAAAAAGGTCTACGACTGGAATCTCGAATCATACCGGTAAAATATATCTTATTAAAAGGAACTTCCCCCATAAACTCGAGCGAAGACATGATCATCCTCGCCACCCATAAAAATATTATATCCCAGGCTGTAACAAGAGTAGTCGACGGAAAAAACACATTCAATTCTTCAGTTTTATCAGGCCATCCGAAAGGCGCGAAAGGCCACAGCCATGAAGAAAACCAGGTATCGAGAACATCTTCTTCCTGATATATATCTGCGCTACCACATTTTGAACATTCAGACGGAACTTCTCTGCTTACCATAATTTCTTCACAGTTCCTGCAATAATAAACAGGCATTCTATGCCCCCACCACAATTGCCTTGAAATAACCCAGGGTCGTATATTATCAAGCCAGTGATTATAAACTTTTTTCCATCTGGGCAGATAAAATTCTACCTCTCCTTCCTCCGCAGCCTTCTTAGCCTTCGCCGCCATTTCATCCATCTTAATAAACCATTGTTTCGACACAGACGGTTCAAGAACCGTGCTGCAACGCCCACAATGTCCAACGGAGTGTGAATGTTCTTCAATTTTTTTCAAAAATTCTTCTTTTCTTAAATCTTCAATTATTTTTTCTCGGGCTTCATAACGCTCAAACCCCTGATACCTTCCTCCGTTCTCATTTATATATCCTTTACTATCGAAAATATTTATAAAAGGAAGATCATGTTTACGACCCATCTCAAAATCATCCGGATCGTGAGCAGGGGTTATCTTAACAACACCTGTTCCGAAATCCTTCTCGACTTTACTATCCGAAATTACCGGAATTTCCCTTCCCACCAGAGGAAGAACCACATTTTCCCCAACAAAATCACTATATCTTTCATCATCAGGATGGACTGCAACCGCAGTATCGCCCAGCATCGTTTCAGGACGGGTGGTGGCAACCTGCAATTTTCCTCCTTTCCGCAAAGGATAATCAATATAATACAGTTTACCTTTAAGTTCCCTGTCTTCTACTTCCTCATTTGAAATAACGGTTTCACAACGAGGGCAGTAATTGACCATATATTCATCTCTGTAGATATACCCTTTATCATACAAACGTACAAAAGCTTCTTCGACAGCTCTATAAAAATGCTCATCCAGAGTGAAAGTCTCTCTACTCCAATCACAGCCAAGGCCCAGAACTTTCATCTGCGAAACAATCCTGTCATGGTATTCTTCCTTCCATTTCCATACTTCTTCCACAAACTTTTCTCTTCCGAGGTCAAATCTCGTAATTCCATCCTTAGCAAGCTTCCTTTCTACTACATTCTGCGTGGCTATGCCCGCGTGATCCGTCCCGGGAAGCCATAAAACTTCGAATCCCTGCATTTTATGAATACGTATAAAGATATCCTGTATTGTCATATTAAGCACATGCCCTAGATGTAAAATCCCGGTAACATTGGGCGGAGGGAGAAGAATTACATAGACGGGTTTTTTAGTCTCAGGATTCGCTTTAAATATTTTCAATTCCTCCCATTTTTTTCTCCATTTTTTCTCAATCAAATCTGGAACATATTTCTTAGAAAGTTTCAAAACTACCTCCCGCTCTCCGGTATTACTTCATAAAGCACTCTTTCTTCTCTAACTTTACTATCGAAAAAGTGGATTCCTTTCTTTACGCCAACCGACTCATCCGGAACCTCAACCTTTCTCTCTTTACCACCTTCATCCAGCAAATAATCAATTCTCTGCAAAGCAACCTTGTATTCACTCATAAAATAACTACCTGAAAGACCTTTCATCCAAAGGAGAACTTCCTCTATTAATTTTTTCTGCATTGAAAGATAAGAAGATTTTTCAATCTTTTTTTCGTCCGTTGCCGGCTTAAAAGAACCGGCATTTAGCAGAAAACTAAACATTGTGGACGCACCTATAAGGATAACAGAACGGTCGGGATGATGAACAGTCGAATACATATTCGCTCTTCGGATAAGGCTACCTGTAAGATCGAGCCTGCCCAGGACATTCCTGCCTAAATAAATATCTTCACCGGGCTTACCAGAAGCAATTCCTATCCCTATCTGGAATATTTTTTTGTATTCGGGAGGCAATCTTTCATAAGTAATACCTCCGAAATCTATCCCTTTAACATCAAACTCCTTAAACCACTCCTGATATCTCTTTAAATTTTTTCTTACAAATCTTTCCGAATATTCGAGCATTTTTCTCGCGCACCTAATTGCCCTACAAGCAGAATCTAACGAAGCTTTGAGATTAATTTCCTTATATTCTGCTTCTTTTTTCTCGTTTCCCGACATTGAAATCTGTCTGAAACTAAAATCACTACTTTCTTCTGAAAATAAAACTATTCCTCCGTCTCCTGTATCCTTTACAAAAAATCCGCCTGTATCCTCCACCGCTTTAATTAATTCCGCCTGAAACTCGTTTCTTATTTGATCCTCCATCTCAGCGTTCAACAACCTTTCCCCCATTATAGAAGAACCTCTAATATCATATACCATTACCGAAACAGTCTTCAAACAATCTTTTACAATACCTTCACCTCTGGAAAGGGTTCTTTCAATTTGAGGAATAAAATACACCTTCGGGGGATCATTCTCCCGGGCTAAAACACCTATCCAGCGAGCTTCTTCCAAAGAATCACTTTCTGTTTCAGGAAATATTTTAATCATTTCTTCAAAAATAAGTTCTACAACGGACGGCAAAAATATTTCGTTATAAGTCCTAATAAACCAATCTATCACACTTTCAAAATCGGTTTTCCTCCCTAAAAGGCTCCTGGATAAAAACCTTTCGGGAGCAGCGCCCAATCCCTCATTAAGAGCTACTTTAGATCGATTTATATTTTCTTTAATTTTCTTGCCGAAATCGGGATCGAAAAATCTAAAAATACCCGGAACATTTATTTGCTCCTGGGTCATTGAGAGTTCTTTCACTCTCAGAAGTTGAGAATTTAAAGCTCTTACCTTAGCTTCCCCGCTATTTATATACTTTACTATTTCACTTATTTGTTGCAATATTTCGTTGACACTTAATTCATCAACCGCCCCAAAAATATCCCTAATTTTTTTCGAAGCGTTTTCCTTAATTAAATCGCGGGTAGATGTTATTTTTTCTTTTATATCATTGGAATCTATTTGGCGCGACTCGATCCTGACTGGCTCTATATAACAATCTGCGAATATTTTAGCAACCTCAGAAAAAAAATCTCCTGCCTCTATAAAACCAGAAAAATCCTCTATTTTAACTTCTGGCAGTAAAGAAGGGACTATAAGAGCTTTTTCGGTTAAACTTATAAGTTTCCTTTTGGATGTTACCTTGTGCAATTCCCTTTTACTGAAAAAACGTAAAGATACCCCGATTTTCTTGTGTATGGGAATTGCGCTCTTTAACGGCATTTGAACCTTCAACCATCTTTTCAGAGCAAATTCAATTAAAATGGGGGAAATTCCGGTTTTTACCCCTTCATCGAAAATCATGTTCAAAGTTCTGGTAAAATCATCTAATTGAGTGGTAAGATATTTTTTCTCTCCCTCGGAGAGCAAATCCCTCATGGACTTTAAGCCTTTTTTTAATTCGGTTTGTAAATTCCCGGAAAAAACAATATAATTTTTAGAACCACAACCACCCAACGAATCAAGTTCGGCGGGGGTAAAAAGTTTCAATAAAGCGTCTTTGAGTAGACTATAATAGCGCTGTTTTCCGAATTTACCTCTCAGTACTTTAACGTAATTTGATTCTTCTTCGGCTTTTCTTTCTAAAGAAGAAATCCTCTCATCTATCACAATCTCAGCTTATACGAATTCTACTATACTTTCAACAGCGCCATCTCCCCTTCTTCCGGTAGAAAGGTCGATGATACGTACATACCCACCTCTTCTATCCTTGCACTGCGGAACTATAGTTTCGAATAATTTATAATACGCCTGCTTCGAACCCAATTTACTTTTTAGTTTTCTTCTTGTATTCAAATCCCCTTTGATTGCTTTTGCAATTTCTCTGTCCACAAATCGTTTCAACGCTTTAGCTTTAGCTTTAGTTGTTTTTATAGATTCATTTAAAATAAGCGCCGAGAAAAGATTATTTAAAGTGGCTTCTCTATGGGATTTTGTTCTTCCTAATTTAACAACTTTATTCCTGTGCCTCATTCTTCTTTCTCCAATTGTTTTAAATCCATATTTAAAGATAAATTGTATTCAGCCAGTCTATCTTTCACTTCTCTTAAAGAGACCTTGCCAAAATTCGGAAAATTAAGCATTTCCTCTTCCGAATATTTCACAATATCTTTTAATTTATTAATATTCTTATTTTTTAAAACATTACTAACTCTATTCCCCATTCCCAGTTCCTCAACAGGCAACTCTAAGGCTCTCTTCATTTCTTCCTTCTCTGTAGCGCCACTTTCTTCCTCTTCCTCGAATATATCTTCCTCGATAAACAATTCTATATGATTTTTTACGATTTTGGAAGAAAGATTTAAAGCTTCGTCAGGATAAATCGAACCATCTGTCCAGACTTCCATAACCAGGTCTTCAAAATCCGTTCTTTGTCCCACTCTGACATTATTTATTGTGTATTTGACTCTTTTTACCGGCGAAAAATTAGTATCGACGAATATGGTTCCTTCAGCCATTTCGGAATCCACAAAAAATTCTTTCGGCTTAAAGCCCTTTCCGACATCTACTCTTAATGTTGCCTTTATCTCACCACCCTTTTCTAAAGTCGCGATCACCTGATCAGGAGTACTGACTTCCAGCCCGGGTGATAACTTTATATTCGAAGCTTTAACTTCTCCGGGACCCTTACCTTCTAAAATCACATACTGAGGAAGTTCCTCGCTGTTATATCTGAATCGAACCTTCTTCAGATTCAAAATAATCTGCGCGACATCCTCTTTTACGTTTTTTATTGTAGAAAACTCATGCATTACATCTTCTATTTTCACAGCCGTTATAGCTGCGCCCTGAATAGAAGAAATCAACATTCTTCTCAGGACATGCCCAATAGCAATTCCGTATCCTCTTTCTAAAGGAGACAGAGAGAATTTGCCGTATGTTTCACTCTTTTCAATTACAGATACTTTTTCCGGCATAACCAGGGATCTGATCCTCAACTTTTACCTCCCTATTACTTAGAATACAACTCAACAATTAGATTTTCTTTAATAGAATATTCCACATCTTCCCTGCTCGGCTCCGCTATAATCTTTCCTTCCATTTTATCTCTGTTAACGGACAACCAATCTTTAGTCTCAACCTCATGCGCGAGTGACTCAGCGAAAAGAGGAACATTTTTACCTTTTTCACTAACAGAAATAACGTCTCCAACAGAAACCTGGTAAGACGGAACATCGACTTTTTCACCGTTAACATTTATATAACCATGTCGAACAACCTGCCTCGCCTGCCTTCTCGACATCCCGAATCCCAAACGATAAACAACGTTATCCAATCTCTTTTCCAGCAACTTTAAAAGCTCTTCCCCGGTAACCCCTTCTATTTTTGTTGCCTTATAAAAAAGATTTCTGAACTGTTTTTCCCTTAAATCATAAATAGATTTAATTCTTTGTTTTTCACGCAGCTGCAAAGCATAAGAAGACTCTCTTGCGTGCCATCTCTTCGGAGGTTCACCCGGTGGTTTTATATATTCTTCTCCTCCGACGGGGCATTTTTCAGAATAACATCTGTCTCCCTTTAAATAAAGCTTCATCGCAAGTCTTCTGCATTTCCTGCACTTAGGACCTGTATATCTACCCATTACAATCTCCTTTTCTTAGGAGGTCTGCACCCATTGTGAGGAAGAGGGGTAACATCTTTAATCGCGCTAACGTTCATACCTGCCGACTGCACAGTTCTTATCGCCGATTCCCTTCCTCTACCCGGTCCGTTAACCCACACTTCCGCAGTACGCATTCCTGCTTCGATGGCTTTTTTAACAGCCGTTTCAGCGGCCTTTGTAGCAGCATAAGGAGTTCCTTTTCTGGTACCCTTATAACCGATACTGCCAGCGGACGTCCAGACTATTGTATTACCTTTTTTATCGGTTATAGTTACCAGAGTGTTGTTGAATGTAGAGTGTATATGAACTATACCCGACTCAGGCGCCCTTAGTTTTTTCTTCTTTCCAGTTTCTTTTCCTTTCCTTTTAGCCACTGATGGATCCCCCTTACTTTTTAATTTCCCGCTTCTTCAGAGCAACGGCGCCTTTTCTTGGTCCTTTCCTGGTCCTGGCGTTGGTTCTTGTTCTCTGACCTCTCACAGGTAAACCCCGTTTGTGCCGAGCCCCTCGATAACATTTAATATCTTTTAAACGATTTATATTTTGCCTAATCTCAGACTTCAATTCACCTTCAATTTTATATTTACCTTCGATCAGATGCCTTATTTGGTCAACCTCTTCGTTGGTCAGATCCTTAACCCTCTTGTCCTTTTCTATATCTACTTTTTCAAGAATTTTGAGGGCAGTCGGTCTTCCTACACCAAAAATTGCCGTCAATCCAATATGAACAGGCTTATCTGCGGGTAAATCTACTCCGGCTACTCGCGGCATGCTACCTCCTACCCTTGTCTTTGTTTATGTTTAGGGTTCTTACAAACAATATAAACTCTACCTTTGCGTCTTATAATTTTACATTCCTTACATAACTTCTTAACAGATGCTCTGACTTTCATTTATACCTCCTATGATTCTCTATAAACAACTCTTCCTTTAGTAAGGTCATAAGGAGATAATTCCACATCAACAAAATCTCCCACATCAATCTTAATATAATTCATCTTCATCTTCCCTGACAAATAAGCAAGTATAACCGGATTATCTTTTAAATCCAATCTCACTCGAAATTTCGAATCCGGCAATTTCTCAACTACTTCTCCCTTTACCTTTATTATATCTTTTTTAGCCAACTTTCAAACCTTCTTTAATTCTATCAGCTATATCTTCTAAATTACCCTCGGCTGAAACTTTTAACAGTATTCCTTCATTTTCGTAATACTCTTCCAACGGCTGAAACTCTTTCTTAAATATAGATATTCTCTTTTTTATAGTATCTTCTTTATCATCTTCTCTCTGAATCAAAGCTCCACCGCATTTATCGCAAACACCCTCTTTTTTCGGAGGATTGTTCACTAAATTATAAATTGCGTTACATTGAGAACACACTCGCCTGTTAGTTAATCTTTTTATCAAAACCTCGGGTGAAGCGTACAGATAAACCGCGAAATCCAATTCCTCCCCCCTGCTTTCTAAAAAACGATCCAACAATTCAGCTTGGTTCATGTTTCTCGGATAGCCATCCAGCAACCATCCGTTTTCACCACTTTCATTCGAGAGAACTTCTTTAACGGTCTCAAAAACCATCTCATCGGGTACAAGTTCTCCTGAATTAACATACTTATCGAGTTTTTTGCTCAAGGCAGAAGATTCTTTTAATATCTGCCTGAAGATATCTCCTGTAGAATAATGTTTTATTTCTAAATCTTTAGCCAGAATATCGGCATGCGTGCCTTTACCGACTCCCGGAGGCCCAAGAAAAACCAACCTCATCATCTTCTTCCTCGAATTCTTCCTTTTTTCATAAATCCATCATAATGTCTCATAAGAAGCTGAGATTCTAATTGTCTGGCGGTATCCAGAGCAACACCCACGATAATAATTATTGAAGTCCCACCAAAATAAAAAGGAAGATTAAATTTGCTTCTGATAATTACCGGAAGAACAGCGATAAATCCAAAGAAAAGAGCGCCGGGTAAAGTTATTCTTGAAATAGTTTTATCGATATATTCAGCGGTATTTCTCCCTGGCCGGATTCCGGGTATAAAACCACCGTATTTTTTCAAATTAGCCGCGAGGTCCTGAGGGTTTATTACAATCGCGGTATAAACGTACGCGAACGCAACAATCAATAGCACAAATAAAGCATTATAGAGAAACCCGCTCGGAGACAGAACATTCACGACCCAATCTGCCCACGCTTTACCTTTAAAAAATCCTGCGAAAGTAGGGAGGATCATCAATGCCGATTGAGCGAATATTATGGGGATAACCCCCGCGGTATTAACATTTAAAGGTAAATGTGTAGATTGTCCTCCGTAAACCTTCCTGCCTTTAACTCTTTTCGCGTACTGAACAGGGATTCTTCTCTGCGCCTGTGTAACAAAAACCACAGCAGCGACAATAAGAACCGCGAAAACAGCGAAAATAAGTGTAAGAGTCCAGCTCACGGCACCCGCTCTTAACATTTGACCAAATTGATACACCTGCGAAGGTATTCTCGCAAGAATACTCATCATAATAAGAAGAGAAACACCGTTACCTATACCGTTTTCGGTTATTAGCTCTCCGAGCCACATAAGGAAAATGGTTCCGGCGGTCATAGTGACAATTATCGAAAATTTAACAAAAAGAGTCGGGTTGGGTAAAACAGAAACTCCCCCGACAGAAATATTTTGGAGGAAAATAGTAAAAGAAACCGAATGAACAACGGCTATAGCTACGGTGAGATATCTTGTATGCTGCGTCATCTTACGCCTTCCTTCTTCCCCTTCTTTGGTTAATCTCTGATAATAGGGAATACTCGAGCCCAAAACCTGAAGAATAATCGAAGCGCTGATATAAGGCATAATACCCAGAGCAAAAATTGTCGCGCGGCTTAAATTTCCACCAACAAAAAGATCGAAAAGTCCAAGTACAGAACCCTGCATTCTGTCGAAATACGCTGAAAGAACAGCAATATTAACTCCCGGAGCCGGTATATGACTGCCTAATCTGTACACAACCAGCATAAGGAATGTAATAAGAATCTTTTTTCTTATATCCCCGACTTTCCAGAGATTTCGAAACGCATCAAACATCTTTTATTATTTTCCCTCCTGCTTTTTCAATCTTTTCCACGGCAGATTTTGAAAACTCATTGGCATGTACTGATAACTTTTTATCAATAGAACCACGGCCAAGAATTTTAATTCTATCTCTTTTTCCCGCAAGACCGGCATTCCTGAGTTTTTCCAGCGTAATTTCTTCCCCTTCTTTAAACCTATCGAGCTTTTCGATATTGACAATCGAAACCTTATAATTCTTCACTCTATTAAAACCTTTTTTAGGTATTCTTTTTATAAGAGGAGTTTGTCCTCCTTCAAAACCTTCTCTGACACCGCCTCCGCTTCTGGAATTTTGACCTTTTAAACCACGTGTAGAATAAGTCCCCATGCCCGAACCCGGACCTCTGCCTACTCTTTTCTTTCCTTTTCGACTACCTTTAGGCGGTCTCAATTTGCTTAATTCAGTTCCCACTAACTTCCTCCATTTCTACCAGGTGAGACACTTTCCTTATCATACCTCTGATAACGGGATTATCTTCGTGTGTAACAGAATCGTTAATTTTCTTCAAACCAAGAGCTTTCAACGTCCTTTTTTGTCTCTTATTTGACCCGATACTACTCTTTATCTGCTTTACTCTTAGCATCTTTTGCCTCGCCTATTTTCCTTCTTGCCTTTAAAATTTCTTCAATCGATTTGCCTCTAAGTTCAGAAAACTCCTCGGGTGTTCTCATAGATACCAACGCATTATAAGCCGCGATAATATTATTAAAAGGATTTTTAGAACCGAAACATTTGGTAAGAACATCGTTGTAACCACCCAGCTCGAATATAGCTCTCAATTTATCATTGGCAATAATACCTGTTCCGGGAGCGGCCGGCTTGATCATAACCAGGGCAGATTTATACCTAGCTTTTACCTGATATGGCACAGAAGTTCCCACAATCGGAACCTGTATCAATCTACTTCTGGCACTTTTAACCGCTTTCTGAATTGCCGTGGGCACTTCGCCCGCCTTACCGTGACCATAACCGACAATACCTTTTCCGTCACCTACTACGACCCACGCGGAATAACGGAATTTTTTACCGCCTTTGACCACTTTAGAAATACGACCGATGTGTACAACTCTTTCCTCAAGTTCATATTCCCTTGGGTCTACTTTCATTCTGGACTTTGTAAATCCGCTTAAAATTTCAAACCTCCTTCTCTCGCCCCATCCGCCAGGCTTTTGATACAACCATGATAGGAAAATCTACCTTTGTCAAAGACTACCTTCTCTATCTTTTTCTTTTTACATCTATCAGATAAATGCAATCCCACTTCTTTTGATTTTTCCTTCAAAGTTTTACCTTTTATTTTATCGCGTAATTCTTTATCTACCGTACTAGCCTGAACCAAGGTCTGCTCTTTTAAATCATCGATAACCTGCGCGTAAATATGCTTGTTTGTCCTGGTAACAGACAACCTGGGTCTCGTGGGCTCACCAAAAATTTTGCTCCGAGTTCTCATCTTCCTTTTTATTCTTCTTCTTTTACTTTTTTCGAACTCTCCCACTATAAACCTCTCTTACCTTCTTTATGAATAACATATTCGCCATCATACCTTATACCTTTTCCTTTATACACTTCGGCCGGGCGTAAATCTCTAATCTCAGCCGCCTGCTCTCCCACAAGAGCTTTATCTATACCCGAAACCGTTACTTTATTCTCCTCAACTTTAAATTCGATTCCATTTTTGGGGGCAACTTTTATGGGGTGCGAATAACCAAGATCAAACTCAAGGTCTCTCCCTTTCAAATTTACCCTGTATTCTCTGCCTCTAATTTCCAGCGTCTTCGAAAAACCCTCCGTCACGCCTATAACCATATTATTCACCAACGAACGGGTCAATCCCCAAAAAGCGTTTCTATCCTGTAAATTACCCTCTACCGATACTATGATTTCACCATCTTTTACGTCTACCTTAATATCGCTGGGTATAAGCGTTTCCAGTTCGCCTTTTTTGCCTTTAACTTTTACTTTTTTGTCCTCAATTTTAATCTCTACACCCTGGGGAATAGAAATCGGTTGTCGCCCTACTCTCGACATGTAACCTCCTTACCAGACCTGTAATAACAGTTCACCGCCAACGCCATTATCTCTGGCCTCGGCATCGCTTGCTATACCCTTAGAGGTGGATAGAATAGAGATTCCATAACCTCTCTTAACAAGAGGGATATCTTCTTTACCAACATAAATTCTTCTCGAGGGTTTTGAAACTCTTTCTATTTCATGAATGGGGGATTCATCTTTTATATACTTAAGAGTGATTTTTACAACCCCCTGATTTCCGTCTTCTATAAACTCAAAATTCCCGATATAACCTTCTTCTAAAAGTACTCTGGTAATCTCTTTCGCCATATTCGACGCGGGAACCTCGACGTGTCTGTGCTTCGCCAAAACCGCATTTCTAATTCTTGTAATCATATCAGCAATCGGATCTGTTAACAAAACACCCTCCTACCAGGAAGCCTTTTTGACTCCGGGAATTTCCCCCTTAAGAGCCAGCTCTCTGAAACATAAACGACACAAGCCAAAATCACGCAAATAAGCGCGTCTTCTTCCGCACCTAAAGCACCTGTTAACTTTACGAGTCGAATATTTAGGAGTTTTATTACTTTTTTCTATTAATGCTTTCCTGGCCATTTATGCTCCCTTCTTTATCTTAAACGGCAGTCCAAACCTTCTCAGCAAATCCAAACCTTCTTCATCGGTTTCCGCTGTTGTCACTAATGAAATATCCATACCTATCACCTCTTTAACTTTGTCATAATCTATCTCGGGAAAAATAAACTGCTCGGAAATACCGAGAGTGTAATTCCCTCTACCATCAAAAGAATCCGGATTCAAACCTCTGAAGTCCCTGATCCTGGGAATAGCCACACTAATAAGCCTATCCAGGAATTCATACATCCGCTCTTTCCTCAAAGTAACCTTTAGCCCAATAGGATCTCCTTCTCTTAAATAAAAGCTTGAAATAGATTTTTTCGCCCTGGTTGTCAGGGGTTTCTGTCCCGTAATCTCTTTTAAACTCTCAACAGCTGATTCAAAAACAGATCTATCTTTCGCAGATTTACCTAAACCACAATTAACTATGATCTTTTGCAATCTAGGTACCCTCATACAATTCCCGTATTTCTCCAGAAGATCCTTATTTATCTTTTCCTGATAATATTTTTGCAATCTCGGTTTTTCTTTCATCTTTTTACCTTACTCTATAATCTCATTACATTTCTTACAGTGGCGAACCTTTCGACCATCTTCCAGAAACATAAAACCAACTCGCGTGGGTTCACCACAGGAGGGACAGACCAATTTCACTTTGGAATTAGAGACAGGTAGTTCTTTCTCTAAAATACCACCCGGTTCACCGCTTTTTCTTGGTTTTCTATGAACTTTTCTCATGTTTATCCCTTCAACAATAATTCCGTTATCCTCGGTTATCACTTTTCTAACTTTTCCTTTCTTCCCCTTATAATTACCGGAAATAACTAAAACCGTATCTCCTTTTTTTATCTTCATTACTGTACCTCCGCGGCAAGAGATATCAATCTCATAAAACCCCTATCTCTTAATTCTTCACCCACGGGACCAAAGATTCTGGTACCCACAGGTTCCTTGTTGGCGTCGAGTAAAACGCATGCGTTATCATCGAATCTTACCGCAGTTCCGTCTTCTCTCTTTCTTTCCTTTTTGGTACGAACTATTACAGCCTTATGAACAGTACCTTTTTCAACCGAAGATCTTGGGGCCGCTTTAGTAACACTTACCACAATAATATCACCCAATGCGGCGTATCTTCTGCCCGAACCGCCCAACACTTTAATACAAGAAGCTTCTTTGCCTCCCGTATTATCTACGATCTTCAATTTTGTTTCCTGCTGAATCACTTTTCCGCCTCTGCTTTTTCTAATATTTTATCAACTCTCCATCTTTTAAGTTTAGAAAGAGGACGGGTAGAAACTATACGAATAACATCTCCTAGGGAAACGCTTTCATTTTCATCGTGAGCGTAAAACTTTTTCCTCTTCCTTATATATTTCTTATAAACCGGATGCTGAACCCTCCTCTCCACCAAAACAACTACTGTTTTTGACGGAGCGACAGAAACAACTCTACCCACCTTCCAAGCCACTTTCTCTCTCCTTTTCATTAAAAACTGTTTCAAGCCTCGCTATTTCTCTTCTAAGCTGTTTAAAACGAGCCGGATTATTAACCTTCCCTCTCGCCTTTTCAAAACGTAAAGTGAATAACTCTTCTTTTAAGTCATGCATTACCGAATTCAACTCTGCCTCAGTCATTTCTCGAAGCTCTTTTGCTTGCATCACAAAACTCCCTCTCTCTTTATAAATCTGGTTTTGACGGGTAATTTGGCACTCGCTCTTCTTAAGGCTTCCTTAGCAGCTTCTTCAGAAACTCCTTCCAATTCTATAATAACTCTTCCTTTTCTGCATGGCGCTACCCAAAAAAGCGGTTCTCCTTTACCTTTACCCATACGAGTTTCCGCGGGCTTTTTGGAAACAGGTTTATCCGGAAAAATTCTTATCCATAATTTACCGGCTCTTTTTAAATAGTGAGCCACCGTTACACGCATTGCTTCTATCTGCTGGGCGGTAATCCAACCCGATTCAAGAGCCCTTAGCCCAAAATCTCCGAAATCCAGACTTATAGCTGCTGTCGCTTTCCCTTTTAGATTACCCCTCTGTTTTTTTCTGTGTTTAACTCTTTTTGGCATTAACATAATTAAGAAAAATCCTTATTAATCCAAACCTTAACCCCTATAGTTCCTGATTTGGTGTTAGCTGTTACCTGAGCATAATCGATATTCGCGCTTATAGTATGAAGAGGAACCCTGCCTTCGAGGTACCACTCTTTTCTTGCTATTTCAGAACCTCCAAGTCTTCCAGCACACTGAACTCTAATCCCCGCCGCTCCCATTTTAATGGCTTCCTCAACCACTCTTTTCATCGCTCTTCTCTGCAGCACTCTTCTCTCGATCTGCCTTGCCACCGATTGAGCCACAAGTGAAGCATTAAGCTCGGGCATTTTACATTCTTTAATATCGAGATAAATATTTTTTCCTAGCATTTCGTTTAATTTAGCTCGTATCCTTTTAACTTCTTCTCCGCCTTTACCTATTACCATACCCGGTCTTGCTGTCTCTATTATAACCCTAACAGTTTCAGCGGTTCTTTCCACTTCTATAACTGATATCCAGGCATCCTTAAACTCGGATCTTAAATAATTTCTTATCTCAATATCCTCTTTTAAGGGTTCGGAGAAATTTTTGCCAAAAAACCACCTCGACTTCCAATCTTTATTGACTCCGACTCTAAAACCTACAGGATGTGTCTTTTGACCCATTATTTTTCTCCTTTCTTATCGACTTCTACTGTTATATGCGACATTCTCTTCCTGATAAGACCGGCTCTACCGAAAGACATAGGTCTATACCTTTTCATTTTCGGTCCCTCATCTATTCTAACCGATTTAACATATAAATCTTCTTCTCTCAAATCCATTTCGCCGGCTTTATTGATGCAGTTACTGGCAGCAGTGTGCACACATTTTTTTATAATTTTTGCCGCTCTATGCGGTAAAAAATCCAACCTCATTTTTGCTTCAACAACAGATTTCCCTTGAATATGAGGAATAATTCTTCTCCCCTTTCGGGGTGATAATCTAATATTTTTTTGTACAGCCTTTCCTTCCATAATTATACTCCTAACCAATAACCGCTTCTTTTTGTCCGCCGTGTTTGATAAATTTCCTGGTAGGAGCGAACTCTCCGAGTTTATGCCCTACCATTTCCGGTCGCACATAAACCGAAATAAAATCTTTACCGTTATGAACTCCAATCGTATGCCCCACAAAATCTTCCACGATTTCAGAACTTCGCCTGTAGGTTTCAACTTGAGGATCCCCTTCCTTCCATTTCTTTATTTTATTCAGCAATTTTTCATCTACATTTTTTCCTTCAATCATACCTACTTTCTCCTTCTCGTCTTTCTTCTCTTTATTATATATTTGGAAGATTGTTTCTTGGGATCCCTGGTCCTATATCCTTTAGCAGGAACGCCTGTCCGGGAAACCGGATGACGTCCTCCGGACGACCTTCCTTCTCCACCTCCGAGAGGATGATCAACCGGATTCATGGCAACACCGCGAACTCGAGGTCTTTTACCTTTCCATCTGCTTCTCCCGGCTTTACCATCTGAAATGGAATCATGGGTAACATTTCCGACTCTTCCAATCGTAGCACTACAACTTGAAAGGATCAACCTCACCTCTCCCGATGGCAATCTCACATGAGCGTGTTTACCCTCTAAAGCAAGAATTTGAGCTCCGGTACCCGCGCCTCTGGCAAGGACACCGCCTTTACCTGGCTCAAGCTCTACGTTATGTATAAAAGTACCCGGCGGTATCTCTGAAAGAGGAAGAGAATTACCTATCGATATCGGAGATCCGGAACCGGCCTGAACAGTATCTCCTACGTTCATCCCATCCGGTGAAACAATATATCTTTTTTCTCCGTCTTCATAAAAAACCAGCGCTATTCGAGCCGACCTGTTAGGATCGTATTCGATAGATTTAATCTTCCCTTTTATTCCGAATTTATTCCTTTTCAAATCCACACTTCTGTACTTACGCCTGACTCTTCCACCCCTGTGATCGGCAGTAATTCGGCCTTTAGAATTTCTACCACCTTTACTCGGAAGGTTTTTTACTAAACTCTTCTCTGCTTTTTTTCTGGTTATCTCAGAAAAATCCGCAGCCTCATAATATCTGCTGCTTGGAGTTACCGGACGGCTCTTTCTTGTACCCATTTATGCTCCCTCGAACAAAGGTATCGAATCTCCTTCACGAAGAGACACAATTGCTTTTTTCCAATCTTTTCTTTTTCCTTTAGATCTTCCGATACCTCTTACCTTGCCTTTAACAATGATCGTGTTTACATCCATTACATGAACCTTAAAAAGATCTTCGACAGCCTTCTTTATCTGGGGTTTGTTCGCTCCTATAAAAACCTCGAAAGTGTATCTACCTATAGCCATAGAATTACTGCCTCTTTCGGTTATAATAGGTCTTATCAAAATATCTCTGCTATCCATTATTTAAAAACCTCATTCAATATTCCTACCGCTTCTTTTAAAACGACTACCCAATCGTTACTTAAAACCCGATAAGCATTAACCTGTTTTACGGGTATAATTTGTAATCCTGAAATATTCCTGCAAGACAGATAAAAATTCTTATCGTTCCCGTCGTCGAGAAGTAAAACCTTATCGCCATAAATACCTATAGCCTTAAATAAATCCGCTACTGTCTTTGTAGACGGGGCTTCAAATTTCTCTTTATCGACCACAACAAAACGCTCATCAGAAACTCTTTTAGAAATCGCAGCATTAAGCGCTTTCTTTTTAACTTTTTTATTAACTTTAAAATTATATTCCTTTCTGTTGGGGCCAAAAATTACTCCACCGCCGACCCAAATAGGAGTTCTTCTCGTACCTACGCGGGCTCTTCCCGTCCCTTTCTGCCTCCACGGTTTCTTCCCGCTTCCGGCAACCTCGCTTTTTGTTTTTGTCTTACTTGTATTCTGCCTTTGCTGATGAAGATGGTTTACTACGGAATAATATAGCGAATTTTCATCAAATTTCGATTCAAAAAGATCACCCGACAATTTGATAGTTCCATCTTCTTTTCCTGAATTATTATAGCACTTAACTTTAACCGACATTTTTAACCTTCACCTTTCTCTTCGTCTTTGCTTCCGCTATCTTTTTCTTTATCTTTTGACTTTGTTTCCTTGCTTTCCGTTTTCTTTTCTTCTGGTTTATTCTTTTTCTCTTTATTTTCTTCTTTCTCTTTTTTACCTTCTTCGTTTTCTTTCTTCCCTTTTTTAGATTCTTCTACTTCTGCACTTTTTTTCTTTTTATCGGCCTTGTCTTTTTCTTTTACCTCTTCCGTTTCTTTCTTTGCTTCTTCAGTTCTCTTTTTGGATTTTTCTTTTTTCTCTACTTCTGTCGTTTCTTTTTCTTCTTTCTTCTGCTCTACTTTCTCATCCGCTGGCTCGTCGGCTTTTGTTTCTTTCTTTCCCTTACTCTCTTTAACGCTCTTCGCTATTTCCTCAGCTAATCTCTTCCTTGCAGGAATATCTATATCATTGCTAATCTTAATTAAAATAAGCCCATTTCTGAATCCGGGTACAGCGCCTTTTACCAATATGAGCCCTTTTTCTTCATCTATATTAACAACTTCAAGATTTTTAACCGTTACTCTTTCATTTCCCATTCTACCGGGAAATTTTTTCCCTTTCAATACTCTACCGGGATATGTCCCTGCTCCGGCAGAACCTGGAGTTCTATTAAAACGAGACCCGTGCGAACCGGGTCCCCCTGAAAAACCCCATCTCTTAACAACACCCTGAAACCCTCTTCCCTTACTCCAACCCACAACGCTAATTTTATCTCCTGACTGCAAAATAGAAACTGGTATTTTTTCTCCAACCTCAAAAACCGAAATATCTTCTGTTCTGAATTCCCTAATAATTTCCACTCCGGGAACTCCCGCCTTTTTGCATAAACCTAAAACGGGTTTTTTAACCCGTTTTTCTTTCTTTTCTCCAAAACCCATAACATAAGCGGTATAACCATCTCTTTCTTCGGTCCTTCTGTCTATAATAAAACAAGGAGACGCTTTTATAACCGTAACCGGCACACTTTCTCCATTCTCTCCAAACACTCTTGTCATTCCTAACTTTCTTCCAATAAGCATCTCCCAACTCCTCTTAATATTTTATTTCAACCTCGACTCTGGCGGGTAAATCCATCTTCGTTAAAGCTTCCATTGTCTGATGTGAAGGTTTATTTAAATCTATTAGTCTATTATGAATCCTGATCTCGAATTGTTCTCTGGATTTTTTATCCACATGCGGAGAACGGAGAACCGTGTAAATTCTCCTCTTCGTAGGCAATGGGACGGGGCCTATAACCTCCGCGCCTGTCCTGTTAGCAACCTCTACTATCTCTTCAACAGAGTCATCGAGTATTTTATGATCGTAAGATTTCATCCTTATCCTTATATGCTTAGCCATTTACTCCTCGATTGCTGTTACCACACCGGCACCGACAGTCCTTCCGCCTTCTCT
>CAZVXD010000029.1:0-19323 GCA_964631335.1 uncultured bacterium
CGCCTGCCTTACAAGCAGGAGGTCAGAGGTTCAAGTCCTCTTTCGCCCATTTTTTGGTAAAACAACAGAAACATCATAAGGAGGATATTAGGCATGGATAAAATTCATAAGAGAAGAGGTGGCGACGCGGTCCTCAAAGATCCCTACTTGAGAGAAGTAGATTATAAAGATCCAAACATATGTCCTTCCTGCAAAGCCCTGTATCACAATAAAAGATGGCAACTAAGCGAAAGCCTGGAACACGAAATCAGATTAAAAGGTGACTACGAAGAAAAATTGTGCCCTGCCTGTCGAAAAATCAAAGACAATTATCCGATGGGGTTAGTTTTCATATCCGGCAATTTCATCGAACACCATAAAGACGAAATTCTTTCCACCGTTAAAAGTGAAGAAAAAAGAGCTATCGACAAAAACCCTCTCGAACGTATTATGGGAATAGAAAAAGAAAACAAAAATCATTACAGAATAGAAACCACAACAGATACTCTCGCCCAGCGTATAGGAAAAATTCTCCATAATTCTTACAAAGGAGAAGTCGAATATAAATTCTCTGAAGGACAAAAAGTTTTACAGGTTTTCTGGTCCAGAGAGGATTAAAAAATGACCGACAAGCAAACCAAAGATAAACAGTCAGATACCAGAGCAGAAGAACTAGAAAAAGCGACATTTATTTCCATAGTTATGAGAATGGCAACCGGAGCGTACATATCTCTGGGATTAGTCGAGGATCCAACCAGTGGCAAAAAAAGTAAAGATTTAGAGGTCTCAAAGTACCTTATAGATTCCCTCCGAGTACTCAGAGAAAAAACAAAAGGCAACCTGGACGAGGAAGAAAAAGGATATTTAAATAACATAATTCAAGACCTTGAACTAAAATATGTTAAAGAAAAGGAGTCGAAATGAAAAAATTTATATTTGTCGCCTTATTATTAATTATTAGCATTGTTTTAGTTGCCCAATATAAACAACATACGGTAGTTAAAGGAGATTGTTTATGGGATATAGCCGGATTTTATTACAACGATCCATTTCTCTGGCCGGTAATTTACGAAGCAAATAAAGATTCAATCGCCGATCCGCATTGGATTTATCCCGGCGAAGTATTTGTAATACCAAATGTTCCGGAAGAACAGGCTTCGATACCCCCTGTTCAAGAAGGCATTGTAATGGAAATTAAGGGCACAAAAAGCAAAATAGAAGAAGAAATGCAAATGGCAAGAGCAAGCAGATTAGAAGAAGAACTGGAAGAAGCGGAAGAAACCGAACTCTTTTCCGTCGTTCAAGCGGCAGATTACGCCTTCACACGGAAAGCAGCACTTATAGCCGGTTTCATTACCAGAGATGTATCTCTAGAGATAGGCACAGTAAGCAAACTGATTAAAACGCTTCCGGACTTAAAAGGTTCATCTACCGTAATGGGAGATGAAGTCGAAGTGGACAAAGGAACAGATGACGGCATAAGTAACGGAGATGTTTACGTTGTATTCGACTGGGACAAACGCGTTGGCATCTACGGTAGAGTAGTAAGAATCAAAGGCGTTCTAAAAATTACGGAAGCGGGAGAAGATATTTCAACAGCAATAGTAACGGAATCATATGAAGATATAGAGAAAGGAGATCATATTATGAAATATACCGCTCCCGAAGTCGTTACAGGGGACGCGCAGCCGGTTACAACCGAGGTTACCGGCAAAATAATCGCCTTTAAAAACGAAGAACCTATAATGAAACCTTTTTCGATAGTTTACATAGAACCGGGTAATATCGCGGTTAAATTAGGCGACGTATTTCTTATCTACAAAGATGGCCCAAAGGATTTAATAACTCCTCTGGGAAAAATCCAGATAGTAGATGTACGTAACGAAACAGCCTCAGGATACATAACCTCAATAATGGGTAAAACCGAAATATCCCATGGCGATAAAATAAGATTGGTCGGAAGAATTGGGGGATAAACTTAAATCAATAAAATCCTTCCTGGCGAAAAAAGAAAATAAGGAATTCGTAGCGGGTATAACCGCTTATAGTTATCCGCTTGCCAGGATTGCCGATGAATGCGGAATAGACTGGATTCTCGTGGGAGATTCGGCCGGCACCTGCGATATGGGATATTCGACTACCATCCCCGTAACAATGGAAGATATGCTTACTTTTACAAAAGCGGTAGTAAAAGGTGCGAAAAAAACTCCGGTAATAACAGATATGCCTTTTCTATCGTTCCATACCACCCCTGAAGAAGCTACATTAAACGCCGGACAATTTCTACGATTGGGAGCATCGGGGGTAAAAGTTGAAGGAATAAAGAAAGCAGACAACATAAAAGCGATCGTTGATTCGGGTATACCTGTAATGGGACATATTGGCTTGAATCCTCAATATTACTTTCAAAACGGTTATAAAGTAATCGGAAAGACCAGTGAAGAATTCGAGAAAAACTTAAAAGCCGCGGAGGTCCTGGAAAAAATCGGAGTTTTCGCGATCGTTCTGGAATCAGTTACTACAGAATTGGCATCAAAAATACTTAAACAGTCCTCAATACCGGTGTACGGAATCGGAGCAGGGAAAAATCTGGACGGGCAAATACTTGTGGTAAACGATATACTCGGACTTTCTTTTGATTTTAAACCAAAATTCGCGAAACAGTATGTCAATCTGGAAAAAATAATCCGCGAAGCGCTTAACCAATATAAAAAAGAAGTCAAAGAAGGTTTATTCCCGGATGAAGAACACAGTTATAATGGATAAAATTAGAAAAATCACTCACAGAGATTTTTCGGCTGTCAGCCGTCAGCTGTCAGCTGTCAGCTATCCAACTCAACTAAAACCTAAAAACCAGAACCCAAGACATGGGACCTGATCTAACCTCAAGCACGCATAGAAATGGATGATCTTAAAGTAGGTAAATACAGCCCGGAAATAAAAGATAGCTGGGATAATTTTGTCGAAAAATCCAATAACGGGACCATATTTCATAAAATACAATTTTTAGACTATCACCCGCCGGATAGATTCAATTTTCATCATTTAATTTTCCATAAACAAAGTAACCCAATAGCGGTTCTGCCCGGTTTACTGAATAACGGAATTTTTAAATCGCCGGCCGGTGCCAGCTTCGGAGGAATAGTAATGAACGACAGCAGTTTCAGAAAAGCAGATATAGTAGTCACGAATTTTCTTAAATACTGTGAAAGTGAAGGGATAAAGGAAATATACCTGACTCCTCCTCCGATAGTTTATTCCAGAAAAATGAACAGAAACCTCGAATACGTACTCCTCTATAACGGATTCTCTTATTCCGCAAACATGTATACATCGGTAATAAATTTATCGGAATTATCGGAGGATGATCCTATAAGTATATGCCATCAAAACGCGAAAAGCGCCATAAAAAAAGCTATCAACTACGATGTGAGAATAGAACTTAGCGAAGATTACGAAAGTTTTTATCCGATTTTACTAAAAAACAAGGAAAAATTCGATGTTCCCGTGACACACACCCTTGAAGAACTAAAAAAATTAAACTCTCTAATGCCCAACTGTTTCAAACTCTTTTTAGCTTATAGGAATGGGGATTTACTGGGCGGTTCACTTATATTTGTATGCAATAAAAGAACTCTTTTAGCTTTTTACATAGCCTTGGATTACAATTTTCAGGAGTACAGACCAATAAATTTATTACTTTATGAAATTATGAAATGGGGACAACAAAATGGATTTAGATACCTGGATCTGGGAGTAAACCAGGAAGAATCCGAAAATAATCCCATGGAAGTAAACAAAGGTCTGATATCCTTCAAATCAAGCATGGGTGCTCAGTGTTTCTTTCGCAATCAACTTCATAAAAAAATTTAGGAGATAAAATTTTGATATTTGGTGTAGGCGAAATTTCATAGAGATTTAAATTGAAAAAAGAATCGGGCGGAATAAAAGATCTCTTCGGTCAATCCGCGGTTTACGGATTTGGCCTTTTTCTCAGAAAAGCCATAAGTTTTTTCTTAATTCCACTTTACACCCACTCTTTTACTCAGACACAGTACGGAAAACTGGCAATGATTTATCTGTTTTCCGGCGCATTAACAACTTTTTTTAATCTTGGTCTGGATGAAGCCTTTCTCAAACAGTTTACCGAAAAAGGATGTGATAAAAAAGAAGTCTTCAGCCGGTTTTTTCTTTTTCGTTTATTTTATTCTTCCTTATTCCTTTTTACGGTATTGTTTTTCTCTTCGCGGCTTTCAAGCGCCCTTTTAACTCCGAACGATATTCACTTAATTCAACTCGCTTCAATCATAATATGGGTAGAATGTTTACTAACTCCGGGACTTTTAATACTTCGTATTTCGAACCGTTCGAAATACTATGTGATTTTAAATACCATAAGGTTTATAATAAACCTGGCTCTCAATATACTTTTTGTGCTTTATTTCAAAATGGGTGTAGCGGGGGTGCTTCTCGGAAATCTGGGAAGCAGTTTCATTCTCTTTTTCCTACTATACCCTGAAATGCTTAAATTTCTTATAGTAAAAATAGACTGGAAACCGGTAAAAAAATTACTACATTACGGATTACCGTTGCTTCCTCTCTCCGTTATAGTCTGGATCGGACTCGATTTAATCGACCGGTGGTTAATAAAATGGATTCTCGGTCTTGATAAAACAGGTCTTTACACACTCGGATACCAATTCGGCACGGCAATGGGTATATTTGTGTACGGATTTTGCGGAGCGTGGACAGCATTTTTCTTTAACAATCCCGAAAATAAAAAAACCTTCGCAGACTCTTCGGTAATATTCGTTAGAGGCGCTCTGGTTTTGTGGGCAATTCTTTCTTTCTTTACTCCGGAAATATTCAAATTGATGGTCGCGGAAAAATACTGGATTGCTCAGTCTATAGTACCAATCATCGCTTTATCTTATATTTTCTTCGGTCTCCAGGAGATTTTCACTGCCGGCTTCTATATAAAATCGAGAACCGGTCTTTTAATTCCAATCGCGCTTGTACCTTTACTAATAAACATCGGGCTTAATTTATACTTAATACCTCGTTACGAAATTATGGGAGCGGCAGCCTCTACCCTATTTTCTTATTTCCTGTTTGCTTCTTTCGCTTACATAGTAGGCAACAAAGTTTTTCCCATCAAATATAATTTAAAAGCAATTTTACTGGACCTCAGTCTCGGTATTTTACTTATAAGCGTAACCGCACTCGCGGGAAACACTCTTTATCAAAGAATTTTAGCTTTCTCGATCTTAATTTCCATACTCGCATACAAAGAAAAAGGCAGGATCAGAAGATTTGTAAATTCAATCATAATTAAGAAGTCCCTGTAGTACTACCGGTCAACTTTTTTTTGCATGAAATTCGCCATTAAGGCACCAGCGCACGAAGTTTTAATTATTCTTTATTAATGTTGGGGACAAGCCCCAACGCTACATTTTTTCGGAACCTGGAAGCCACTCCTGCAGATGGTTGGGGATAAACCCCAACGCTACAAAAATACTCTGTAGCGCGGGGGTTCATACCCCGTCATATTGATTTTTTGGGGTAAAATCCAACGCTACATTTATGCCAAAAAAGAAGACTCTCCTCGTAAAATAAAAAAACATGATTTGCTTGGGCGATGGGTAATCTTGTGGTCCCAATTGTTTTTTTTTAAATTTACTTTAATATAAATATATGGAATCACTAAAATATTTTTCCTCTAACACAAAAAACGCGGTTTTAGAACTAAAGGATTCTCAGGATAGACCACCTCCCTTCAAAATTTCCCTGGCGCAATGGTCGCTGCATCGTCATTTTTTAAAAAATGAAATTGAGACTACCCTGGATTTTCCGATTATCGCTCGAAGACAATTCGGAATCGATGCTGTAGAATATGTAAATCAGTTTTTAAAAGATAAAGCTCAAGATATAGAATTTCTTAAAGAATTAAAAAACCGCTCGAACAGTGCAGGGGTTAAAAATTTATTAATAATGTGCGACGACGAAGGAAAACTGGGTGCAAAATCCAAGGAAGAAAGAGTCACGACGGTAGAAAAACATCGTAAATGGATAGATGCCGCCGAAATTCTGGGATGCCATTCAATACGCGTAAACGCGGAGGGAGATGGATCCCCACTGGAGCAAAAAAATCAGATAGTCGAGAGTCTTTTAAGGCTTGCCGGCTACGCAAAGGAAAAAGGGATAAGTATAATAATAGAAAATCACGGGGGGTTATCGAGTAACCCGGTATGGCTTTCCGAAGTAATAAAAGAAACAAATAATCCTTTACTCGGAACCTTACCCGATTTTGGTAATTTCCCTGAAGGTATTAATATCTATGAAAGTGTCCGGAAAATGATGCCTTTCGCTAAAGGCGTCAGCGCCAAATCTTACGATTTCGATGAATACGGAAATGAAACAAAAATAGACTACGATAGAATGATGGGAATAGTTATATCGAGCGGCTACCATGGTTACGTTGGAATAGAATATGAGGGAGAAAACCCTAACGAATACGAAGGGATAAGAAAAACAAAAACTCTTTTAGAACGAATACGAAAGCAATTTTAAAATCTGTTAATTTTGAGTAAATATTCAATTTTTCTTCCCGAAGAATTTTTCGACTTATTTATTAGTTTCTGAAGTTTTCTTTTAACATCCGCTATTTTTTTCTTTATTAATTTCTCTCTTTCTTCAATACCATAATAATCTTCGTTTTCGAGATAATTTAGATGATCTATATATTCTATCAAATATTTATTTTGATCTTTAGTAATCTTAATCATATTTCCTCCCTAATTATTAAACAAATAAATTTTTTTATTAAATTAAGTCTATCCTTTTATTATTTTTAGATTAATTTTCCCTGTAAAAGTTCCCGCGAATTTAAACTGGTATCTTGACCTTATATGATATTTCCCTTATAATACTTGTAACCACCTATAAGAAAACAAAAAAATAAACTATAATGGAACGAGGGGGTAATGGATTTAAGTAAACTCGAACTACTGAGAGAAGGAAAATTCGCTAAGATTTATACAAAAGGCGATATTGCCTACAAAATCGGAGAACCTTCGAACAGGGAGATACTTCAGAGTCAGTTCGAACTTTTAAGTGAAATAAAAGACCCGCATTTCGTGTCTGTCTATAACTGGTTTGAGGAAGACGGAAAATGCGGATTTTCCATGGAAAAAATCACTTATCCCACAATCGACCGTGTGTTTGAAAAAATACCTTCCCAAAAAAGCGATTTCAAAAAAATAGAAAATATAATTGTCTCCATTCTCGATTCGCTTTCAGTTCTTCACTCGAACGGCATAATATGCGGAGATTTAAAACCCACTCACATATTCGTGGATAAAAACAACAACGTAAAGCTGATAGATCCGGGTTACGATCCGGACATAATAACTCCCGCTTACGCGGCTCCGGAAGCCCTTACCGATTCGCCCGCCTTTTCTTCCGATATTTATTCAATAGGTGTAATACTATACGAGATATTAACCGGTGAAAAACCTTTTAAAGGTTCTTTATCCCAAATAATAGAAGATAAATTGAAAAAAGGTCTGCCTCCCCCCGAAGAAAAAAATCCCTCGATACCCGGAGAGTTAAATCTTTTAATTCAAAGAATGACAGCAAAGGATCTTAATAACCGTCTGAAGAATATAGAAGAGGTAAAAACAGAACTGGCTCTGGGAGCTCCTTCCGCGGACAGGAAACCTTCTTTTATTCCAGTCTTTTCCGGAAGAGAAAAAGAATTAAAGGAATTCGATTCTTTAATAAAAAAACTGCCCGAACCTCATATTTTATGGATAGAAGGAGAACGAGGAACAGGAAAAACCTCTTTTTTAAATCAGTTAAAGATAAAAGCTCTCAAGGAAGGAATAAACGCTAAAGAAGTAACAACGGGTGAACTATATCGCTTATTAAGCGAGAAAATCCTGGGAGAAGAACCCCTTGTTCTACTTCTGGATGATATTTCATCGTCTTCGGAACTATCGGGGATATTCAAAGAGAATGCTGCATCCATAAGGGTAAGTCCCGTTATACTCGCGATAAGTACAAAAGATAAAATAAAGGAGATAGAAGAGTTCTCGGATATTACCACTACTTTTACCATCTCGAACTTAAATAAAAAAGATATAGAATTTATTCTCGATAAAAACTTTCCAAAACTTGAAAATAAAAAAGATTTAATTTCTTTCCTTCTTGAGCGAACCGAAGGAAATCCTTATTTAGTAAATCAAATTACAGAAATTGTAATAGATAAAGGAATTCTGGAGAGAAAAGGCGATAAAACCATTTTCAAAGAAAAAGAGATTTCGTCTGTTCAATTGCCCGGCAGCATTCAGGAAAACTTAGAATTTCAGATCGAAAAACTTAACCCGGAAGAAAAGGAACTGTTAAAAATATTATCCGTATTCCCAGAAAATATTTCTCCGGAAATCATTAATCTTTTCGGATTAAAAGATCCATACACTTTAATTAATTCTCTTGTTTCAAGAAATATTCTAAGGAAGAATAAAAAAGGCATTTCTTTTAAAAACGACTGGATGAGAGAATTACTTTATAAAAAACTAACAAAAAAAGATAAAGAAAACATTTATGAAAAAACAAAAAAAGAAATAGCTTCTCCCGAGATACTATACATCCTGCAGAAAGACCTTGGGCTTAAAAAGGATTACAGACAGTCATTAATAAAAATAGCCAAAAAAAGAATAAAACAAAAAGAATATCCTGGAGCAATCAGGTTTTTAAAAGAAACTCTTGCCATAAAATACGATAAAAATACAAAGATAATTCTGGCAAGAATTCTTGAACTAGCCGGTAATATTAACAACGCGTTATCAACTTACAAAGAACTTCACTCAGAAGACGAAAAAGACCCCTTTTATCTTTTACAAATTGGAATATTGGAAGAGAGATTAGGGAATATAGACGAAGCGCAAAAATATTTCAGGAAAGCTCTTAAATCTTCGAAAGGAAGGATAAAAGAAGACTCAATATATCATCTGGGATATCTATTGGTTAGAAACGGAAGAGTAGATGACGCTTCCACTCTTTTAATAAATTTCAAAAAGAAAGAAAAAGAATTAACCTTACGTCTTAAATTTCTCGAAGGTCGCATTTTATGCGCGAATGGTGAATTTGAGAAAACCATGAAAATAGTGGAAAAAGAACTCGAAAAAGACCCTCCAATTGAAATGAAAAGAGATTTTCTGGTTTTAGGCGGCCTGGCAAAACAACAAAACGAAAAACATAAGGAAGCAATTCGATACTTCCAGAAATGTATTGACATAACGAAAAAGGAGAAAGATGTAATTAATGAAGCAATGTTTATAAATTATAAGGGGTTTTCAAACCTCCTACTTGATAATTACAAAAAAGCTCTTGAAGAATTGGAGGAAGCCCTTTCTCTGTTCAAAAAACTTAAAATCGGGCATTTCGAATACTATAGCCTGCTTAATGTTTCGATCGTCTATTTACGTATGGGATACTGGGAAAAACTGAAAGAAAGAATAAATGATTTTGAAAAAAGATACGGAAAAGTCTATCCTTCTTTAATGGAACAATTTCTCTACAGCAAACTTTACAAAGACGAACTGACCGGAATTGAAAATATTATTGATAAGTTAAAAAAAGATAATTACGATGAGAGTTATACTTCGGATAATGCTGAAGGCATTCTCCTCTCTTTCAAAAAAGAATGGAAAAAAGCTGAACAAATGTTAAAAAAAGATATAGAAAAAGGAGAAAGAGAACCAAGGGAAAAGAGGGATACTGCTAGGGAATTAACAGAAGTCTTATATGAACAGGGGAAAACAGAGGAAGCGAAAGGAACCCTAAAACCATACAAAGAACAAATAGATTTTATTCAGTCCGATTTCGAGAAGGGAAAAGTTCTTGCAACCTGGGGTTTAATCACAGGAGATATTAAATCCATCGATAAAGCCATCGATCTTTTCTCTAAAATAGGTCTTCCTTTCTACACAGCTCAAGCCCAGCTCAAAAAAGCGAGAGTATTATTAAAAGAAAATAAAATCGATGAAGCCATAAATGAGCTTAAAAAAGCGGATGAAGTATTCAAAAAATTAAAAGCGGGATTTTTCATCGAGAAAACCAACGAACTCCTCGCCGAATGCGCCAAAAAAATCTCAGCGAGAAGCGGTTATATTCATACATACGATGAGATAAGCAAACTGCTCTCCTCCATCGATTCGGAAAAAAGGTTCGATGAAGCTCTCTCCATACTAACGAACTTCTTTAACGCGGAAAGAGGAGCCATAATCCTTAAAGGCGAAGAAAGAAATATAATCGTATCCTCTTATAACATAGACGAAGCGACCTTAGAAGACGCCAGAAGAATATCATCCACGATAACACAAAAAGCGGCAAAAGGGGAAGTAATAATAGCCGCGGACGCCTATCAGGACTCCAGATTTGTGGAAATGGACTCCATACAGAGAAATAAAATCCGCTCCATTCTCTGCGTTCCCATAACCTCGGAAGATGAAATCTACGGAGTTCTTTATCTCGATTCTACCATTAAAAAAGACATTTTTTTACCATCGGATAAAGAATTTTTGCAGTCTATAGGAAGAATTCTGGGTATTTTATTCTCGAAAGGAGACCTTCTATATAGAATGAAAGAGGAAGTAAACCAGCTAAAAAAGATGACCTCACCTCCGGAGTCTTTTCATTCGATTATAGGAATATCGGAACAGATGCAGAAGATATATAAAACGATAGAAGAAATAGCGGAAACGGACGTAAACGTGCTTATTACCGGAGAAACCGGAACCGGAAAAGAACTCATCGCCAGAACCATACACAAGTTGAGCAAAAGAAACAACAGACCTTTTGTAACCGTGGACTGCAGTTCTCTTACGGAAACACTTCTTCAGAGTGAATTATTCGGACATAAAAAAGGCTCGTTTACGGGAGCGATAAAGGATAAAAGAGGCATGTTCGAAGAAGCGAACGGAGGAACACTTTTCCTGGATGAAATAGGAGACGCTCCACCCTCCATACAGGCGGGACTCCTGCGGGTAACGGACAGAGGAGAAATAAGGAGAGTGGGCGATACGGAAACAAAAAAGGTGGATGTCAGAATAATATCCGCTACAAACAGGGATATCGAACAGGCTGCCATGCTGAGAGAATTCAGAGAAGACCTGCTGTACCGCTTAAACCAGATAAATATAGCGATACCTCCTCTGCGTGAGCGCAAGATAGATATAAACCTTCTTTTAAAACACTACCTGGAAATATTCGCGAAAAAGAAAGAAAAGAAAATAAAGGGATTCGACGAAAACGCCATGAGGGTTTTAAGAAATTATCCCTTCCCCGGAAACGTGCGAGAGCTTAAAAATATAGTAGAAATTTCTCTCATCAAATGCAAAGGGAATTCCATTAGCCTAAAAGACTTACCGGAAGAAACAAGAATAGAAAAAAAAGAGGAAACACCGAGCTGGGATAAAATAAAAACAAAATGGAAGGAGGAAACCATCATCGAAGCCCTGCAGGAAAGCGGCGGAAACGTTAGCGAAGCGGCAAAAAATCTTAAAATTTCACGAAGACACCTGTACAGGCTTATCAAAGAACATGATATAAAAAGGTAAACGAGTTGGCGAGTGGGTGGGTTGGTGCGTTAGCGCGTGCGCGAGTTCCATACCAACGGACTAACCGACCAACGACAAAATAACGTTCTTTGAAAAAGAAATACATTACCCAGAAAAAACAGTAGTAAAACTAATTACAAAGCGAAAAGCATATTAAAAGAGAAAAAAATAATTGAAATAAAGAAAAAGATCTAAATTATAGTCGAAATTTATTATTCTAAATATATGGCAAAATCACAAAAAAACAAATAAAGAGTTTTTAGTCAATAATACCCTGACTCTTATCGAAAAATAAAAAAACAATTAAAACTGAGTTAACGTCCGCCCAATTATCTTGCAAATCGGGACTTTTATTACTTTTTGTGACATTTTTGTCCCTATTGAGACATCTATGTCACACACACAATCAATAAACTGCAACCCTTTTACGCAAACCCACCAAATTGGACGCGACATAAATGTCACACACATACTCAAGCCCTTATATTAAAACCTTGCTAATCAATAACTTATATTCTGGAATGAATATTGTATTTAATATAGTTAAATTAACGGAGGTGTTTTAATGGTTGCTTTAAATATATTATTTGTTTTATTGGGATTTATAAACTCAATTAATAAAAAGACCGCAAGTTTAGATGTTCCCCAGGAAAACATTGGAGAAGTGATACTTTCAGGCGGTGGATACTGTTAACTTTGAAAACTTAAATCTATGAGAAAATCAAATAATAATGGAGGCATAATGAATACACAGACAAAAAGAACTAAAAGACTCATCAAAATAGTCACCGTGGACGGGTCGAAGTTCGAAGGAGAAGTTACAGGGAGAAACGACAGGGGCTTGTTTCTTAAGGTGGACACACCGATGGCAAGCAACAGGTCTGTTTTCGTTTCCCATAAGGCAATCTCTCATTTAGAGATTGAAGGTTGGAAGTAAACAACTAACCCTTTAAAAGGTTCAAAGAGAGCGTGGCAAACCACTGCTCTCTGCCTTTTATTTTTTTGATAATTATGATAGATTTAGAAAAAGATATCTCATTTGTCCTTGATTTTATCCCTATTCCTGTAATAGGTTGGGATAAAAACTTTAAGATCGTTTACTGGAACAGTAGGGCCGAAAACGAATTCGGAAAAGATATTTCCAAACTCCTCGGCCCTACGCTGATGAAGGAAATAAGTAAAAGTCTTGGATCTTTTATCAAAGAAAAGAAAAACGGTAAAGAAGAAAATAGTAAAAACAAAAATTCAAAGTCAAAAAAGGAACCGCCGACAGTAATTCAGCGCTCGGAAATAAAGACAGAAACCGCGGAAGAGAAAGCCTATGAATGGGTTTCTTTCCTTCTTAACTCGGAACTTTCAGTCAAGGGACTTTCTATGGCAAAAGATATCTCCCGGTTAGAACTCCTGCAGAAAAAAATGCTTGAATCCAGAAGATTAGCGACTGTGGGTCAATTGATAGGAAGAGTTTCTCACGAAGCAAACAATCTTTTAATGGAAGTCATGTGCGGATTAAGCGGCGCGGAAAGCAACGCGAAAGATCCAAAGGTTTTAGAAGATATAAATATAGCAATGGACGGAGCCCATAAAATAAAAACATTACTTAAAAGTCTTCTTTCAAATATAAGGAAAATCAGAGCGGAAAAAACTTTGTTCGATGTTAATGAGATAGTTAAAAGCGTCGAAAACTTCTCCGAACAAATATTACCCAAAAAGATAAAAGTTACGGCAAATTATCTCGCCTCTGATACAAGAATTCTTGGAGACCGGGATCAACTTCATCAAATTTTATTGAATCTTATAATAAACGCGAAAGACTCGATAGAAGATAAAGGCGAGGTAACAATCGAGGTTAAAAATGTATACCGTCCGGAGAAAGACGAAAAAGAAAAGGAATATGTCTCTATTTCTATTAAAGACACCGGCTGCGGGATGAGCAAAAGCGTAAAAGATAAAATTTTTGAACTTTTCTTTACCACAAAAACAGGAAAAGGAGGCACCGGGTTAGGGCTTTATTTTGTTTACAACTCGGTTAAAGAAATGGGTGGATGGATAGAAGTGGAAAGCAAAGAAAACGAAGGCTCGACATTTACGATTTTTATACCCAAGAGATAGAATTTAACGCAAAAAAACCAGACAGCAGTCCAACGTCCTAAGTCCAAAGTCAAAACTAAATTTCAATACAAAAAGTCTACCAATAAGCACAAATTTGCATAAATATACTAAATAATGCCCCATTAAAAGCTAAAATAGATTACGTTACACAAGCGAGGCAAAGAACAAGAGTTCTAAATAAAGAATTATTGCGTATAAAAACTGTCATTGCGCGTTCAGCATCTTGATTAACTCAAACCAAGCAATCTCAAGGCATAACACTACCACTTAATTTTCTTTAAACGGATTTTCTCTTTGAAAATTCGGTAAAAAAACATTATCCGAATCAGCTTCCTGATTCCAACCGTTTTCTAATTCCAGCTCAATTCTTTTAAGCTCGACAGCTCTTATTTCCTCTTTGGTAAGTCTGCGGTTTATTTCAGGAAATTTATAAGAACGATAAACCGGGTAAAACTGACTCATTAGACTTAAATAGATTTTTTTGTCGATCGAAGCGATTTTTTCAAGGACGGAAAAGCTGTTCTCAATATAACCGGGAAGAACCAGATGCCTTAACAGCAATCCTTTCTCGGCAAAACCATTCTTTATCCTCAACCCCCCAACCTGGCGGAACATTTCTCTTATAGCCTGTTCCGCGAGACCGCTATATCCCGGGGCGTTAGAATACTTCAACGCCAGTGAATTATCCATATATTTAAAGTCGGGTAAATAGATATCCACCAGCCCTTCCATCGCCTGTATAATACTTAAATCTTCATAGGCGTTCGAATTCCAGACAACAGGAATATTTAATTTTGATTTTCGCGCAATGATTATCGCTTCTCTCATAGGTTTCCACCACAAAGTGGGAGTAACAAGGTCGATATTAATAGCCCCATTATCCTGTAATTCGAGCATTATATCTGCTACTTCGGAGACCGAATATTCTCTGCCAAAACCTTCCTGTGAAATTTGATAATTCTGGCAGAAAACACAACGTAAATTACAGCCTGTAAAAAAAATCGTTCCCGCTCCGTAACGCTTTCCCACGGATGAACCGGTTAGAGGGAAACCTACCAGAGGAGGTTCCTCTCCAAAGTGTTTTCCATACCAGGCAATTTTGACTCTGCTGTTTTTCATATTGCAAAAAATTTAAAGTCTTATATTTGCCTCTGTAAATTTACCTTTTTTCGCTATCAATAAATTCGGCAATCTCCTTTGTAAAACAAAAAATAATCGGGTCTGGGTGTTGGGTAATCTGGTGATAATCTGTATAATCTAGTCGTTACTTCTTGAGATTGCTTCGCGTAAGTCCGTCAAGATAACAAACTCGCAATGGCAGTTCTTTTTGCAATCTCCATGTCATCGCGAACTATTATTATACGCGTTCACCAATCTTCTAAAATTAAACGAAGTAAGAAATTTTTAATCTCTGTAGCCACAGAATCGACAGCATCAAGTTCGTCGGAATCGTAGGGATAAATTACCGATTCATCTATGGGTCTATCCCACTTACTTTCCTCTTTATCTTTTTGTTTAAGAGAAAAATTAGCTTTAACAGCTAAGCGGTACTCTTCAATCTCTCCTTCCGGCGTGTATGATTGGGGTTGGCGTTCATAACTGTTGATTACTCCTTCGAGTATATAATCTCCCTCGGAAGCTCTCGCTATTTCTACTCTTCCATCGCTTATAAAGGCTTCTATCAAATCTTCAGTTAAAATCCGACCTATATCCGGGTTCTGAGTTTTGTTTTCGAGAGAAGATATAGATAAAGTACCCCCTAGAGAACCACTACTGAAAGAATAAGCGCAGGAAAGTACCAAAAGGATACATATAAACACTAATTTCCTTAAACTTACATATTCTTCAAATTTTTTATTGAGATACTTTTTTTGACTCATGACGCGAGACTTAAGACTATAGACTATAGTTTAGTTTATTCATATATTTTCTCACGCATATCCACTATATCATATTCTTTTCTTTTATGATAAAACCACTTCTGGAAATATTTCGCCTCTTTTTCTCTTTGAAGTCTTACAGCGATTTGAGGTACCGTTTCCCTGAGTTTTTCCGTGTCCGGCATTTTAAAATCGATTTGCCTGACCACATAAACGGATTCTCCGACTTTTACAGGAGGCAAAACGGTATTCCTTCTTATATTAAGAGACAAAAAAGCGACTTTTTCGGGAATATTAAATTTATCGTAAGTCTGCAGCGTAAAATATGGAGTTCTGCCCCATTTTCCCTTCTCCGGATTGCGAGGAAGCTTATCCCCGGTAAATTTTTCGAGAGCGTACTTCTTGGCTCTCGATGCCGCCTCGTAATTTATTAAAGAGTCAAGAACCTCTGCTTCAATTTCCGCAAAAGGCGGAATGCCTTCCTCCTTTTTCTCGACCCAGAAAACATAAAAGGCTTTTTCACCTATCAAAGGATAAGAAACATCCCCTTGTGACGGATCTACGAGAAAAGTCCCGAAATTCACGGGGATATCAGGAAAATCACCTTTACCGAGAGATATATATTCAGGCTTATATTCCTCCGGAATATCAAAAACAGAATCGGAGCGAAGTTTCTTCACAAACTTCCACGCCTGACCGGAACTTCTTTGGAACTCATCATAAGAAGGAAACAAAGGAATAAAAATTTCCTCTATTTTAACCGAATCTCTCTGTCTGTCCAAAAGCTTGAGAATATGAAATCCTTTATCAGTTTCGATTAGTCCGGAAACTCTCCCCTCTCGCGTTCCGGCTAAAGCAGCGGCAAAATCACGCGATAAATTTCTGACTTTTACCCATCCATTCAAAAGGGATCTGTTTTCAGGGAAATAAGAATACTGTCTTACAAGTAAATCAAACGAGTCGGTTTTGGCTCTCTCAGCAATAGAATTGACAAGCTCTTTTGTTTCCTGGATACTCTGTTCATCTATCGAAATCGGGAAAGAAACATACCCCAACTCCAACAAATAACCCCTTCTGAACATCTCCTTATTATTTTCGTAAAATTCTTCCGCAGAAACGGAAGTTTCCTTTGATTCCCAGTTCTTCAGAGGTAATCGAACATACTCAATTCTTACTTCGACCGAATCCTCGAATAATGCCTCGATAGCTTCTCCACTGGTTACTCTTGCCATGGAAGAGACTTCCCCGCGCAGAATACTCATAGGAAAATTTTCCATTATAGAAGCGGCATAAGCTCTGACAAATTGACTGGCTCGCGGATCCTTTAGTAATTCAAAATATCTATCAAAATCGAATTGTTCCCCCATCCAGAAATCAGGATTCTGCGTAACCTCCGCGGGCGGATTTTCTCTGATTAATTTTATTACCTGCTCTTCGGAAATGGATATTTTCCTTTCTTTAAGCAGATCACCGACTATTTTATTGGTTATCAATTGATTGATCACCGATTCGGACAACTGCCTCTCCCTTATCGGATCCGTTCCTAAAGCGCCGCCTATACTCTGAAGCCTGCCCCTTAAAGCGTTCGAATAGTCCCTGATTGTAATGCCTTCTCCATCTACTTTAGCTATTAAATTTTCATCTTCCTGACTGCTCTTTGTGAAAATATTGGCACCAAAACCGATTGCCATAGAAAAAACAAAAGCAACCGCGGCAAACCACATGAAATACTTTGTTACCGATCTCACTTTTTCCATTATCATAAAGAAATTCCTCCCATGGTTATTTTAAATTGTAATTTGTAAATTCTAAATTTATTTACCATCAATCTTAATGAATAACCTCTCCGAAGTCTCGAGCTTGCTTCGCGTACGACGAGCAAGATGTAAAACTCGCAATGACACATTCTTTTCTCCGCGTACTCGGTGTTTTTTTCTTTTCAACAAAATTTAATCCTCTGTGTTTTCTGTGGTTAATTTTTTTGCGTTCTTTCGATATAATCTATGAATTTTTTTAACCTTTTTATTACTTTTTCCTTACCCAGAATTTCAAGAAGCTCAAAGAGACCGGGACCGAAAGTCATTCCGCTGACACCCAGTCTTACAGGATGTATCAGTTCTCCGGCTTTACAGCCTAATTCTTCTGAAAGTTGACGCAAAGCATCTTCCATATTTTGTTTATCAAAAGGCTCCAGGTCATCGAATTTCTTAATTAATTTTTTCAATCTATTTTCGACTCCCGGATAAATACGTTTTTTTATCCCTTTTTCGTCATAATCGAAATCATCGGCAAAGAAGTAAAGACCTATTTCGATAAAATCTTTTAATTTATTAGCTCTGTTACCTATAGCTTCTATTACTCTCTGCACGTAATCCAAACCTTCTACTTTAAATCCGTTTTCCTCTAAATAAGCTTTTAGCCTTCTCGCGACCTCTTCAAGACTCAATTTCCTCATCCACTCCCCATTGACCCATTCGAGTTTATCCCGGTCAAAAACAGCGGGCGTGGAATGAATATTTTCAAGTGTAAATATCTTTTCCAATTCTCCCAAAGAAAAAATTTCCTCTTCGTCTTTAGAGGACCAACCCAGAAGAACAAGACAATTTACAAGACCCTCCGGGAAAAAACCTTCTTTCTTGTAATCAAATATATCCACAGCATCTCTTCTCTTAGAAAGCTTCCTCTTATCTTTACTGAGTATCAAAGGCATATGCCCAAATTCCGGAGCCTGCCAGTTGAAAGCCTTATATAATAAAATTTGTTTTGGGGTGTTGGAAATATGATCATCACCCCTTAATATATGACTAATATTCATACGGTGATCGTCTACAACTACTGCCAAGTTATACGCCGGCGAACCATCAGACTTAATCAATACAAAATCCTCTATCTCCGAATTATCTCTTTTGATTTCACCGTGAATCAAATCATTGAAAGCCGTGACACCTTCATTAACGTAAAAGCGCAGCGCTTTAGGTCTTCCCTCTTTTTTAAATTGTTCCTTTTCCTCTTCGGATAGTTTACAACACCTTCTGTCATACATCCATCTTTTTTTTGATTTCAAATATTTGTTCTTTCTTTCTTTTATTTCTTCAGGAGTGCAGTAGCACCAGTAAGCGAGCCCTCTGTCATACAACTCCAGAGCTTTATCCCGGTATTCCTCGAAATGATCCGACTGAAATAAAATTTCCTCATCCCAATTAAACCCAAGCCACTTAAGCCCCTCGACAATAGATTCGACCATAGAATCACTCGATCTCTTTAAATCCGTATCCTCAATCCTGAGCAGAAATTTACCTTTATTAGCCCGGGCAAAAAGGTAATTAAAAAGAGCTGTCCTCGCCGTCCCCAAATGCAGATATCCGGTAGGTGAAGGAGCAATCCTCGTTCTTATTGTATCAGAAATTTCTTCCATCTAACTCCATCCTCATAATTTACATATATACTCTCTTTGCAAGACAAGTCAAGGGCTTTACTGTCCCCTCACCTAAAAAATCATGAAACGCAAAGCACACAGAAGAACCTTTCAGTTTTTAATTGTAAATTGAAAATTGCAAGTTGTAAATTTTAAATTTAAAACAAAGAGGAACAACAAATTGTACAAATGATTTGAAAATCGAACCACAAAGTTCACAAAGAACAAAAAGGTTAGGGGGTTAGGGGGTTGGAGCGTAGGATATTAATTTTGAATGTTGAATGTTTAATTTTTTCCTAAAACCTAAAACCCAGGT
>CAZVXD010000030.1:0-19300 GCA_964631335.1 uncultured bacterium
ACCTTTTAACACCAAGATAACTTGGATTCGAATCTCTACCATTACGTGAAGAACCCACACCTTTTTTATGTGCCATCGTTAATCCTCCTTAGAATCATAAATTTTAATTTTACTTTTTCTTTTTATCCTTTTTCGCTGAAGACTTTTTAGTCTTTTTTGTTTTCCCTGTAGTTTTCTTTGCTTTTCCTTTTTTCTCGGACGTTTTTTTTGATTTGGAAGCCGTCTTTTTCTTCTTAGCGCCGGTTGTTTTTTTCGACTTTGTTTTTTTTGTAGTTTTACTCTTGGGTGCTTTAGATTTTTTCTTCGGCTTAGCAGCCGTCTTAGTCGACTTCTTTTTCCCTGTCTTTTTGCTTCCGCTTTTCTCAGTCGTTTTCTTTTCTTTTACTTCTAATTTCTTATCCTCACTTTTCTTTTCAGTTTTTTTCTTACCGCCCAACATAATATCCTTTATTTCTATTTCGGTATAAGTCTGACGATGTCCTCTGGTTCTCTTATATCTCTTCCTTTTCTTGAACTTAAAAACGATTATCTTTTTATACCGCCCGTGCCCGACAATTTCTGCGGTAATGGAAGCTCCTTCGACATAAGGTTTACCAATCTGAGTATCTCCGTTCTTAACGAGTAAGACCTTATCGAAAGATACTTTCTTCCCTACTTCCGAATCCAAGCGGGGAATTCTTAACTTCTCTCCCGGACTTCCAATATATTGAAATCCTTTGGCTTCAAAAACTGCAATCATTAAAATCCTCCTTCAAGTTGTATCACTCGCTTCCCTCCGGAATCGCTTTTTCTTCAGGAATACCGACACCTTCTTCTGGAAGCAACCCTTTTGACGTACCTTCTTCCGGAACCCCCTGTTCAAAAGGCACCCCGACCCTTTCGGGTAAATTTTGCCTCAATTTCTCTTCAATATTTATTCCTTCGCCTCCTGCTGCTCTGGGAACTCTAATCGCTATTGTGGTCGAAGTAAGAAAGAATAGAACCGCAAGCACTATAGTCACTTTGCGCAAAAGTACTGAAGCTCCTCTTCCGCCAAAGAAAGAACCCCCTCCGGATCCGCCAAAAACGGAACTCATACCAGCGCCCTGTGACTGCTGCATAAGAATAACGAGTATTAAAAGAGCAGCAAAAAAAACATGCATAGCAACTAAAAAACCTAACATTTCATCTCCTTTGCTATATTTATCATATCAACAAAACCATCGGCGTCAAGCGCCGCTCCACCAATTAAAGCGCCATCTATATCTTCCTGGCAAATAAAATCCTTAATATTATGGGGTTTAACCGATCCACCGTACATTATTCTTATTTCATCACCTTTCTCACCTAAGTTCTCTCTTATAATATAATGCATCTCTTCCGCGTCTTCAGGATGAGGCGTCTTCCCCGTTCCTATAGCCCATACGGGTTCATAAGCAACAGCCAAATTGCCGGGTTCATATTCGATACCCAGCAGCCCTTCTTCTATTTGCTTACCTACGACTTCCTTTGCTTTACCCTCCTCACGTTCCTCTTCTGTCTCTCCTATACATATAACAACTTTTAATTGCTTTTGCAAGGCTTTTTCGACCTTTTTCCTTACTCCCGCGTTTGTTTCTCCAAAATAAGATCTTCTCTCGGAATGACCGATTATAACCCATTCGACCCCTATTTCCGTAAGAAAATCTGAAGAGATCTCACCAGTGTAAGCGCCAGCATTCTCCCAGAAAAGATTTTGAGCAGCCACCGAAATGCCGGTACCCCTAAAACTCCTTACCGCTTCTTGCAGGGAAGTAAAAGGGGGAGCGACAAAAACATCGATGCCTTCCGTAGATATTTTCTTTTCTTTAACGACGCCGGCAAATTTAGCTGTATCCTCGATACCTTTATTCATTTTCCAATTACCGCCTATAAGCAATTTCCTCATAAAAACCTCCGCTACATTACCTTAAAAATCGCTAATTCCTTACCAGAAACAAACTGCAGAGAAGCTCCGCCACCCGTTGAAAGATGGCTAACGGAAATATCAGAATCTTCAAAGACTTTATCGGTATCTCCGCCTCCGACAACTGTAAAAGCTCCTTTTTTAGTTAATTGTCCGATTTCTTTAGCAACTTCCCAGGTTGCTTTATCAAAAGGAGACACTTCAAAAACACCGAGAGGTCCGTTCCAGAAAAGAGTTCTTGAATTCGAGATTGTATTTTTATATTTTTCAACAGTTTTCGGTCCGATGTCTACACCCATTTTACCCCGCGGAATTTGAGACGCGGGCACAACTGTCCAGTCCGCCGAAGACTCTATTTCATCGGCATGATCTATAACTACCATATCATCCGGCAAATAGAGCTTGTCACCGGCAACAGATATCGCTTCTTCAACTTTATCAAACATACTCTCTTCCATTACAGATTCACCTACTTCTCCGCCTTTTACCTTAATAAAACTAAAAGACATAGCGCCACCGATTAAAATATTATCGGCGATAGGAGCAAGACCTTTTATTACCGGTATCTTGGTTTTTAGTTTTAAACCTCCGAGAATTACGGTAAAAGGTGATTCCGGTTTTTCCAGAAGTCTTGAAAGCTGTTCGATTTCTTTCATCATCAGAAACCCCACAGCTTTTTCTTCTATAAACTCCGCCACACCATAAGTGGAAGCGTGAGCTCGATGAGCCGTGGCGAAAGCGTCATTCACATAAACATCACCCAGATTAGCAAGAAGCCTGGAAAGCTCTCCGTCATTTTCTTTTTCTCCCGGAAGAAATCTTGTATTTTCAAGCAGCAACAAACCTCCACTCGATAGGGAATCGACTTTATCCTCCACTTCCTTGCCAACAGTTTTCTCTATAAATTGAACCTTCGTTCCTAAAAGTTCTGAGAGCCGAGTCGCTACCGGTCGTAGAGAAAACTTTTCTACCGGCTTTCCTCCGGGTCTACCCAGGTGAGACATCATAATAACCGTGGCGCCATTCTCAATCAAATAACGAATAGTGGGCAAACCCGCCGCTATTCGATTATCATCCTCTATCTTTCCATCTTTTAGAGGAACATTAAAATCAAAACGACAGAGAACTTTCTTATCCTTTACATTAAGATCCTTTATGAAAGGAACTTTCCTCATAGAGATTTCCCCATCATGATAGCTACATCGATCATTCTCATAGAAAAACCCCATTCGTTATCATACCAGGAAAGCACTTTAATGAGTTTTCCGTCGATAACCTTTGTATACTCGGGATCAAAAATCGAAGAATGAGGATTGCCTATAATATCCATAGAAACAATCGGGTCTTCCGAATATTGAAGAACTCCCTTAAGTTCACCGTCGGCATATTTCTTGAAAGCCGCGTTAACAGAATCCACAGAAGCTTCTTTCTTAATATTACAAACAAAATCGACTACTGCTCCATCGGGCACGGGCGCGCGAAGTGCGATTGCGTCTAATTTTCCTGCTAATTCAGGAAAAACCTTGGTGGTAGCTATCGCCGCGCCGGTAGTTGTGGGGATAATAGAAAGAGCAGCCGCCCTTCCTCTTCTCCAATCTTTAGCCGGAAGATCCAGAATCTTCTGAGAAGTAGTGTAAGCGTGAGCTGTCGTCATGAGACCTCGTTCTATACCAAATGTCTCGTGTAAAACTTTAACAACGGGAGAAAAGCAGTTTGTCGTGCAGGAAGCGTTAGAAATTATATCATGCTTTCCCGGATCATACTGGTCGTGATTAACGCCGTAAACCATCGTAAAATCTCCGTTACCTCCCTTAAAAGGAGCGGAAACTATAACTTTTTTTGCTCCGGCTTTTAGGTGCTTCGCAGCCAGTTCTCTTGTTCTAAAAAGTCCTGTTGCCTCAAGAACGACGTCTGCTCCCAGATCTTTCCATGGAAGATTCTCAGGCTCTCTTTCCTGTGTAAAAGGAACCTTGTTGCCGTCGACAACCAGGGAATTCCCATTTACTTTGACCTCTCGGTCGAATCTTCTGTGAACCGAATCGTACTTCATAAGATAAGCGAGATTATTGAGATCGGCAATATCATTTATACCGACAATTTCTATATCATTTCTTTTTACCGCTTCTCTTAAAATACATCTTCCAATTCTACCAAAACCGTTTAAACCAACTCGAACTGCCATTAAAACCCTCCTTCTTAAAGATTTTTACATTTTAATACGAAAACCAACTCCGAAAGCTAAATTATCCCATATGTTTGAACCACTGCTTATGTTGAAACTCACATCTTCTTCATCCTCCAAAACATTATTAAGGATCGTCGAAGCTATATGGGACACATCATACTTGACAGGCAAATAAAAACCAAGATAATCTCTTTCATAACTAAAAGTCAACCCCACCGAAGCGGACGGGACGAGCCGCCAATCCAGGGAATCTGTTTCTGTCCCACCTATAAAAACACAATCGGCAGCAAGACCAAAATCCACATCTATGACAGGAACCGGTATATCGGTATACATACACAAACCCAATCGATGCAGATTATACTCTGAATAGGGAAACGCCAGACGACCGTTAAAACCTATCTTCATTGGTAAATCTATTAAGAAACCGAAATTAAAACTCGAACCCGCGAATTTAAAATCAGCAGCATCATCAAATTCCGATTCTTCGTCCCGAATCATACTGTCTATCCTTATGATCGCCGTCCCGGTAATAAGAGAATCGTCGATTATAGTAAGATAAGTCGAATCGACACTCACGAAATCCTCCGGTAAATCTGAAATATTTGAAAATCTCCATTCATACCCACCTGAAAGGTCGTAAGTTCCTCCGAAATCGAATCCCAGAGAAAGTTGTATGTAAGGAAAATCGAAAAGTGTACCTAGTGTAAAAATCGTATTCGTAGCGGAAAGCCCATTCGAAGAAATTACTCCTTCAAAGAAACTCTCATCTAAATTTTCTAACTCTGCAGAAAAATCCTCGATTATCCACTCATCACCATCGCCGTCGACAACGACGGTATCATCCACGGTAACGGAGAGACTGTCTATATGGGCGGAAAAACTTCCTTCGCCCATGAGTCTGCATTTTTGAAACTTAAGCCCCATACCTACCGACAGAGGACCATAATTATAACCCCCGCCGATAAAAATAGGAGAATTGGAATACTCGACTCTTAACGGAACGGGATTGACCAGAGAAACACCGCCCGAGAATTTCGGATTTACGCGAATAACCTCACCTTCGTCTATCTCAGAGAAATCATCACTGGTAAATTCAAACGGTTCATCCGACTGAAAAGTGCCGTAAATGCTTCCGATTAAACTGGATTGAACACCGACCCTATAACCGGCGCCGTAAGAAACACCAACGCCGAACATTCCAAGCCTCTTTGAAAAACCTACAAAATTAAACCCTCCAAGAGACCTGTATTGCGCGTATAGACTACCCTGATCGGAAACAAAAACATTTTCCGTCACTGTTTCATCTTCTACATCTACCTCGAAAGAAAAAGAATCTACATTGCTCGAGCTCACTCCCGGCAGAGATAACCCGGTAAAAAACTCAACATTGCTGGTTTTACCTAAAACCGCAGGGTTTAAATCAGCGCCTATAATACCGGAACCGGCAACAGGAGTGAAAAAGCCCTGCTCGAAGAAAAAAAGATCTACCTTGTTCGTACTTCTATATATCTTGACGTAATTTTCTCCATCAATTGTAAGAGCCGAAAATAATAGTAAGGATAAAAGACACATAATTCCTCCTTTAAATCACTAAGGATACACCCTTCCCAGAGTCCTGGGAAAAGGTATTGTTTGACGAACATGCTTAATACCGCAAAGCCAGGCTACAGTTCTTTCAATTCCAAGACCAAAACCCGCGTGCGGAACAGATCCGTATTTCCTTAAATCCACATACCACTGAAAAGCGTCTTCAGGCAACCCTCTTTCCTTTATCTCTTTCTTTAGTTCCGATTCTTCAAACTCCCTTTCTCCCCCTCCGACCATTTCCCCGTATCCTTCGGGAGCAAGAATATCGAAAGAAAGAGTTACCTCCTCATTTCCGGGCTCTTTCCTCATATAGAATGCTTTGATTTCTCGGGGAAAATGAGTCACCACAACCGGAGAATCGTAATTTTCCCCCAGAACAGTTTCCTGCGGTGCTCCAAAATCTTCTCCGAAACTCATCGATTCTCCTAATTCATTAACTTTTTTAACTGCATCCTTATATCTAATTTCAGGAAAAGGAACTTTAATAGATTCGAGAAGAGACACGTCCCTTTCCAGAATTTTTAACTCCATTTTTCTGTTAATTAAAACTCTTTTGATCACATACTCAATCATCCCGCTCGCCAGTTCTATGGAATCTTCGAGATGAGCAAAAGCGATTTCCGGTTCCACCTGCCAGAACTCGGTTAAATGGCGACGGGTTTTCGATTTTTCCGCTCGGAAAGCGGGACCAAAACAGTAAACTTTTCCGAAAGCCGCGGCGGTCGCCTCACAATAAAGCTGTCCGCTTTGAGAAAGATACGCCGGTTCACCAAAATAATCCACTTCAAAAAGAGTAGTGGTTCCTTCACAGGCAGAAGGCGTAAAAATAGGAGCATCGAAACGCAGGAAATCCCTTTCCCATAGATAATCTTCTACAGCCTTTACCACTTCCGCTCGAATCCGTAAAACAGCCCACTGCTGACTCGAACGAATCCAAATGTGCCTGTGCTCAAGCAAAAAATCGACACCATGAGATTTAGGAGTAATAGGGTAATCCTCGCTCCCAGCAACAAGCTCCAGAGAATTAATGGAAAGCTCATAACCTATAGGCGCTCTTTTATCCTCTCTGACCTTGCCTCTTACAATAATAGAACTTTCCTGATTCAAAGAATCAATACGAGAAAAACTTTCAGGCTCTGTATCATCTTTAGTGGCAACACCCTGAATTATTCCCGTACCGTCCCTTATCATTAAAAAATGTATCTTTCCGCTGGATCTTTTGTTGTAAACCCACCCGCGTATTTCAACTTCTTTATCTACAAAATCCGCGATTTTTTCTATATAAACAATTTTCATGTTTAAATCAATACTCCTTAAAAAACATAATTCACTCTCTTTCCACTATGCATATTTCCATTAAAGTGGTTTTCAAGAGTGCTGATTTTGTTTCCCTATTTTTTTATTATTCTTCTATTTTCACAATTATAATATATGACAATTCAAAAAAGTCAACACCTTTTTCCGGTATTTTTAGCCACAAAGACACGAACACACAAAGAAAAAAAACACCCCCCCAATTATTCACATGTAGAACCTGTAGAAATTGTAGTTGTTTTTGATACAAAGCACGCAGAAAATACAAAGAAACAACAAATAGCACTACCTACATGGACATTCTTTCTCTGAATCTTAAAAATATCTTCCCGATTTCGTTGAACACAAGAGGAGCCAGTCCAAGAAGTACAACATTTATCCAACCACCTAAATCCAACATTTGCAATTTAAAAGCATCCCGCATTCCGGGAATTCCAATAACCGTTAATTGCATCATCAATCCGATTATAATGGCTCCAATTAAATATTTGTTTGAAAAAACGCCGATGCGAAAAATTGATTTTATTCTATTCCTAAAAGCAAGGGAATAAAAAAGCTGGCACGAGATTATTGTCATAAAAGCCATCGTCCTGGCATATCCCAAAATATTATCCGGCACTGAATTATCGAAGGGACTATACCCGTGTTCATAGTACCCATACCAGAACGCGAACATTGTCAGTAAACCGATAAAGATACCTCCGGCTAAAGCACGCATGCCGGCACCATACGCGAAAAAACTTTCTTCGGGAGCGCGCGGTTTCTCTTTCATTACATCAGAATCCCCCGGATCCATACCCAGAGCTATTGCCGGAAGAGAATCCGTTAAAAGATTAATCCATAAAATTTGAGTCGCGATTAATGGGGCAGGAAGCCCGATAAGAATCGAAACAAGCATCGATATTACCTCTCCCAGATTACAGGTGAGCAAAAACAATATCGATTTTTTGATATTATTGTAAATATTCCTGCCGTGTTCGATCGCCGAAATTATAGTGGAGAAATTATCATCGGCCAATATGATATCGGACGCGCTTTTAGCCACATCGGTACCCGTAATCCCCATTGCCACGCCTATATCGGCGGTATTTAAAGACGGAGCGTCATTAACCCCATCGCCTGTCATCGAAACGATATTCCCGTGGGACTTAAGCGCTCGGACTATTTCAACTTTATGTCTCGGTGAAACACGAGCGAACACCCGATAATTATTAATGTCGCTCGCAAATTCCTCATCCGGATAGCTGTCGATTTCAACTCCCGTAATAATCTGCTCTTCGGAATCGGCAATGCCAAGTTTCTTCGCGATAGCGAAAGCGGTATTTTTATGATCTCCGGTAATCATTATGGTGGTAACACCGGCGCTTTCCGCTTTTTGGATTGAACTCTTTACTTCTTCTCTTGGTGGATCTATCATTCCAACCAATCCCAATAAAATCAGATCTTTTTCCATCTCTCCCGTATCTATGATTTTATCTACAGGTTTATAGGCTGCCGCCAGTATACGCAGCGCTTCAGAAGACATTTTTTCCGTAACGCTGTAGTATTGTTTCTTATGGACTTCTGTAATCGGGATTACTTTACCGTTTTCCTGAACATGTGTACATATCTGCATCAGATTATCGATGGCTCCCTTTGTATAAACGGTCAACCTGCCATCTTCTTTTGAAAGCACAGACATTAATTTTCGTTTAGAATCGAAAGCCGATTCTCCGACCCTCTTATTATTCTCATTAAGGCTATTACGGTCGACCCCTATATCATCGGCAAAAATCAGCAGAGCGATTTCTGTGGGATCCCCCGTCCCTTCTCCATTCTTATAAGTGGCATCCGAACAAAGAGCCATGGCTTCCGCCAGCAGTTTAGCATCCTCAGATAAATCTTTCTTCTTTTCAACAGAAACTTCTCCTTCGCTCAGATTAAAATACTTAGTAACTGTCATCTTATTTTGAGTAAGAGTACCGGTCTTGTCCGAACAAACAATGTTAACCGATCCCAGAGTTTCAACAGCCGGCAGCCTTTTAACTATCGCGTTTCTTCTGGACATACTGGTTACACCGATAGAAAGAACAACGGCGACGATAGCCGCAAGCCCTTCCGGAATCGAAGCCACCGCGAGCGAGACAGCCATCAAAAACATTTCAGTCCACTCTCTCCCCTGTAGCAAAGCAATGACAAAAATCAAAACGCATATACCGACTGCCATCTTCCCGAGTACTTTACCGAGTTCCCCGAGCCGAATTTCCAGAGGAGTCGGCGGTTCTTCTGTCTCGATAACATCCGCGATCTCACCAATTTCGGTTTGCATACCGGTCTTTGTAGCGACCCCCACACCTCTGCCATAAGTAATGATCGTTGACATAAAAGCCATATTCAACCTATCTCCTAAAGGCGTTTGAGGATTAGAAAGAACCAAATCGGCGTCTTTATCAGAAGGAACTGATTCACCTGTTAACGCGGACTCATCTATCTTCAAGTTAGCCGATTCGATTAAACGGAGATCGGCAGCCACAAATCTTCCGGCATCCAGAATTATTATATCTCCGGGAACGACTTTTTCGGAATCGATTTCTTTTACCGCTCCATCTCTTCTAACAAGGACTTTAGGAGCCGCCATTTTTTTAAGGGCTTCAATCGCTTTGCCCGCCTTTACCTCCTGCGCTACACCGAGAACAGCATTAACAATAATCACCAGCAAAATAATTACAGTATCTACATACTCTCCCATAAAGAAAGTAATCACAGCCGCGCCCAACAACACATAGATAAGAGCATCTCTGAGTTGAGCAAAAAACAACTGCAGAATAGTTTTTTTCTTCTGCCCTTCGAGCCGGTTCGGGCCGTACTTAAAAAGCCTTTTATTTGCCTCTTCTTCAGATAAACCTATATCCGGATCTACATCCAACTCTCTTAAAGTTTCATCTATCGACTTCGAAAACCACATGGTTATTTACTTTAATGTCTTTGCCCAAAAAAGCAATCGGATAATAAATTTTGTGTTTAAACATTTAAAAATCATGAAGCTCCTATGCTCACGTTGCCTTCCCCCCATTTTTTTTTATTAATTTCGCCGGCAAGAATCAGAGGGATTGCCGTTAAGGAAAGCGTCTCGGAGGGTAAGCGGGCACAGTTTTAGATTTTGGAATTTCAGAAAGTGAGTGGGTACTGCTCAAGAAAAATGCCTCGGAAACCGAGCGGGCACGGTCGCCTAAGAAGTCAAAAGGAGCGAGGTTGAGAGACAAGCAGCAGTTTCCACGCTGGGGAAACTGACTGCGGTTTTTCGGAGCGGTACCCCGAACGACAATCGCAGGGGAAATTGACCACGTCTTTCTCGTACGGTAATCCCTCTGATTCCATAAATATTCCTCCAAACCGGACATGTATTTTTGAAAATAATGTAGGACATCTGTTTTTGTAAACTACAAGCTATGCTCACGCCCTTGACAGAATATCAAATTTTAAGTAAAGTTATAATAATGTCGAAAAAACTCTTCTTCGTTAATATTCTTATTTTTTTTTACGTTATCCTGCGATTTGAACGAGTTTAGTTCAGAGGTTCAATTCGAGGAGAATTTTAACGCTGAACAGATCGACGAATCGGTGTGGCAGATTGGAACCTGGGAAGAACAAGGCGGTCAGACCGGACGGGAAAGATGCTATCTTGAAAACGGCTGTTTAAATTTGGTTTTTATAAATGATTCGGAAGAAGGGTTTTTGAGCTCCGCCATTCAGACCCGTGAAGAATTTTTATACGGACGCTGGGAAGCGCGACTGAAACCATCATCAGAACCGGGGGTATTAAACTCGATGTATACAATAGACTGGGATGAGGGCAGCGGTACAAAACAGGAAATAGATATAGAATTTTTAACATATACTTTTAATGATGACTCGGGGGAAGTTCACTTCGCGGTACACGCGGAAGGATTCGAAAGTTATAATACCAACCCGGATATAAAACTGGATTTTGATCCATCCGAAGACTTTCATATTTGGGGATTCGAAATTACTCCGGAAAAGATTCAATGGTTCATCGACGATGAAGTACTTTTAACATACGAATATTCGGAACACGACATCACAATAGATTCCGAGTATCAACTTAAATTTAATTTCTGGTCGAGCGAGCACTGGATCAATGGTCCTCCCGAGGAAAACATAAAGTGTATTTACCAGATCGATTGGGTCAGATTTTATCCAATTTAATTTACAGGGAACCACAAAGAACCCGGAGAAGAAATAGTATATGGGGATATGAGTAGATGAGTAAATGGGGTAAAAAAATCAACCCATTCACCCATACACTCATCATCTCATTAACTTAAGTTTAAATAACAAATTACACGAATATCAAGAATATTTTTTTCAATTTGTAGGCGAGTCTTCTCTTTTTGAAATAAACGTAGCGTTGGGGCTGTCCCCAACAAAACACAAGCGGGGGATGAACCCCCGCGCTACAGAGTATTTTTGCAGCGTTGGAGTTTATCTCCAACATTAATAAAAGATAATAAAGACTTTGTGTCTTGGTGCCTTTGTGGCTAAGTTTTTTTAAAAAAGTTGACCGGTAGGACTACAAAGAAACAAAGTTTTTATTTTTTTGAGTTAGCGGTTAAAAGCATAAAGTTCCTTAATAATATAAATATAATATAGACCCATCCTTTAGCTAAGAACCCGGTACTCGAAACCTTAAAATATAATATTCTGTGATTTAATGTGAAACCACAGACGCATTCGCAAGGTCTTATCTAAAAAGGAGGATAAATGAGAAATAAATTAAATATAATAGTTCTGGTTATTTCGCTATTTTTCCTTCCGTTCTTCACAGAGGGAAAATCCACAGAAGAAAAAAGCTTTATTCAAGAAATCAAAGAAAAAATCACCAGTGAAAAAGAAAAACAAGTAAATCAAACAAAAAAAGAGATTAAAACCGACAAAAAAGAGAACAAAACAGTATCCATAGTAAAGGAGATAGGTGAAAAAGCAGAAAACAACCATGCGGATACAGATAAAAACAATTCTAATGACTACCCCGAAAAAAGGAGCCGAATTCAAATAGTCAAGGATAATATTGCCGAAGAGACAAAAAGACAAGAAATAAAAAAAGAAGAGAAGAATAAGGAAAAAAAACATAACAAAGACTATTATTACGACGGAAGAAGCGATCATTACTATTATAATGATAGAAGACACGATCGCCGCCCGTTCTATATTAGAAGGCACAGAAGTTTTTATGACGCGTTTCCCGGCTATTTCATCAATGTAAGATATTCGGATTATCCCTATGCGGGTGACACGGATTACAGTTTTTCCGGCCTTTCATACTCGGAAAACCCTCCGGAAAAAATCGCTTTTCTTTATTCTTCCGCCGAAGCTTCTTATCTGGGAAAAGACGTACGTGATACATACGGAGCTACGGCAAAAATTTCGGGGAATTTTTATTCCTTAAATTTTAATTATTTTTATCATAGAATTTTCTCGAGTGAGGAATCTATATCTTTTTATTCGTTAAACGGGGGTATTTATTTCGCGCTGGCTGACTTAACGTTAACTCCTTTTATAGGAGCTTTTTATGTCGAAACTGTAGATGAAGTCAGATTCTCTTACGGAGCCAACCTGCAGGTTTTTCTTCCCTCAAATTACATTCTGGATATATACAATATAAACTCTTCTTACGGATCACTCAACTTCAACCATCTTTCCGCTTCTTTAAACTACGCCCTGTATAGATTTAATATCGGATTGGGATTCAATTATAACAATTACGCGGGGGTAAATTTTTCCGGACCGCTCGTCAAACTTTCTTTCTGGCTGTAGAAAAAACTTCGAAAAACAAATAGACTTTATCTCGCCAACGGGCTCAGATTATATGTCAACTCAAATAATTAAAGTTCCTTAGCTTATCTAATTATCTCTAATTTTTTTGTTTCGGTAAAATCCCTCACTTGAAGTCTATAATAATACACTCCGCTCGGCAAACTTTGAGCGTTCCAGAGATATGTATACCTACCGTAATTTAATTCTCCGGAAAAAACCGTTTCCACCTCTCTTCCGATTGGGTCGAATATCTTCAATGTCGTAAAAGACTTCGAAGGAAGATTAAAAGTAAATGTAGTTACCGTGTTAAAAGGATTAGGATAATTTTGACGAAGAATAAACTCCGCAGGGCTATTAGCCTCTTCCCTTTCGATAGAAGATATAAGAGGGGTAAGTCTAATATCATCGATATAGAAAACTCCGGAACCGGATTGTACACCGTTCACATTAACCGTAATTTCGCCGATATCATCCAGCGTCATACCTGTAAAAGAATTTAAGGGAATAGAGAATTTCTGATAGCTATCCGAAATAGCATTCAAGGAAACTTCATCCGTTGTGGTTGCATTATCCGCGTCGAGCAAGTTGAGCGTCACAGTTCCATCTCCACTTAAACTGCAGGCAAACTGCAGGGAATCATATCCCGTAAAATCGTAGCCGAATCCATCGCCTTCCCACCCAATAAGGTTTAACCCGAATCCGGCGTACCAGTTTGAAAAATCATAATCGAACCGATAATGATATGTCCCTTCATAAGCACCACCCAATATTTCACTTAAAGTACCGCCATAATTCCATGTTCCCTCGATAAGCGTCTGGCTATCGTTGTATATTATTAAATCCTCCGTGGCCGGAGCAACAACCTGTATTCCGATACTCTTTATCCTTTCTTTATCCCGATCATTCTCGGCGGTTAAATATATATACCTGACACCGGCTTCTAATCCGGCAGGTATCGTATGCTCATATGAATAAGAATCACCTGTTTCAGACATAGATACTTCGCTTCCGCCACTTACCTCCGATAAGTCGAGTGTTGCCGAAATAACTGTACCGACTTCATCGGTAATTGTGGCTGAAATCGTTATTTCGTTAGCGATATTATTTGTAACTCTCGACGGACTGGCTTCAAAGTCTCTTATTCTCGGGCAATCCTTCGCAAGCAACTGGTCCATCAACAATTCCCCCCATTCGGTCGGGACAATAGCCATACCGAAACCCGGTCCGCTTCCTGCAGAATCGACGAGTAAAGCCGGAGGGCATCTTTGATGAAAAGACCAGGCAGTATAAGGGATTTGAAGATCTTCAGCCTCATCCATCATTAACTGACATTCTTCTAAAGTCATGTAAAGAACCTCGCCAATAACAGCAGGCCCAAATTCTCCTATTACCACAGGAATATGTTGAGACGGATTTATGAATCTTTCCGCGAACTGGTCCTGGTGATCGTAACAGTGTGTCTCGTAGGCGATATTTGTTCCTCCGCCGGCAGAAATAGGATGATCGACATAATACCCCAGATACCTTGCCCAGTTTCTCGTACCCTGAACTGTTATAATGTGCTGTTGAGGCGCACTTGCATTCACCTCTTCTTCCCGGATTGCGGCAACCGTATTATTCATGGCCTCCCAGCAATCCCCATCCAGCGCCCCACCTGAATTGGATTGAGGTTCATTGCAAACGCCGAATAACACATGGGAATACTGCGCTAACCTGGGAGTTAAAACCCGCCAGGTTTCCATCGTCTCCGCTGTAGGCCAACCAATAGCACTTAAAGATGGATCATTCCATATACTGACCAAAACATAAACGCTGTCTTTAGTACCAATATATTCTACAATTTCGACTACATCATTAAGATAGGCCGTGTCTTCGAGAATAGACAGACCGTGTACCTGCCAGGACTGCAAAGATTCATAACTTTCAAGGCATAATCTTAAATAATCCGCGCCCCAGATATCCACAACTTCATCTATACGGCGTTTAACTTCTTCAACATTCGGAGAAAATGCCGTAGCCGCATTGCAAGACCTGGTATCGAAAATATTTACTCCACGCCCGGTAAAAACAGTACCGTTTTCTTTATGAATTTTATTAGAATCGGTGTACAACCAGCCCTGAGCACATATATCCAAACCGGTGAAAAAGAATATAAGAAAAACAATAATACTTACAATATTAACTGTACCTTTATTAAATAAATTAAATTTACCATTCATCATTTCTCCTTTTAAGTAATGCCCTGTAAAAATTCTCGGTTTTTTCCGCCACACTCTGCCAGTCGTATTTTTTAGCGGTCTCCAGACCGATTTTGCTGATTCTCTTAGCTTCTGAATTTCTCTTTAAAATCGAAATTGCTTTACCAGCGAGAGACTCGTGATTACCTTTTTCAAACAACATCTCTTTGTCCGGTATTACTTCCCTGTATCCGTCTATATCTGAAGCAATCACAGGAGTACCGCAAGCCATAGCTTCAAGAAGAACAATGCCAAAAGTTTCTCCGTAAATAGCGGGAGAACAATATAGATCGGCACTACGATAATATACCGGAACCATTTCATTCGGTATCATGCCCTTAAAAATTATGGACCCTTTTAAATTTTCAGGGAGGTTTTCCGGCGGGACTCCTTTACCTGCCACTAAAAGTATAGCGTCAGGAAGCTCTTTTTTTATCAACGGGAACGCCTTCAACATAACCGGCAAACCTTTTCTCGGATCCAATCTACCTAAAAAAAGAATAATCTTTTTGTCGGCAAATTCTTTTAATCTTTTGCCATCGGGACTGAAACGAGAAGTATCTACTCCATTCGGAACAATTTTATAATTGCCTTTCGGGAAATGCGGATAAATTTCTTCTAAAGCGTGTTTTGAAACACATATAGAACCGTCTATTTTTTTAGATACCGGAGTAAAAAATAACTTTGAAAGCTTGTAGTAATTAAAACCTGAAAAAGAGGTGTGAAAGGTCGCTACATTAACCGCATTTGAATACAACAAAGCTAAAAAGGATATATTGGGAGCAAAAGGTCCGTGAGTGTGAATAACATCGAATGAATTTTCATCGATAAATCTTTTTACCTTCGGGAAAAGACCTAGAGAGAAAGTCCAGTTTATTTCACTTTTATTAGCGCGAATACTCATTCTCTTGCCGAGTCTCGTAACCCATTCTTCTTCCTTCGCATCGGGATGGTCTCCGGTTAAAATATGGACTTCATTGCCGCGATTACGCAGAGCTTTTGTCAGGTGGTGAAGAACTTCGCTCACTCCTCCGGGATCCGGATAATAGGAATCAGACACCTGAAGAATTTTTATTGTTTTTCTCATAAAAGTTATTAAAAAATATAATCGTTACAAAATAAGTCAAGGATCAGGATGGGGAATAGTTATAAGATTACAGGGCATAATGGAAAAAACCGATTAATCTTTTAAATTGGTTTTTGGGTAATTCTTAATGGGAATTTGGATTTTAAAAAATTCGTGCTATTTGTGTGATTTGTTGTTTCTCTTTATTTTAAATTTAAAATTTACAACTTGCAATTCTCGATTTACAATTAAACACTGAAATGTTCCTTTGTGATCTTTGTGGCTAAACTCAGCTCTCAGCTGACAGCTAACGGCTTTCGGCTAAAAAACAACAAAAGAATCAATGATAATCCGTGTAAATCAGTGGCTAATTTTAGGGATGGGATGGGTGTTAAACAGTAATAAAAATCTTGTGTTAATCTGTGAAATCTCGTGGTTAATTTATTTTAGTTAATGCGTAAATGCTTAGAAGCGTTAGAGTGTAGAAAAGAGTGTGGAGTGCCGAGTGCTAAGTTTTTTGAGTTTGTTGGGTTTATTGAGTTCTTTGGGTTTAACTCAAAACAACTAAAAAGCCCGAAAATCTGAATTTATTACAGTTTTTAAATTTACAATTTGCAATTTTCAACTTACAATTAGACACTACGAAGTTCTGCCTTCTTCGTGTCTCCGTGCGCTCTGTGTGAAAATTTTAGGGGTTGTGTGGTGAAGCTTCACCACTTACCGGTTTTCAGATATTCGTCTATAGCCCTGGCGGCTTTTCTTCCCGCGCCCATCGCGTCGATAACCGTAGCCTCTCCCGTGACGATGTCTCCGCCGGCAAAAACACCTTTCATAGAAGTCTTACCAGTTTCAGTATCGGCATCTATATAACCCCATTTGTTTTTCTTTAATTCCGGTGTGGCATCTAAAAGTATAGGATTTGCTTTTTGACCTATAGCAATAACAACTGTATCCACATTATAAAGAAATTCGCTCCCTTTAATAGGAATAGGACGTCTTCTTCCTGAATCATCGGGCTCTCCCAGTTCCATTTTTATGAGCTTAATCGCCTTAACCCAGCCATCCTCATTCCCAACAAACTTGACCGGGGTTACCAGTAAATCAAAAATAACTCCTTCTTCCCCGGCATTTTCAATTTCTTCATTCCTTGCCGGCATTTCTTCACGTGAACGCCTGTATATTATATGCACTTCTTCCGCTCCCAATCTCGCCGCGCTTCTGGCGGAATCCATAGCTACGTTACCGCCTCCTATAACCGCAACTTTCTTTCCTATACTTATTGGAGTATCATATTCGGGAAATTTATAAGCTTTCATTAAATTTACTCTGGTTAAAAACTCATTAGCCGAATAAATGCCTAAAAGATTTTCGCCTTCCACACCGAGAAATCGGGGAAGGCCCGCTCCCACACCCAGAAATATCGCTTCATAACCTTCTTCAAAAAGCTGCTCAACTGTAATGGTTTTACCTATTACTACATTACACTCAAGCTCTACTCCCATTTTTTTAAGGGTTTCCGCCTCACGCTCCACGATTTCTTTGGGCAGCCTGAACTCCGGAATACCATAAGCAAGAACTCCTCCCGGCTTATGCAACGCCTCAAAAATCTTAACTTCGTATCCCATCCTCGCGCAATCGGCAGCCACGGTTAAACCCGCCGGACCGGAACCCACTACCGCTATTTTCTTATTCTTTTTATTTTCAGTTTTAGGCGCTTTGACTTCGGAGTTTGCCGCCTCATAATCAGCTACAAAACGCTCGAGACGACCAATCGCTATCGGATCACCTTTTACCCCCAAAACGCACTGCGCCTCGCATTGATCTTCCTGAGGGCATACCCTGCCCGTCATTCGAGGCAGGACATCGTCTTCCTTTATTTTATTTGCCGCTTCTATGTATTTGCCTTCAACTATTAATTTGATAAATTCGGGAATATTTATATTAACAGGGCAGCCTTTAACACAGAGAGGTTTAGGACACTGCAGGCACCTTTCAGCTTCTCTCTTTGCCTGCTCCTCGGTATAACCAAGCGCTACCTCCTCAAAATTCTTTACTCGCTCTCTGATTTCCTGTTTAGGCATTGGCTCACGAGGAGCCTTTTGCTTACTTTTACTCATTTACTCTTCGATCTTACAATTCTTATATCTATTGAGCGCTTCTTTTTCCTGTTTTTCGTAGGTTGAAAGGCGTTTTATCAGTAAATCGAAATTGACTTTATGCCCGTCGAATTCAGGTCCGTCCACGCACGCGAATTTTGTTTCTCCGCCAACTTCGACCCTGCAGCCTCCGCACATACCGGTAGCATCCATCATTGCCGAATTAAGGGAAACAATTGTTTTAACATTATATTCTTTTGTCATTTCCGAAACTTTTTTCATCATTATTGGGGGACCTATGGCAATGACAAGATCCATCTTTCTTCCGGCGCTCTCAAGTTCCTGTAATTCATCTGTTGTAAACCCTTCTTTTCCGTAAGAACCATCATCGGTTAAGACATAAAGTTCATCGGAAACTTTTTTCATCTCTTCCTCAAGAATCACATAATCCTTATTCCTGAAACCTATTATTGAAATAACATAATTACCTGCTTCTTTAAAAGCTTTCGTTTCCGGATAAACAATGGCAGTACCTACTCCTCCTCCTATAGTTACCACAGTTCCGATCTTTTCGACCTTCGCGGGATGCCCTAAAGGTCCCAAGACATCGGAGATAAAATCTCCCGCTTTGAGCTCTCCAAGCTTATACGTGGTTTTCCCCACTTCCTGAACGAACACAGTTATCGTTCCTTTCTCTTTATCCGCTTCCGCGATTGTAATAGGAATACGCTCGCCAACCTCATCGATTTTCAATACAACAAACTGACCCGGCTGATAATTTTTCGGAATCAGCGACGCCTCTATTACAAATTTATTTAAATTCGGTCCTATTTTTTCTTTCTCCAATATCTTATACATGATTACAACTCCTATAATTGCTTATTTTATATACCTTTATTATTTGTTATTACGGGATATAAAAGTTTTTACAATGGGAAATATACAAAAGACAACAAAAATGTCAATGGTAATTTTTGAAACCACAAATCACACTGAGAACACAGAGATTTTTTTATTTTTTTGCTAAAACCTAATACCCAAAAATCAGAACCTAATTACTCACACAGATCACAC
>CAZVXD010000031.1:0-12660 GCA_964631335.1 uncultured bacterium
CGGTCTCAGCGTTTACGAAAGCCGTACCGAATGTACCCAATCCGGAAGTGGTAAACGCGACCTGTGCCCCCGATGTGGCGTCCACGTGATTGAGATAATCATCCCATAACTCGACCACTATTATGGCGTCTTCCGTAACCACAACCGTGGTGTCTCCGGGACTCACGTTTAAACTCGTAGCTGTACCGGGATTTATGGTGATTATTACCGTGTCCGCCAATCCTTCCCAGGACGCAACTAATGTATCCGTCCCGGATGTCGTCGCAGCCGTATATGTGGTGTGAGCATACCCACCATTAACCGTCATAGAATCTTCAGGATCTACACTACCTAAAGCGGGAGGATTCAAGACCTCAAACTCAACGGTCTCAAAGTTAACACCTGTACCGCTCTCGCTAAGCCTTGCCTGAAATACCTGTGTATCTCCAAGGTCTAAAGTGGCACCATCCGGAGTAATTACAAGATTAACCTGGGCGGCTAACTCGCCTGTAAACGCAAACATCAGCAGTGCTGAAAAGACGAGTAAAACTTTCCACGTATTACTATTCATAAACAACCTCCTTTTTGTGTTTTGTTGCAAAATAATGTCTCTTTCTACATCAAAAATGCAGACTTTATACAAAGATAATAGTAATGATTTTAAATAAAATTGTCAAGCGTTCTTTTTTATAAAGAATAAATAAACCACGAAATACACGAAAAAATTTACCTTAGATTCTCTAAATCCAAGTTAAATAGTTAAATTAAAAAAATAGTCAATATAAATCCTTCGGATTAGTCAAATAATAGAAAAAACTACATTTTCTACATATTAATATTCTCGTTGAGGTTGCCCCTTGACATTTACTCCCGATAAATCTAAAGTAAATAGAAAAAGGAGGATAATGGTGATTTATCCCACAAAAAATTTCTTGAAGATTCTTTTATTATTCGTTTCTTTATTAAGTATTCCAAAATGCGCATTTTCGACCCAGGAAACTATATCGCTTGAACCCACAACTGAAACCCAGAATCCGAGTAACTCGTTTTTGAAATACTATAACTCTATAGAAGAAGACTTCACAATCAGAATGCCCGCCTATTCTCTTCCTCTTGAAATTAATAAAATATCCAATTTATCTTCGGTATCGGAAAAATATCTAACTAAAATGGAACAAAAAGAGGTTCTCAAGAAAAACGGCTTCGTAGTGATAAAGAAAGGGAAAACGGATAATTTAACGACATTTTATAAAAAAATACTCGAAGAAAATATTCCAATTTACGTAACATCTGACACACCCCTTCACCTCTTCCATATACTGTTCGACGAAACGCTAAAAGAAATAGAAGAAGAAAAATTCTATCCCGACATTTCAGATGTAACGGAAAAATTCCTGGAAGCCTCGAAAGCCGACTATAAAAAATACAGCGGGCGACTGAAAGAAGCGGCAAAAAGAAACGTGGCTTATTTCTCGGTAGCCATGAAACTGCTCGACCCCGAATTTTCTCCTCCAAGTTACGTAAAGAAATGGGCAGAATGGGAAACGGATAAAATTGAAAAACACGCGGGATTACCAGACTATCAGATGGCGAGAGAAAACTCCCTGTTTAGAATTCCCGAAGATTACAGCCAGTATAAGCCTCGAGGTCATTACACGAGAAGTGAAAAACTAAAAAAATACTTCAAAGGAATGATGTGGTACGGACGGATGACTTTTCTGATGAAAGGACACGAAAATTTCGGACCAATAAGCCCTCCGGCAAAAGCTTTAACCGACAGAGAAACGGCACAAATACAAACGCTGCAGGCTTCCCTAATCGCGATCAATTCAGGGAAATTAGAATTAAAAGACGGAAGAAAGATCTCGGAAATCTGGGATAGAATTTACGCTGTTTCAGCTTTTTATTCGGGGTTTTCCGATGATCTTACAATCTACGACTACAGAAAATCTCTAAGGGAAGTTTTCGGACATGAATTCACGGCAGAAGAATTAGAGAATGAAAAAAAATACGCGAGATTTCTTCTGGAACTTTCAAAATTGACTCCGCCGGCGATCTTCTCGGGAACGGGAGGGGCGGGTATCGATCCCGGAAACACAGAAGCCCACAAACTCGTTTCCGTAGAACAGCTTGATTCGATTCTTACAAAGACCATGGGGCTTCGTTTTATGGGACAGCGTTATATACCGGATTCTTACATATTAAGTCAACTTGTTTCCCCCGCGGCAGGAACAATCCCTAAAAAAATACCCGAAAGATTTACGGTCGTTTATATACCCGACGAACGTATCCAGCCTGATTTATACTATTCTATAAGAGGATTCCCACGGGGACTGGACGTCTTCAGTGTTTTCGGAAGCAGGAGAGCGGAAAAACACATCAGAGACTATAAAGACGACGAATATCCAAAATACTACGATCAGTTAAATAAACTGAGAAATGAATTCTCAGCGCTTACAGAAGAAGACTGGAATCGAAATCTCTACTGGTCCTGGTTGCACGCTCTTAAAACTCTTACCCGCGAAAGGGAAAAAGGATACCAGACATATCAGCAGACAGACGCGTGGCTCGACAGACAGCTAAATACGGCTCTCGCTTCCTGGTCGGCGCTGCGTCACAACACGATTCTCTACGGAAAACAAAGCTATACCCCGGTACATGTGGGCATAACCTCTTATACTCCACCACCTCCACCACCTCCTCCCCCCAAAGGAATTTTAGAACCTCTACCGGAATTTTACAAAAACATATTGATCACTTCAAGAATGGCTTACTCTGGTTTAAAAGATTTGGAAGCTCTCACTCCATCGTCCGAAAGGAGATTAAACTCCCTTGTGGAAACTCTGGAAAGGCTATACAAGATATGTAAAAAGCAGGTCGCTAACGAGCCTCTGAACGATTCCGACAACAGGTTTCTCGGTGATTTTGCCGAAAAATTAAAAAACTCTATAGGAGATGTCGAAGAACCGGGCTTAAAAACTACTCTTATCGCAGACGTTCACACCGATCTAAACACAAAAAAATGCCTGGAAGAAGCTTCGGGATATCTGGATTATATTGTAGTAGCTTACAAAAGACCTTCGGAAGATATAATACTCGCCGTAGGACCCGTACTCTCATATTATGAATTTAAACATCCGATGAATAACCGGCTAACCGACGAACAATGGAGAGAAATGCTCGAAAGAGATAAAGAACCCGAAAGACCGTTATGGATAAAGAGTTTCCATAGCAATTCGAGATAAATAAATCAAACTAAAAAACATTCTAAAGAGATGTCTTGATTTATATCGACAAATAAATAAATTTAACTTTTAATAAATCAAGTTCACTGAACCTGAAGAGGATTTTATAAAAAATAATTAAATAAGGTGTCGCGCTGGTAAGATTTGTGTACTTTGTGTCCTGGTGTGATAATAAACCTTTTTAAGAAAGGAGATATATGTTTGGATTAAAATTAAGAATGTTTTTACTGGTTGCCGTATTATTCGGTATAGTATACGCAATTGTCACAATGATTGGTACCGCGATGGGTATTACCAATTTTTATTTCTATCTTGTACTGGCATTAGTTTTCATGCTTATCCAATACTTAATAGGTCCCAAAATTGTCGAATGGTCCATGAGGGTAAAATACGTGGATGAATCCGAATATCCGGAATTACACAGAATGATAGAGGAATTAGCAAGAAAGGCGGAAATACCGAAACCAAAAGTGGGTATTTCACAGGTGAATCTGCCGAACGCGTTCGCTTTCGGCAGAAGCAGAAAAGACGGCAGGGTATGCGTTACGCAGGGGATATTAAATCTTCTGAATAAAGACGAACTCAAAGCGGTACTCGGACACGAAATCACGCATATAGTAAATAGAGACGTTCTTATTATAACTTTTCTGTCCGTAATCCCCATGCTCATGTACAGAATAGCCTGGCATTTTCTTTTCTTCGGCAACATGGGAAGAAGAAGGAGCGAAGGAGCCGCTTACACAGCACTCATAGGCATCGCCGCTATGTTATTTTACTTTATCACGAATCTTCTCGTTCTTTACGCCTCACGGATAAGAGAATACTTTGCCGATAGGGGCTCTGTGGCTCTGGGCAATCAGCCTTCAGCGCTCGCCTCGGCTCTATATAAACTCGTTTACGGTTCGGCTAAAACAAATAGACAGGCAAAAAAAGACGTAGAAGGATTAAAAGCCTTTTTCGTCAACGACCCTTCCAGAGCAGATAAAGAAATAAGGGAACTCGCATCGTTAGATCTGGACAGAAGCGGAACAATAGACGCCGACGAACTCCAGTACTTACATTCAAAACAAATAAAAGTAAGCTTCTCAGACAGGCTGCTCGAGGCTTTAAGCACACACCCTAATATGTTAAAAAGAATACAAAAACTTTCGGAATATGAATGATAACACCGCGGAGTCGCAAAGAACGCAAAGAAACAATATGTTGACTTACCCAACCCAACCCGGAAATTGGACGCAGATGAACACAGATAAAAAAGGATTTTAATTTGTTTTTCTCATCTGATCAGAAATCCAAAGTTATAAATTCAAGTTTGCGTATTTTCTTAATCTTATCAGCCATTATGTCGATTTTCATATCTCTCACTTCTGCAGCAAAAGATACGAGTAACAGCTATAAGTTCTTGAGGGAAAGAATGGTAGAAGCACAAATAGTAAAACGAGGAATAAGTGATTCTGCGGTTATAAACGCGATAATAGAAGTAAAACGGCACCTTTTTGTTCCCGAAAAATTACGAAACTCAGCCTATGAGGACCATCCACTTCCCATAGGACAAAAACAGACAATCTCACAGCCATATATTGTGGCTCTTATGACGGAACTTCTTAAAACAAATAAGACTGATAGAGTCCTGGAAGTGGGAACCGGATCGGGATACCAGGCAGCCGTCCTTTCCCTTCTCGCCGATTCCGTTTTCTCGATCGAAATAATTCCCGAACTCGCCGCCTCAGCGAAAAAGAGACTGGATAGCCTCGGTTACAAAAATGTGGTCGTAAAAGAGGGAAACGGATACAAAGGCTGGAAAGAAAACGCGCCCTTCGACGGCATTATTGTAACCTGCGCTCCTGATGAAGTCCCTCCTTTACTTTTAGAGCAACTCGCCATCGGAGGAAGAATGGTTATACCTGTGGGTTCCTATTATCAGGAATTACTGCTAATAACAAAAGATTCTTCGGGGACATCGGGGAAGAGTATAATCCCGGTAAAATTCGTCCCCATGATAAAAGGCGATTAGACCCAAACCCCAACCCTAATATTCACATGTAGAACATGTAGAAATTGTAGTTTTTTATTTATTCTAACTTATAACTTTAAACTACCAATTTCTTTTTAAAATAGATGCTCGTCTTCGTGTATTTAGTGTGAAAATTTAGTCTCTAGTCTTTTATCACTTATCACTGCCAAATTTTAGGATCTGGTATTTAGTGTTGACGTTGAACATTGGACTAAAATTTTTTTTATGAGCTTTGTGGTTCAGAAAATTTGAAGGCAGCCTCTTGACAAACATACGGCCAACATTAGATTCAAAAAGCAATCATGGAATATTTAATAATTCTTTTCGCGTTAAGTACACTTATATTTATACATGAACTCGGGCATTTTTTAGCCGGGAGTCTGGTCGGTATACCTATAGAAATATTTTCCGTCGGTTTCGGACCGAAAATACTCGGTATCAAAAAAGGACAAACGGAATACAGGATTTCTATTATACCTCTCGGCGGTTATGTTTTACCTGAAATAGCAGACGAAAAAGATTTTTACAATATTACCGTTAACAAAAGAATTCTTTTCGCTCTCGGAGGTCCTTTAAGCAATATCTTTTTTGCTCTACTTCTATTAGTATTTGTTAATATTCTAAACTCGGGATTCAATTTAACAAACATCTTCATAGCTCCTTTAGCTCAAACCGCAGATTTCCTTTATAGGTTCTGCCTTTCTGTTCCCGGTCTTTTCTCAGAACCCGAAAATATTTCAGGGGTAGTGGGTATTGTGGCTCAGGGAAAAAGTTTAATAGGTACAAGTATTTTAGGGATATTAGGGTTTTCGGCTGCTTTATCTCTGAATCTTGCAATCTTAAACTTTTTACCGATTCCCGTCCTCGACGGAGGGAAAATATTTCTTTATCTTTTGGAAAAAATAAACCCTAAAACGATTAAAGCTCAAATCCCCTTAACTATATGCGGTTGGGTTTTTATGCTTATCTTTATGATTGTCCTTACTTTCTGGGATATAAAAAGATATATTCTGTAATAAAAAGCTAAGATTCAAGGGTTCAAGGATTCAAGTAAAAGATGAAACTAAAGTCTTTGTGATCTTTGTGCCTTTGTGCGAGGATATTCTTTTTATTCCGTAACCCAAACTGCTACGGTATCAGATGATATTGCCCCAATCAATCCTATTGTTTTCTCACTAAGCTCCTCGTATTCGACCCACATTTGAGCAAAATTATATACATTAGAATCCATTGCCTCTACTAAAACCCTGTACGTCGTATCCTTTGTTTTAAATAAAAAACCGCTTGAAAAAATACCCATAGTTGTATCGGTTGTTAGCATAGGCAGATATTCATAATCTTCAGAAGAATCAGTCTCCTCATCTATATAAGAAGTTATAAGATAAGTATTCTCAAAACAATATTCACAGGTATTCCAAATCAACAGCGGCGGATCACTTAAAGATACCGTATCAAGATCATCCGGTAAAAATATATCAAGAGGACCGGGAACCTGAACTTCTCTATTTACAAATTCTCCCTCGACAGATACATTAACTGAATACTTCATACTGTATTCGACACAAAAAGAATCATTACTGTAATAAAGTCCAATCATAGTATCGGATTCACTGTAAGTGAAAGTATCGGAATTTTCATCCACAATAAAAATTTCGGCGCCCGATATACCACTTTGAGCAGGGTCGAGATAAGAATCCAATCTATATGTCGAGTCTACAAAAGCTCTCTGGAATTTTACGTCTGGTTTTAAAACAACGTCTATCACATATTTATGCTCAAAAGGAACTTCATCGGTACCGCAGAAAACAAAGAACATGATAAAAACATAAATAAAGATTGCTATTTTTTTCATCCCTAAATCCCCCCTAAAATTTGTAAATAAATTCAATCGCAGGAATTCTCGGCAACATATAAAAAGGCTCTTTAACAGGTGGCTCCTCATCGTAGTCATAATAATACATAAAAACATTTTGGGAATTTAACACATTATAAACGCTGAATTTTATATCCAATTCATTATTACCCAGGTAAAAAGATCTGCCCAGGCTGAGATCCAAACGAACATAAGACGGATATCTAACCTGATTTTTGCCTCCCTGCAATTCTACCCAATAAATATCATCTTCACCGTATGGCATTAGTTCTTCTCGGTAACGATATCTCGCGAGGTCTGTTGTATATGGATTACCTGTGCAAAAACTGAATTGAACGCCCGCTTCATATTTCTTTCCCAACAGAGCGAGCAGAGTTAAATGAATGTTATGATTCCTATCCCAGGCGGTAGGATAAGATACATCTCCGAAAGTTACGTCTGTTTTTAAAAAAGAATAACTGAGCCAGCCTCTTAAACTACCAATCTCCTTTTTCAAAAGGAAATCCAGTCCGTAAGCCTTACCATTTCCTTCTTCCAACATAGTCTCATAATATTCTTCTTCCGTGGTCATCTGGATATCCTCCATATTCTTCATATTGAGCAGGCGGCTATATTTTCTATAATAGCTTTCTAAAGAAAAGTACAAATCTTCTTTTAACCAGCCTTCGAACCCCAGATTAAAGTGATGAGCTTCCTCAGGCTCGTATTTACCACCGAGAGGAATCCAGTAATATATCGGAATATCCACCCCCATATTAACAAGATTACCCCCGGGTACAATATACTGATGAAAATTCCCGAAAGAAAAAGTGACAGCTCGCAAGTCATCAAAAAAGTATTTCGCGGATAATCTGTAAGCTCGGAACAAATTCGAGTTTTCCAGATCGAATTCCTCGCTCTCAGAGTAATAATGAGTTAAAGAAAGACCCCCGGAGAAAATAATATAATCCGATAACTTAAATTCATCTTCTATATACATAGAAAACCTATTACTCCATATATCCTCATACGAATAAGAAAATCCCATATTAAAATTTACATTATATTCAAACGGCCTGTAATAATCTTCCACTCCCACTGTTATCTCGTGTTCTTTAAAGCCTTTTGTGTAAGCGGCTCCAAAAGTGCCGACATCTATATTGCCATTAGTAATAAAAAGCGTATCCAGTACCCTGAGATAAAAATCATGATTGCTGTAGCCGGCAAAAATATGAGCCAGATCTCCTTCTTGATTCGAATGAAATAAATTCATAGCCGCAACATCGTTTCCCCAATCAAAACCTATAATCCTTATCGATTCATCATCTTCATCCCTTATATCGAGAAAATCCTTACCGGTATAACCGCTCAGCACCAGAGACCAATCTTCTATATCCGTCTCCCAGTGCAGGTAACCGTCATAAAAATAGTAAGGCAATTCGTAACCAAATAGAGGAAGAAGTTTATCAGCGTAGGTTCTCCTGACCGATAAAAGAAAATTACTGTTTACGGAAGGAATTTTGCTGCCCGCCGTCAGACTTCCGGATAAAAGACTGAGCGAAGCGACTCCGGAAAGCCCCTCTATTTGCCTGTCCACTCCTTTTGTTTTTATATCGAGTACCGAAGATAAAGACGCGTCGTGCCTTACAGGTATTCCGCTTGAATACAACTCGGCACTCTTTATAGAATTAGAATTGAACGCGGAAACCAGACCAAAAAGATGAAAAGGATTCAACAGAGGGACATCATCGAGAAGAACCCTGTTCTGATCGGGACTTCCGCCCCTGACAGAAACAGAAGTAGAAAAATCGGAAGATTTCGTGACCCCCGGAAGAGCCTCTATAGTCCTCATTAAATCCCCCTCAACAAACGAAGGCATCATTCTCAAATCTTTATCCGATAGAGAAGGCGGAGTCATAGAAGCTGTATTTCTAAATTTCTTCTTCTTGGCGGAAACAACTATTCCCTGCGCCTTCAATGGCTCCATATGCATCGCTACATCGACTATTGTATATTCATTTCCGGAAAATTTTATATCTTTAAATATCTGCCCGTAACCAATCATGGAATACCTAACTTTGAATTCTTCCAGAGTATCGGACATAACAAGACTATAGTAACCCTTATTGTTGGTTACTGTGCCCTGCTCCGTACCCATCATCAATATATTAACCATAGGCAGAGGCTCTTTGGTCGAGGCATCGTAAACGCTCCCCGCCAGAACACAATATTTTCCTACAAGCAAAACAAGACAAAAAGAACTCAAAAACATCTAACTTTTCCCCCTTTCTAAGACTAAAAAATTGCAAAGCTCAATTTATTCTCTTCGACCTACCGAACAGAAAAAACGTTCCGCATAATAATTCCGCCAATTTATTTAACTCGCTTTTTTTAGCACGCAGAACACATCCCAAGTCAACCAAAACAAATAGAAACACAACCCTATATTGTATTGCCATCTTAATACAAAGCAGATATTTGTCAACCCTCCTTTTATCTTTTCGAAGTTAGCAAAAGGTTTGAAGCTCAAAACACCTTGTCTGCAGGTATAATTTTTTGAGGGCAGCTGCGATTTTCAATAGCAAAACTCAGCTTTTGTATAATACTTTTTATTTCATCCTTAAAAGAAACCAGAGAAAAAACGCAAGATGGAATTTAATTATTCAGGCACTAACCTTCTTCAATAATTTTCTCTAAATGCTCCAGGTATCCCCTAAAAGCTTTTTTCCCCTTTTCCGTTATACTATAAACCGTATTTGGTTTTTTATCTACAAAAGTTTTTTTTACATTCACATAACCCGCTTTCTCTAATTTTTCCATATGACTGCTTAAATTACCATCCGTAACGTCAAGTTTCTCTCTAAGATAAATAAAGTTGACTTTCTTTGCAGAATTTAAGATAGTCATAATCCCAAGTCTTATAGGAGCGTGAATCAATTTATTAACTTCCGCAGGATTAAAATCTCCCATCTATACTTCCTTCCCCCTGAAACGGATTTTAACAATAATTCCCGGTAAAATCATAGTTGCAAAAATAAGAACAGCAAAGACCAAATTAGTTAAATCCGGGAAAAAACCATCTATTATCGCCGCCACCCAGTAAAGAATAGCCGCTATAATGAATTCTCTCCACGAAACAAAAGACTCAACAAAAAAGCCTAAACCTACCATCAAAGCGATAAAACTCTCCAGATAAGGAGTATACCCGGAATGCCAGACAATAAACATCGCCAAAGCAAGACTTATTGTTATACCCAACCAGACCATGCCTATCAATTTCCCGGCAAAAGACGTAATTCCGGTCATAAGAGGAATCCTTTTAGCCAGCCTATACCCGAAGAAAAAACCGACAACAAAAATACAAGCCCACACCACCCATATAAGATTATATAAAGCCTTTCCATGAAGGAAAGTCGTCAGACCAAGACCAAAAAGGACTAAAGCCCCCACTAGCAACTGAATGTCTAAAGCGTAAATCCCGGTCTTCCTTAAATCTTCCTCAGTTTCTACTAGATGCCGCTTAATCTCCTCAAAATTTTTTTCTGCTTCTTTCTTATCCATCATTTAGACCTCCTTTCAAAGTCCTTTGCTATACAAAGAATATAATATTCTTACCCATTTTGTCAAGCCCTTTTTTGCCGCAAAGACAAAAGATAGTCGCGTGTCACGAGTCGTGTATCGAGAGTCAAAAAACGCACCTCCAGGCCATGAAAGATGGTACAAGTTATATGAATATCAAGAACAGTTTTATTGTTTTGACTCAGGACTAACGACGCTTGACTTTAGACTCGACTATATTCCAAACAATTTTTTTGTGTTTTTGTACGTTACTTCCGCCACTTCCGCAAAGTTTTTTCCTTTCAGTTCTGCTATTTTCTTTACCACATATCTCGTATAGGCGGGTTCGTTTCTCTTCCCCCTACAGGGATTAGGAGTTAAATAAGGAGCGTCGGTTTCAACCAGAATAGAATCGAGAGGGATATCTTTTATGCTTAAAAATATTTTACTGTTGGTGTAAGTAACGACTCCTCCGATTCCCAGGAAAAAACCCATTTTTATAACCTTCATAGCAAAATCTACGGTATAATCGAAAGCGTGAAAAACTCCTCTGCACTTGAAATTCGAAACTATTTCTATTGTATCTTCAATCGAATCTCGGGTATGAATAATGACAGGTAAATTTTTTTCTTTTGCTATTTGCATCTGTCTTTTAAATACATCTTTTTGTACTTTTCTCGGCGAAAGATCCCGGTAATAATCGAGCCCTATTTCTCCCACACCTACCACTTTTTCGTTCCCCACAAGTTTTATTAATTCTTTCTCGACATCGTGATTATAATGCCTGGAATCATGCGGATGAACTCCGCACGCGGCAAAAACATTTTCAAACTTTTCCGCTATAGCTAAAGCTTCTTTACTTGAACTTAAATCCCAGCCGGGAATCAGAATTTTCCCTACACCGTATTCCAGGGCATCACGAACTATTTTTTCTGTTTCCCCTTTAAGTCTTTTGTCCTGAAGATGACAATGTGAATCACATATCATTTTAAAACTATAATTGAAATGTTACTTTAAATCCTTATTCTCTTTTTCCTCGGAGGAATTTGATCCATCTTCGTTTATTTCATCTGTCATATCACTAAAAGATTTTTTAAATTCTTTTATCGCCTTTCCCATAGACCTGCCTATTTCAGGCAATCTTTTCGCTCCGAATAATAACAGAGCAATAATCAATATTCCTATTATTTCAGGCCATCCAATCGGTCCAAACATTGATTTCCTCCTTTTTATTATACTAAACCCGGAAAAGACAAAAGTCAATACCCCTTAATCTTACAGATTAGTCGACTAAGTCATGCGTTGTGAGTCTTGATTGAAGAATTAAGAATCTTTAATTTTTAATTCTGAATTTTGAATTTTAAATGAACAACTTAAAATTTAACACTCAACATTCATAACTAATGTTGTGCTCTCTGTGTTAAATGCATTCTAACTGTTGACAAAATCAAATAGTTTTTTAATATCCAGATATGAGTATAATTTTACTCTTAGGTTTTAATTTATTCGTAAGTTCATCCGTACCGCAGGGCAGCGCGTCAACCGATACACCATCGGGTTTTTCCTTGATGATGGGAGGCGAGTATAAAATAAATTACGACATTATAGTCTCGCAGTATAGCAGAGACAATTACGATGTTAATATTTACGGTATACTCGCAGGCAAAGAACTCTTTCTCGGTCAAAAATTATCGATTTTACCGGAGATGGGAATGGTAAAGGCTGGAAGAAGCAGAGAAGGTTCTTCCGACAGCGGCTACTTTCCTCTTTTCGTCATTCGTTTTGCTTATTTAATTTCGACTGGAAGTTCAACTTTTCAAATAGGGTTTTCCTTAAGAGAGGTTTTCAATGAAAAAATCGGCACTGATTTTCTTGATTTTGGGATTGGCTTCAGGATGTAAGAATTCTTTTTCCGTAAGAATGACCTCGGATTATTTCCCGTTAAAGGTCGGGAACACCTGGTTATTCGATGTAAAAGGGGATAATAATTACCGGCTCGAGATGAAGGTAAC
>CAZVXD010000031.1:12760-19206 GCA_964631335.1 uncultured bacterium
CGGAGAAAATCTCGAGAAATCCCTTTTTATTTCAGTCGATTCGGTAACTCAAACTTCAATAATTTTAAACTCCGAAAATTATGAAAATGTTTACCGCATAAGAAGAACAATCGTTGAAGATAATGATTCTACCGTAGAATACGAATGGTTCGCGCCCGACGTGGGTCTTATAAGAAAAGAGGTTCCGGCTGATTCATTAATATGGGAGCTAGTATCTTATCAAATAAATGAATAGTACCCAAAATATTGTACAGGATTTTATTTATTATTTGCAGGCAGAAAGAGGCCTTTCCCCAAATACCGTGGAGAGCTATAAAAACGATGTGGTTTCTTTTCTCAAAAAAACAAAAAAATACGTAAAAAACATAAACAAGGAAGATATTGAAAGATATCTCCAAAGCTTAGACAGCTCAAATTTTTCTACCGCGACCATAGCAAGGAAAACATCCTCTCTGAGGATGTTTTTTTTATTCTGGGTGGGAGAAGGGTTAATAGAAAAAACACCGATGAACAATATTCAATCCCCCAGAATGGAAAAAAGATTACCTGAATTTTTATCCGCAGATGAAGTCACAAAACTCATCGAAAGTGTAAACGGTGATTTTAAATATTCTATCAGGGACAAGGCAATCTTAGAATTACTATATGGATGCGGATTAAGAGTCTCCGAGCTTCTCAATCTAAAAAAGGAAGACCTCTTTCTTAAAGAAGATTTTATCCGCGTAAAAGGAAAAGGCAGTAAAGAAAGAATAATACCACTCGGGGATAAAGCCAAAAAAGCTATAATTAAATACATAAATGAGGAAAGACCTATTCTCGACAAAAAGAATTCAACTTATCTTTTCCTGACAAGGAGAGGAAACAAATTATCCCGAATGGGAATGTGGAAGCGTTTCCGTAATTATCTGGCAAAAAGTGGAATAAGAAAAAAATGTACTCCTCACACCCTCAGACATTCCTTCGCCACTCATTTACTGGAAAGAGGAGCAACACTGCGAACAGTGCAATTACTTTTAGGTCATTCCGATATTTCAACCACTCAAATATACACCCACGTAGACAGAAACTACCTCAGGGAAATATTGTCTTCCTACCATCCTCGAGGATAGCATGATTGTATTCTTTCTTTTTTCTCTTATAAATCCATCGATTGTAAGAATCAGATACCCGGGAGGAGACTGGTATAATGATCCGGATATAATTCCTAACTTGGCTAAAGCGATAAACAAAAGAACCGATATTAAAATACAGGAAAGCGAAATAATATTATCCCTGAACGAACCTGAAATATATAACTATCCTTTTCTCTTCATTACCGGACATGAAAAAATAGAACTTTCAAAATCCGAATTACAAAACCTGAGGAATTATCTATGGAACGGAGGTTTTATTTATGTCGATGATGATTACGGAATAGATGAATATATTCGAGCATTAATCAAAAAGGCGTTCCCAAAACATGAATTAGTGCAAATACCTACAGACCACGAAATATATAGAGTATTTTATGAATTGCCCGAAGGTTTACCTAAAATACACGAACATTATAAAGGAGCTCCCAAAGGATATGGACTATTTTTAAACGGGAAACTTGCACTCTTTTACACATATAACAGCAATATATCGGACGGATGGGCTAATCCTTCATTGTATAACGACCCCGAAGAACTCAGGGAAAAAGCTGTAAAAATGGGCATAAACATATATATTTACGCGATGACACACTAATGGAAAAATATAATTACGAAAAAACGCGTGATTTTTTTTCATTAACAGAAGAAAAAGAACTTGTTGAAAAATTAATCGATAAATGGGAAAACAATTCTTCAAAACTCCAAATCTTCAAAAGCAGCATTCCTAAAAAACCTTCTTTCCCGATGTTTTACTCTATGGGTATAATAGGTAAAGACTGGCCGGGATTTTCTACCGCTATTCTGGGAACAATCCACGGGAAAGGCTGGAATTTAGCTTATGAATCCGCTGTATCAATGAAAATAAACCAAGACAAATTAGGTATTATGATATTGGTCATAAAAATAGAAAATATGCCGGCACTCAGAAAATTCCGGGAGGACAGAAAAGATATTATAGATAACATTACAAATGTATCGGAGGGGAGTCTCGCGAAAAGGCTTCTTCTGACAAACGAGTCGAAGAGACTGGAAGTTTATTCGAAAGTTATAAACATAATAAAAAGAGACTGCAAAGAAAATTTTATATCAGAACTTTTGGGGCCCGAAGGAGAAGCTTTTAAATTTTTCGCATCCCGAACTAAAGCCTATATAACGGAAAGGACTCCCAAAGACCTGGCGGAACAGATTACCACTAATTACAGAGTCAGGTACGATATAAAAGACAAAAAGGGCGAAATTCAAATTTACACAAAAAACATTAAAACCACAAAGGAAAACCTTACATGCATAACAGTAGGCGTATACGAAAAAGACCTTCCGCTTAAAGTCATTCTCGGAACAATCTCCTTTGTACTCCCCGACTCTAAAATCATATATAATAAAGAATTTACAACGCCCGAAGGCGTCTTAATAGCAAGAATAGAAATAAGCGACAGGGAAGGAAAATCCTACTCTCCACCCGCGCACAAAAAAATAAAAAAGGTATTGAAAAGAATACATGAAAAAGAAAAAGAAGAAACCTCAAAAGGAACCAAAGGCATTATAGGGTTAGAGCTCTACGTCAGAGCTATAATTCCTCTCCTTGTTAAGGAATTCCAGAAGAGCAATCTTCCTCAGGTTTACTTTTTCCTCACGAATTCAACAGAATTTTTCCTTGAATTTAAAATTATAGTAATTACACAAAAGGAAGCAGCCGAACCAAAAAGCAGAAAAATAATAGCCGGGTTTAATAAAATAGCAGGTCTCAAGCTTCTATCCACACATCAACCGAGAGAACTGGAAAACGCGAGTCTACTCATATTCGATATCAAAGCTGACCTCGACGAGTTTGAAGCTCTCTCAGAACTTTACCAAAAGACAAAAAAGATACTTGCTGAAACGCTGGGCAAGTTCCGCGACTTTGACGAAGGCATGAGAGATATGGACACCAGAAAGATAGAAGCCATCATAAAGAATTCCCCCGATATTCCCGAGAAAAAAATCAAAAAAATCTACTTCTCTTTAGAGGATTTCTGGAGAATAGGCGCTCCTATTTCCGATATAACAAAAACGGTAGCAACGATATATAATTTACTCGATAAACACAATAAAGATGAGGTTTTATTCGAAATAATAGATGTGGAAAACGGTACATTACTCATATTCGTCTCTCCAAAAGAAAAGATTTTGTCGGGAAAATTACTCGACTTCTGCAGTAAATATAAAATAACACTCTCCCGAATAGAAATGACAAAAACAGATATTCTTATCGCTTTAATATCCAAAGACGATAAACCCGTCGAGAATGAAAGAATTAAAGAAATCGCTTCGAAAATAATCCAATAAATTGTATCTATTTTTTCTTTTTTTATCCGGAATTTTATCCGTCCTCTCGCAAAATATATTAATTCGAGAAATCTATACCATTTTTCACGGTAATGAATTAACGTATGGACTGGTCGTAGCATTCTGGCTTCTGGGAGCGGGAACCGGAGCTTTCTGGGGGAGAAAAGCAAACGAAAAAAAGCTGTACCTGCCTTTTCTGGTTCTCTCCTTATACCTTCCTTTTTCTATATATTTACTGCGCTTTTTGCCCGGCTTTTTAAATTACAAACCCGGAGAAATGTTCAGCATTTCACTTCTTCTCATTCAGACAACTTTAATTCTTTTCCCGATTTATTTTAATTTCGGACTTATTTTCGCTATGGGACAAAAGAAATTCTCGAACCTTTCAAAAAACGACTTAAAAGGAATAACAAGACCATATATAGTAGATTCATTCGGCGATCTTTTAGGCGGAATCATTTTTTCTTATGTATTCGTTTCCTTTTTTTCTCCCGCGAAAAAGCTCATTCTCGTAAGTGTCCTTTTTCTCTTACCGGTTATTTTACTAAAGGGCAAAAATTTTATACCTTTGATTCTTGTTTTTATCTCGATTAGTATTTTCCCTGGCCTTGAGAATGCCGTAAAAAAAACATACGAAAGATTATATACCGGATTTAAAGTAAAGGACATTATAGAAACAAAATACGGAAGATATATGGAAATTAAAAAAGACGGACAGTTTTCACTTTTTTCAAACGGAATATTGTCCTACACATATCCTGATAGGATTACTTCTGAATATATTCATATACCTTTGCTACTATCTCCGTATCACGAAAAAAATATTCTTTTCCTGGGAATAGCCGGACCGGGAGAAATCATGGAACTTACCAAATACAAAAATCTAACTATAGTTCATGCCGACTCAAAACTCCAAAAAAGATTGAAAAAACACATCGATGACCTATCCCTACAAAAAATTAGTTTCATAGCTTCGGACCCCAGACTTTTTCTTAAAAAAACCCACAAGAAATTCGACGCCATATTCCTCGGAATAGGTGACCCTCTTTCCATATCCGGTAACCGTTTCTACACGCGGGAATTCGGTAAAATTCTCAGAGAGAAAATCAACGACAAAGGAATAGTTACCTTCTCGATTTCTTCGGGAGAAAACTATCTCAATGAAATCACACTCGATTATAACTCTCTTGTATTCTGGACTTACAGAGTTAATTTCGCCAATTATTTCGTAATACCGGGCTACAATGCGAGATACATTTTTTCAAACTCGCCTCTATACTACGAAGAAGAAAGGATCAAAGATGAATTAGAAAATTTGGATACCCGATATCTCGATAGATATATAGTAAATTCATATTTGCCCGATTTTAGAATCCGGGAGTTTGAAACACAGTTAAACGATAATTATATAGGACTCAATAACGATAAAAAACCAAGAGCTTTTCTACTCGCGCTATTTCATTATCTGGAAAAATATAATCAGATAATCGACTCTCTAAAACCTATCTTTAATGTTCCTATTTTTCTGATATTTTTACTTTTGCCCATACCTATAATCTTCAGGAAAACGGGTTTCAGAGTAGCTCTTATAGGCGCTATCTCCATCGGAATTTCTTATTTTTGTATTATAAGTCTTCAACTAATATACGGAAATGTGTACCATCTGGTAGGACTCATAACCGGTTTATTTATGTTCGGAGTGGGAACCGGAACTTATCTCACAGAAAAAATAAAACTACAAAGAAACTTAAAAGCTCCTTTTATCACATTAACTTTACTTTTGCTTATTCAATTTTTAATAATCAGCGTCGAGAACACTGCTTTTGGCGTATTTCTTTTTATACCCATGATAAGTTTTATTTCAGGCGCGACCGTCGGATGGACTTACACCACCGCCGGAACAATACTCGAAAACAAAGGAACTAAACACAGCGCAGCTCCCTCCGTTTACGCTTTCGATCTTATAGGAGGAAGCGCAGGAGCCCTGTTATGTTCATTTGTTTTTATTCCTGTGTTCGGAATATTGCCGACCATCCTTGTCTTTACAGGAATATGCCTTCTTGCGTATCTCTTCTCGTAACCCCACCCTAACCCCCAAATATTCACATGTAGAACATGTAGAAACTGTAGTTTTTTTGTTTTTTTTGCCGTGAGCCGTAAGCGGTAAGCCGAGAGCAGAGTTTAGCCACAGAGAACACAAAGAAAATATGTATTGTTGTTTAAAGCACATCCCATCTACAAATCAATCCATCGTAAAAATCTCAGACGAAAATTTTGTGTATTTTGATTAACGAAAATTTAAAAAGGAGTTGGGTTTAGTGTATTTAGTGTGTTTCGTGGTTTACTTTCTAAGTAAAAAATGTTATTTTTCTTTCCGTCCTCCGTAGACGGCAAAGTTGTAATACTTCCAGATTACGTCGACATCGGCAAATCCGATTTCTTCAAGCCATATCAATTGGTCAATCAGTCTGGCAGGCCTGTCCTCGACATAATATCTTGAAATCCAACTGTTTTCAATCTCTTCCTCAGAAATACTCTTTCTCATAAATTCCTTCCATTTATTCATATAGAAACCTTGAAGATAATCGTTAGACGCTATAACATTATCAGCGTTATAAAAAACACCCTCCGGAGTCAAGGCTTTATAAATCTTTCTGTAAAAATTTTTCTTATCTTCATCTGTCACCAGATGATGCAACGATAAAGACGAAATAACGACATTATATTTATTATCGAAATCAAAATGATTAAAATCTCCCAACTGATACCTTATATCCAACCACTCCGATAGTTTATTCTTAGCCATTTCTAACATATTTTCGGCAATATCCATACACGTTATCGCCGCACTCGGAAAAACAGTCTTAACAAGTTTTGAAACTGTCCCTGTACCACAGCCGATATCGATAACCTTAACAACTGATGATTTATCAAAAGGAATAGCAGATACCAGAGCGTCGAGCATTTCCGGATAATAAGGTATGAGTC
>CAZVXD010000032.1:0-18764 GCA_964631335.1 uncultured bacterium
CCATCTTCCGTATTCTTTAAAAAATGAAAATTGTCGAATGTATTCCTAATATTTCCGAAGGGAAAGATATAGAAAAAATAAAGGCTATAACCGAAGAAGCAAAGAATGTGGAAGGCGCTTATCTTATCGATGTGTATACAGGTAGTTCAACAAACAGATCTGTCCTTACTTTAGCCGGAGAACCACATAGTATTAAAGAAGTAATTTTTAGAATATTTAAGAAAACCTCAGAACTTATAGATATGAGTAAGCATGAAGGAGTTCATCCCCGGATAGGAGCCCTCGATGTTTGTCCCTTTATTCCGGTTAGTAATATTACCATGAAAGAATGTGTCGATATTTCGGAAGAGTTGGCGCAAAAAGTAGCCGCGGAATTGGGGATACCGGTTTACCTTTATGGTGAATCTGCGAAGGAGGAAAAAAGGAAAGATTTAGCAAATATACGTAAGGGAGGGTATGAGGGGCTTAAGAAAAAAATTAAAAGTCCCGAATGGAAACCGGATTTCGGGAAGTCTGAATTTAACGAAAAATTCGGAGCGAGTGTGGTAGGAGCTCGCGATTTTTTGATTGCTTTTAACATAAACCTGGAAACAAAGGACAAAGACCTTGCGGATAGGATCGCCCGAAAAATTCGAAAATCAGGCAAGCTGAAAGGAATTAAAGTTATAGGCTGGTATATCGAAGAATTGGGTTGCGCGCAGGTTTCCACAAATGTAATTAATTATAGGGCAACCCCTCTATATATTCTTTTTGAGGAAGTAAAAAAAGAATCGAGAAGATTAAGACTGGAAGTTACTGGCAGCGAGCTGGTGGGACTTGTACCGGAAGAAGCTTTGCTTGAAACGGGCAAATTCTATCTAAGCGAGAGTCTGATAAACCGGGAGAATTCTAAACAACTGATAATAGACGCGGCAGTGTCCGGACTTGGTCTTTCAGATAAATATAAATTCGACCCGCAGAAAAAAATTCTGGAATACAGAATAAAAAAGGAGATGTTATGAATATTTCAATTACTGATTTTTTAGAAAGGCTTTCTTCCGATGCGCCTACACCCGGCGGTGGCTCTGTGGCCGCGCTCGCCGGAGCGCTTTCGTGTTCTCTTACCTCTATGGTCGGAAACTTAACTTATGGTAAAAAGAAGTATGAGGAATACTGGGAACAGGCCAAAAATATAATAGAGGAGGCGAAAGAATTAAAAGATGATTTCCTTTCTCTTTTTTACGAAGATATGGAGGTTTTTACAAAATTAATGGCTACTTTTGGACTTCCCCGAAAAACGGAAGAAGAAAAAGAGAAAAGAGCCGATGCAATACAGGAGGCTACAAAGAAAGCAATCGAGGTTCCTCTTAACGTTATGAAAAAAAGTCAAAGGGCGTCGGAAATGGCATTCGCTATGGCGAAAATCGGAAATTCAAACGCCATCAGTGATACGGGAATCGCCGGAGAGATGGCTCTTGCCGCGTGCAGAAGCGCGTCTCTTAATGTACTTATCAACTTAAATTTCTTAAGGGATCCAGAATATTCGAAAAAGATAAGCAAAGACCACGAAGAAATTCTTGAGATGGTTGAATCTTTGCGTAAAAAAATTGACTCACTCGTTGGCGGTAAAATAAAAAATTAGATTAAAAAGGGTTGATAAATTCCAATTTTTTTATATATTAATTTATTATAAGTAAGGGTCGTTAGCTCAATCGGCAGAGCACCGCCCTTTTAAGGCGGGGGTCGAAGGTTCGATTCCTTCACGACCCAGAATTTAAAATAGTATGTAGTAAAACTTTTGTTTATTAGGAGGGCATATAAATTTGCTTGACTATGTTCATGACAAAGAAGCTTTAATCAAGGAATTATCTTTAATCGCGAAAAACAAAGGTGAGGTTGTGGTCAGTGAAGGGGATTCAGGCGATTGTATGTTCGTTATAGTTGAAGGCAAGGTAAGAGTTATGCTTAAAAGAGGTAAAAAAGAAATTGTTCTCGCCACACTTGCTAAAGGAAATTTTTTCGGAGAGATGAGTTTATTCGGGAAAAAACCTCGCAGCGCGACTGTGCAGGCGTTAACTGATTTAAAACTATTAAAAATAACCAGAGAAGATATAAGCAGAATCGGAGATAGCAATCCTAAATTATTGAGCCAATTTACCATGGGCTTGTGCACCGAATTGTGTAAGAGGGTTTCAGAGACCAATATTTCCTTAGAGGCTTATTATCATATAAACAGAGCTACTTTAAAAAACCCTAAATTCAGGAATTTTCTACAAAAAATTTGGAATGAAAAGGAGGAATAAATGTTAGGGACATTACTAATGTTGTTAGGTTTTTCGTCTTTCAACTCGGGCAGCGGAACTTTTAATCTGTATTCGGCCAGGACTCTCCCCTTCGCTACGCTTAATTTTAACGCGAGTCTGGGAGGCGCGTTCCAGGATTATGATTTTCTAGCCGATTCATACAATCACATCGGCGCCACTTCTAAATTCGGTTTTACTTATGGCGTAGTCGATCCTTTTGAAATATATCTCGGAGCTACAATATACGGGAAACACGGCTATGAGGATAGTTTCTTTGGTGATGGTTCGGACAGTGAATTCGGGTGGCAAAATTTATACGGAGGAATGAAATTTTGTGTACCTCTTGCCGGGTCGCTTATAGAAGAGGAACAGACTTTTAATTGGCTGTTAGGAGGACATATAGGTACCGCGATAAATCCTTTTTCTCCTTCGAATGAGTACCGAATAGTAGGAACACCTCATTTTTTCTATCCTGCTTATAAACACAATCCTGATCTGGCGTTAGATCTATTAAACGATTTTGAGATTTATCCTCTGTTGGTTCATCTCAATTTAGGTTATGTTTTGAAAGGAAGTCTTCCGGACGTGCCCGGCGCAGACCTTCCCAATCTCATTCGCGCGGGAGGAGGTTTTGAAATTGCTGCCGGACGTTTTACGCGGTTTGTTTTCGAAACAAAATATCTTAAACCCGAGGAGAATTATCAGGACACATTAATCGGTACTTTTGGCATCAGGTTTATCATCCCCAAGAAATTTTCTTTCGATATAGCGGTGGATCGCACATTTAACGATTCAGTAGACTTTGTTCCCGATGTAATGTTCGACGAAACCGGTCAGTGGAGATTTAAGATAGGGTTTACCCTGCAGAGTACCATAATAGAGAGAGAAAAAGAAAAGGAACCTGAGAATGGAACAATAGTCCTGACGGTAAATGATTTATCGACAAACGAACCTCTGGTGGCGAATGTAAACTTTAAAGACACTTCTCTAAGCTATAAAACCGGTGAAGACGGGAAGGTTACCATAGAAATTCTTCCGGGTGTTTATGACCTTGAACTTACCAAAGAGGGTTATCTTAAGAGAGAAGCCACAATAACGGTAAAACCCGCTGCCACTTTAAATATCAACACCGTTCTCAGGAAAGCGGAGAAGGAAACAGGTGTTTTCTCCGGTACGGTGAGTTCGTTCAGGGAAGAAAATCCTCTTCAGGCGACAATCGAGTTTTTAGGAACAGATATAGGAAAAATGACCTCTGATCCCGTTAAAGGTATTTTCATGAAAGAGGTTGAAGCAGGAACGTATAATATTCGCGTTTCCGCCGAAGGCTATCTTCCTGAAACCTTCCCGGTAGAAATAGTTAAGGGAGAAACTACAATAAAGAACGTGAAGCTTGTTAAGAAGTTAGAAAAGGAAGAAAAAATTATTTTAAGAGGTATTAATTTCGCGACCGGCTCGGCAGTTATACCTCCTTCCGAATATCCTGTTCTGGATCAGGTAGTGCAGGTTCTGAAAGTTAATGAAAACGTTAGAGTGGAAATCGGCGGACACACGGATTCAGTCGGTTCGGAAACATATAATCAGGGTCTTTCCGAAAGAAGAGCTCAATCCGTCAGGAATTACCTCATCCAGAGAGGAATATCCGCCAGTCGTCTCGAAGCAAGAGGATACGGAGAATATCAGCCTGTGGCTCCGAACACGACTCGTGAAGGTAGAAGTCAAAACAGAAGAATTGAATTTACGGTTCTTTCGACAGAGTAACGAAAAATTAACTTAGATCCGGCTTCTTGATTTTTAGGTTTAAAGAAGATCTTAACGAGGAACAGGAAAGGGCGGTCAAACACACTTCAGGCCCCGCTCTGGTATTGGCCGGGGCCGGAAGTGGTAAAACCAGAGTTATAACATACCGGATCGCTTATCTTTTGGAACAGGCAAATGCCAGACCTTATAACATTATGGCTGTTACTTTTACAAATAAAGCAGCCGATGAGATGAAAGAACGCCTTTATTCTCTGGTAAGGGGTTCCGTAAAGGAAATGTGGATGGGGACATTCCACTCTCTGTGCGCCCGTCTCCTGCGGGAATTCTCCGACCGGACTGCATATACCAAGAATTTTGTTATTTACGATACTCAGGATCAGCATAATCTAATAAAAAAGATAATGAAAGACTTGCGTATTAATGAAAAGGAAGCCGATTTGTATTATTCTCATCGTTATATATCAAATCTAAAAAATAAGCTTATAGATGAGTTCGAATTCAAGCCGTATAATTATAAAACCGAATTAGTAGGAAATATATATAAGGAGTATCAGAGAAGACTTAAGGGAAATAACGCCATGGATTTTGACGATTTACTCTTTAATCTTTATTTGCTTCTGGATTCCGATAGAAGGGTCAAAAAAGAACTAAATGATAGATTTAGATATAAATTGGTTGATGAATATCAGGATACTAATCTTTCGCAGTATGAAATATTGAAAAAATTGTCGGAAAAATATAAGGACATATTTGTAGTCGGGGATGACGACCAGTCTATCTATGGTTTTCGCGGCGCGGACATAAATAATATTTTAGACTTCGAAGATGATTTTCCCGATTCAAAAGTATACAAACTTGAAAGAAACTACAGATCTACGAAAAGAATTCTCGAAGTTGCTTCGAATGTAGTTGAAAACAATAGATTTCGCAAAGGAAAAACATTATGGACGGAGCTGGAAGAAGGAGAAAAAATAGTTCTTTCTTCCGGCCTTACAGAAAGGGAAGAAGCAATCAAGTTGATTGGGTTTTTAAAGGAAGAATTGAAGAAATACGATAAGAAGGATATACTTATTGCCTACAGAACCAACGCTCAATCGAGAGCGCTGGAAGACGCTCTGTTAAAAGAAAATATTCCTTACGTAATTATAGGAGGAGTGAAATTTTATCAGAGAAAAGAAATAAAGGATATTCTGTCTTATGTCAAATTTATAGTCAACAAAAAAGACTCGATCTCTTTTTTTAGAATTTTAAATACTCCCAGAAGAGGAATCGGGAAGGTGACCAGAGAGAAAATCGAAAAAGTAGCAAGGGAAGAAAATATCTCTCTGTGGGAGTCTTCTCGTAAATTGGCTGCCGAAGATTCGAGTATCGCGAATTTTGTCGAGTTCATAGAAGAACTCGATAAAATAAACAGGGTCGATGAATTAATGGTAGCGATAGTAGAGAAAACAGGATATCTGGAAATTCTCAAAGAAAAAGATTCGATCGAGTCCGAAAGCAGGATTGAAAATATACAGGAGTTGCTGTCAGCTGTTTTCGAATTTACGGAAAACACGGGTAAATTTGCCCCCGAGGAATACTTGATAGATGTTGGTTTGAAAACCGACATCGATGGTTGGAATAAAAGTGATTCGGTTACTTTGATGACTCTGCACAACACAAAAGGTCTCGAATTCGAAGTGGTTTTTATAACCGGAATCGGAGAGGGGCTTCTCCCGCATTATCGAAGCATTAACGAAGGGAATTTAGAAGAAGAAAGGCGACTTTTTTATGTGGGAATAACAAGAGCCAGAAAAAAATTGTTTCTTTCTTATTTCCTCACGCACGGAGCCGGCTGGGGAAGCGGAAGACGTATTGTCCCCTCTCAATTTTTAAAAGAGCTGCCTAAGGGAGCGGTCGAAAAGTACGATGGCTACACAAACGGAACAAATCGAGGAAATCGATATATCTTGAGAGAAAAAAAAGAAAATTACAAATGGATAGAACACCCTGTATTCGGTAGAGGAAAAATACTGGATACAGTCGACGGAGACAAATTACTGATATCTTTTAACGGTACGACAAAAAAAATAAAGCGGAGTTTTTTTAATGAAAGAAATTGATATAAAACATCTTTCCAGACTTGCCAATATAGAGCTGGAGAAAGATGAAGAAAAAATACTTCAGAAAGATCTGGATAAAATAATAAAACACATTAAGAAAATACAGGAGGTAAACGTAGATTCGACTCCCTCTGCCAGCCATCTCCATTCGGTAAATTTGCTTTTGCGGGAAGATAAAACAGAAAGGGCATTATCGGTAAAAGAGGTATTATCGAACACGCAAAATCCGGTCAAAAAGCACTTTACGGTAAATAGGATTGTGAATGAAAACGATTCTTGAATATCAGGAAAAGTTCAGAAAGGGCGAAATATCTCCTCTGGATTTACTCGAAAACTGCCTGAAGAGTGTTAATCCGGACCTGAACGCTTATATTACGGTTACCGAAGAACTGGCGAGAAAAGGGCTTGAAAAAAGTACAGAAGGAAAACTGAAGGGCATACCCGTTGCCATTAAAGACAATATAAACATAAAAGGAGTTCCCACGACCTGCGCGTCGAATGTTTTAAAAGGATTTATTCCTCCGTATTCCGCCACCGTAATCGAGAGAATAGAAAAGAGCGGAGGAATTTTTACAGGAAAAACCAATCTGGACGAATTCGGGATGGGTTCTTCCACGGAAAGGTCGTACTACGGGCCTTCTAAAAATCCTTTCGATCCTACAAAAGTTCCCGGAGGTTCGAGCGGCGGCTCGGCTGTCGCCGTAGCTATGGGAAGCGCGGTTATTTCCCTGGGCTCCGATACCGGGGGGTCTGTCCGTCAACCGGCTTCTTACTGCGGGTTGGTCGGCTTAAAACCTACTTACGGGAGAGTTTCGAGATATGGTCTTGTGGCTTTCGGTTCCTCTCTCGATCAAATTGGGATTATTGGGAGAAACGCTGAAGACGTGGGTATTATGCTGGAGGTGATAGCCGGTTACGATCCGAAAGATTCTACTTCGTCTGAAAAAGAAGTAGAAAAATACAGCAATCTAAGTAAACCTTTTAAAAACATAAAAATAGGTTTGCCTGAAGAATATTTTAAGCAGATAAACACGGAAGTTCACGCTTCGGTAATGAAAATAAAAAAAACGCTGGAGAAAGAAGGGATTTCTTTTAAATCGGTATCTCTGCCCACCACGGATTATATCATACCCACCTATCAGGTTATTTCATACGCTGAAGCTTCTTCAAATCTCGCAAGATATGACGGAGTCAGATACGGCCTGCGGGCTAATGGCGAAAATTTTCGCGACACGATAAGAAAAGCCAGAGACGAGGGGTTTTTGCCCGAAGTTAAAAGAAGAATCTTAGTCGGTACTTTTGTTCTTTCTTCCGAAGCCATAGCCGAATATTACGAAAGGGCGGATCTTATAAGAAGGTTAATTACCCGGGAATTTAATGAGGTTTTTAAGGAGGTAGATTGCCTTCTAACTCCGGCAACACCAACACCCGCTTTTCCCATAGGAGAGAGAACCGACGATCCTATAAGGATGCACGTGCCGGATCGACTGACCGCCGGAGCGAATCTGTCAGGGATCCCCGCGGTAGTGGCTCCCGCGGGAATGATCGGAAAGCTTCCCATAGGTTACCAGTTAATCGGGAAACATTTTGATGAAAAGAAGCTTCTTTCTATAGTTAGACTTGTAGAAAAAAACGTGCCGTTTAAAGGATTTTTAAATGGATTTTAAAAAGACCGAATATAAACCTACGATCGGTATAGAGGTTCACGCCCAGCTTAAAACAACCACAAAGTTGTTTTGTGGTTGTCCGGTAGAATTCGGGGGGAAAGCTAACTCTAATGTTTGTCCTATCTGTCTCGGTTTGCCGGGAATTCTTCCTTCGTTGAATAAAAAAGCTGTGGAGCTTGCCATAAAAGCCGGTCTTGCCTTAAATTGTGGAATCAATACAAAATCTATTTTCGCCAGAAAAAATTATTTCTATCCTGATTTGCCAAAAGGATATCAAATTACACAGTACCGTTTCCCGATTGCTTCTTCGGGAGAAATTCTTGTAGAAGGTAAGAAAATAAGAATAAAAAGGGTACACCTGGAAGAAGAATCGGCGAAGCTGATACACGAGGAGGATAAATCTCTGGTAGATTACAACAGAGCCGGGCTTCCTTTGATTGAAATAGTTACCGAACCCGATATAGACTCGCCGGATATGGCGGTCGCGTATCTTAAAACATTACAGAAGATTTTACAATTCGAGGAAATCTCAGGAGCGGTAATGGCGAGAGGTGAATTCAGGTGTGAGCCGAACATATCCGTGAGTAAAAAAGAAGGTGAACTCGGGACAAGGACAGAAGTTAAAAACCTCAATTCCTTCCGAGCAGTAAAAAACTCTCTTCTTTCCGAAATCGAACGGCAGATAGGAATACTGGAAGAAGGAGGAGAGGTCGAACAGGCCACGATACATTATTCGGAGAAAACTCATAAAACCTGGGCGGCAAGAACAAAAGAGGAATCTTCCGATTACAGATATTTTCCCGAGCCCGATTTACCTCCTCTGTTATTGGACGAAAAATGGATAGAAGAAATAAAATCAAGTATAGGTGAATTACCGTTAAAGAAAAAAGAGAAATTTATGAAACTCGGATTGAGTGAAGAAGACGCTGTAATAATATCAAATTCCGTCAGGGCTTCTCGTTTGATGGAAGAAACTTTGAAAATTGTCGATGACCCGGCGGAAATCAGTAAGTGGATATTAAGAGATTACAGAAGTCTGGGTGAACCCGATATTCCCCCGCAAGATTTCGCCGGGATGATACAAATGGTTATTGAGGGTAAAATTTCAAGAACCGCGGGAGCGGAAGTGTTCGCGGAAATGGTAAAGACAGGAAAATCTCCTGAAGAAATAGTAAAAGAAAAAAATCTTTCCAAAATATCAGACTCAGAAACTTTAGAACAAATGGTCCGGGAAGTTTTTGAGGAAAATCCTGATGAGTCGACCCGCTTTGAAAACGGAGAAGGCAAATTGCTCGGTTTTTTCATCGGTCAGGTGATGAAGAAAACAGGAGGGAAAGCGGATCCCAGAGAGGTCTCACGGTTAGTATCCGAGTATGAAAAAAAATATTGAAATAAAAAAAGCGTCTGTCCATAATTTGAAGGGAATAGACGTCGAAATACCCCGCGATGAATTAGTTATCATAACAGGCATCTCCGGTTCCGGAAAATCCTCTTTGGCTTTCGATACAATATATGCCGAAGGTCAGAGGAGGTACGTCGAATCTCTGTCCGCTTACGCCAGGCAATTTTTAGGGGTTATGGATAAACCCGAGGTTCAATCCATAACAAACCTTTCACCAACTATTTCAATCGAACAGAGAAAGCTTTCAAAAAATCCCCGTTCTACCGTGGGTACGGTGACCGAAATATACGATTATCTCAGGGTGCTTTTCGCCAGAACCGGTATGGCTTACTGCTACAACTGCGGGAAAGAAATTTCCTCTCAGACTGTTGATGAAATCGTCGCTCAAATTTTATCATACCCTGAGAATACCCGTCTCTATATACTCGCCCCCATCGCCAGAGGCAAAAAGGGGACTTTTTCAGCCGAACTTAAAAAAATAGAAGAAAAGGGGTACGTGAGAATAATAATAGACGGAGAAATTTACGACATAGAGAACGTTCCCGAACTCGATAAGAATAAACCCCACAACATAGAAATAGTGGTGGACCGGATAAAAGTTAAAGCAGATATAAGGAGCAGAGTGGCGGATTCCGTGGAAACCGCTCTTGAAGAAACCGACGGGATATTGATAATAAAGGATATAGACAACGATTCAGGCAGGATCTTTTCGACAAAATTCGCCTGCCCGGACTGTGGAATCAGTTATCCCGAGATTTCGCCCAGGCTTTTTTCCTTCAACTCTCCTTACGGAGCATGCCCTAAATGTCAGGGAATAGGAACGGAGATGGAGATAGATCCTGATAATATAATACTTAACGGATCGCTTTCTGTCCTTGAAGGAGCTATCGCCCCGGTGGGAGAACCCAGAGGGAGATTTCTGCGTGAGTTAAATTCTCTGGAGGAAAATTATGATTTAGATTTAGATACGCCCTGGAAGGATTTAACCGAAAAAGAGAAAAATTTGATCTTATACGGCGGCGATTACTGGGAGGGGGTAATCCCTTATTTAGACAGAAGACATCGCGATACGGAGTCCGATTGGATAAGGAGTGAAATAGAAAAATATATGATTTTCGCGCCCTGCGCGCAGTGTCGGGGGGCGAGGCTTCGAAAAGAAGCTTTATCGGTAAAAATACAGGATACTAATATACACGATGTGGCAAAAATGAATATAGCCGCTGCCAGGAAGTTCATAGAAAATGTTAAGTTCGAAGATGAAAGGAAAAAAATAGCGGCTGAATTGATAAGAGAAATACGTCATCGACTTCGTTTCTTGGAAGACGTCGGGGTAGATTATCTGACTCTGGAAAGGTCGACTCAAACTCTTGCCGGAGGAGAGGCTCAGAGAGTGCATCTGGCGACTCAAATAGGTTCGGGTCTTGTGGGTATTATTTATATCTTAGATGAACCTACAATCGGCTTGCATGAAAGAGACATATTAAGGCTGATTAAAACCTTAAAATCACTTCGTGATATAGGAAACACAGTTATTTTAGTAGAGCATGATTTTAAAAGTATTTTATCCGCGGACTGGGTTATCGACCTCGGTCCGGGAGCGGGAGAGAGGGGAGGGAAAGTGGTCTTCGCGGGTACGCCGAGCGATTTGAAAAAAGACGGCAAAACCATAACCGGTAAATATCTTTCCGGAAAAGAAAAAATCCCGATACCGGAGACTCGTAATAAAAAAGAGAAAGATAGAGTTATTAAGATTCTGGGCGCCCGCGGGAATAATCTGAAAGATATAGACATCGAAATACCTTTGAACTGTTTTGTCTGTATAACAGGCGTTTCGGGTTCAGGAAAGAGTACTCTTCTTATCGATATTTTATACAGAGCTCTCGCCAGGACCTTCCACGGTTCGAGATATCTTCCTCTCGAACATGAGAAAATCGAAGGGATCGAGAACATAGATAAGGTTATAAATATCGATCAGAGTCCCATCGGCAGAACTCCACGCTCTAACCCGGCGACCTACACAGGGGTTTTCGACCCGATAAGAGACTTTTTCGCCGAACTACCCGCTTCGAGGGTTAGAGGTTACAATAAAGGAAGATTTTCCTTTAATGTGGAGGGCGGAAGGTGCGAAGAATGTAATGGCCAGGGACAGAAAAAAATAGAAATGCATTTTTTGTCCGATGTTTATGTTACATGTAAAGCTTGTAAGGGCAGGAGATATAAAAAAGAAACGCTGGAAGTCGAGTATAAAGAAAAAAACATCGCGGAAATTCTGGATTTAACAGTTTCTGAAGCGCTCGATTTCTTTTCCGATATTCCAAAGGCGAAACAGAAGCTGCAGCTCCTTCAGGATGTGGGACTCGGCTATATAAGACTGGGCCAGCCCGCGACTACACTTTCAGGGGGGGAAGCCCAGAGAATAAAACTCGCCAAAGAACTTTCTAAAGTCGCCACAGGGGATACTCTCTATCTTCTGGATGAGCCGACAACCGGTCTGCACGCGCACGATATTAGATTACTTTTAAAAATATTGAAACGTCTCGTGGATATGGGTAACACTGTCGTGGTTATCGAACATAACCTCGACGTTATAAAATGCGCGGACTGGATAATAGATCTCGGTCCCGAAGGCGGGGAAGAAGGCGGAGAGCTCATCGGGGAAGGAATACCCGAGGAAATCGCGGAGATAAAGAAATCCTATACGGGGAAATTTTTGAAAGAAATTTTACAAAAAGTTTAACCACAGAGAACACAGAGAAACAAAAAACACACAGAGAGCACAGAGAAAAATTTGTTGTTTAAAACCCCACTCCCCACAATATTCACATGTAGGATATGTAGAGATTGTAGTTTTTTTTAAAATCCTATATTAACTACAGGTTTTACATGCGCAAATTTTTTAACCCGGAACCCGAAACTCAAAACTCGAAACTTATAATTTACACGAAGGCACTAAGACACGGAGTTAAATTTTGTTTATTTTTTCCTAAAACCTAAAAACAAAAACCTAAGAATTATATTCTCACACAAAGCCACAAGGATCACAAAGCCCCCAAACACACCACCCCGATAATAGCCACGGATTTACACTGATATACACGGATTTTTTTATTACTATTTAACTATTAAACTATTCAACCATTCAACTGATTCTTCTAATCCTTTACCGCTTAAAACATCTTAGCAATACCAAAGCCCATGTAAAAGTTATTATCATAATTATTGTATGTAAAATCAAGACGGGCTAATGGGAAGAGAGGTATAACCTTGTTTATCGAAAAACCGACCTCGCTCATATAACCATCATAATATGAGGGAGTATAACTCAAACTTATTAGTTTTTCTTCGGAAAACCAGGTTCTGCCTGCAGCTCCATACACAATTATTTCTAACCCTAAATTAGCTATAAAGTCTAATCCCAACAACTCAAATGGTAAAGTGCGGAAATTATGTTCCGCGAAAACGGCGACATATTTTTCCCCCTCGAGAGGTAAAGGTCTCAGGCTTCTGAATGTTCCGAACTCGCTAAAAGAACCTGCAGACCCATAAAGTATTAAATGTTTCTGTATTGGTGGATCGCCGTATACACCCCCCGCAATCAATTTTAAATCGAGAGTATTAGGGGACATTCGCCTTTTTAAGAAAGTGTTGAACCTCCATCCAAGACTTAATTCACCTCTTGTAAACGAATAGTCTGAATCAAATATGTTAGGCGAACTGTGTTCTGCTTTTAAAGAAAAATTCTTTTCAAAAAGCCTGAATGCCGGACTGTTGTTTCTTTTTAATTCGCTCTGCTTGCCGATGTGTAAAACGGAATCCTTTCCCACTGAGATCTCAAAATTCAGAGATCTTAAAGCTCCTTCCATGATGGCCGGATTGGGTTTTGCGCCTTCTTCTTCAGGTATATTGCCCATCGACGAGTGTTTTTCCACATTAACACCAAGAGATAAACTTGTTTGGATTTTTTTAATATCGTATTTTAATTTTCCCCTTATGCCTTCATTCCAGTAGTAGTCAAAATAATCCGCTTTTGAGAGACTACTGAAAAGAAGTAACGTCATAAAATTTGAGAATACATTCGTTTCGCAGCGGACATCAGTTCTCCTAAAGTAGTTTACATCTAGATACTTGCTTATAAATCCTACCTTCAAAGGATAATCGGAAAATTCTTCTGCATGGTCGGTCATACCAAAACCTAATTGGAGTCCTATCAGATTCTTATAATATATGATACCGTGAGCTCCGTAATAATTACCTTCTACTCTATTTTTCCACCAGGCTGGAGAAATTGAATAATCGATGGTTTTTTGAGTCGTATCCCCAAACATTTCTCCGAGCGTTTTCCTTACAAGCGGTGCAAGCGGACCTTTTGGGTTAAGTATCTTTGCTGCAGTGATTGTGCTATCGCTATTCTCATACGCTTTCTTTTCTTTTTTTGCAAAGGGAACTTTGTCTCCCTCAGGAATTAATAAGGTGTCGAGTTCCTTTGAATAAAATTTTTCGTCATTTTTATATAAACTATCGGGTATCGGTATATTTACCTTATAGTTCCGAACTTCAAAAAGAGTTTTACGAATTAGTCCCGAATAACTAAACAATAAATATCTTTCTTTTGCTTCACCTTCTGCGAGCAACGAAACGGGAAGCCAGTGGTCTTTACCGAAATTGCTGAATTGTTGTTTTGCATTAAATTTAAAACTTACACCCGGAGGCCATTTGAACCCTCCTGCCGGTTTTAAGTCAACGCTCAATAGCACATAATCCGGGCTCTGAACAGTTATCTTTCCTTTAAATAAAGGCTGTAATTGATTCTTGGGTTCTACAGATATTTCATAAATAAATTTATCTTCTGTTTCACGCTCGGATAAGAGTTTGAAGTCGTAGTACTTAAGAGCATCGGGATGAACTGTATTAATAAATTCAAAATCTAAAAAATCTATCTCTTCCTCATAAAAGTTCAAGAATATATTAAAGTTTACTTCCGGCAGTTGAGTTTTTGCCGATTCTTTTTTTGCTTTTACTACTTCTTTAAAACCTCTTTCTTTATCCCAATAAATATCAGATACGGTTTCAAACATATAGGTTAGGCTGTCTTCATTTGAGAGAAATGTGCGCAGATAAACGTTCGCCTTGAACGATTTAAGTTTGTCTTTCATCTCCTGTTTTTTCTCGATTACTTTCTTCATAATATTTATTGCCGGGTCCTCTCCAGTAATGATAACTCCCTCACCTTGTACAGGTATAGAAATTAAATTTATTACTGTGTTATCTTCGGTGCTATCTTCGACTATGAGTTTTTCGGTTTTGTATCCTATATAACTTGTAACAAGAGTTGCCGGCAGGGAGTCTAATCTAATAGAAAAAAAGCCGTCATTGTTTGTAATCGTGCCTCTGTAAGTCCCTTCGATTTGAATGCTTGTCGTTGGCAGTGGTTCCTTTGTTTTGAAATCCCTTACAGAGCCATGAAAAATTTTGTAAGCGAACAACCCTGGATTAACAGTAAATAGCAGTAAGAAAAAAATAAAAAAATGTTTTTTTGACATATTTATTAGTAACCTCAAGCCTATTTAAGTATATTTTTTAAATTAACATTGTCAAGTGTTGAGTTTATCATATACTTTTTGCCGTCGTCCGTCTGCGGTCTTCGGTCGGAGTTTTGCTTAAATCCCAATCCTAAATCCTAAATTCTAATATTGCCACAAAGACCACAAGGATTTTTAACTGTTCAACCATTAAATTATTTGACAATTTAACGATTCAACTGATTCGAAGGATTAACATCCTTCGAATCTTTTCCCCTTGAATATTTAACCAAAAACGCGCATAATTGTATTAACGGAATAGAAAATGAAGTGTCCTCATTGCAGAGAAAGTGAGTTGACTCCGGTAATGACTAAAAACGGAGTGTTGATGGATTATTGCCCCAGATGCGAAGGCGTCTGGCTGGAAAGGGGAGAGCTTTATTATTTTACGAAATCTCCCAGGTACTTACGCTGGAGAATTAAAGACGGTTTGAAAAACTCGAGACTATCTAAAAAGTTAAGTCCTCATTCCAAGACCCCTCTTACCGCGGTGCCACTGCGAGGGAATAAAATGATAGTTTACTACTGCCTTAAGACGGGAGCCGTATGGATAGATAGAGAGATACTGGATAAATTGCTCGAGGAAAAAGATTTCTTCCTGAGAATAGAAATAGATAAAAATACCCTGCCTTCCGAATTAACTCCTCCCACCGGGGAAAAACTTCATTTGCCAAATCTTACTCTCGTTTCAGCAGTGACTCTTTTTCTTTTGTACGGAATACTCTTTTTAATCCTGATAATGCTTGCGAATTTTGGTTTTATTGAACCTATTTTAGCATCGGTAATTGGTGTTGGTATAGCTGTTATACAATTTATACTCGCTCCGTTTCTGATGGATGCGGTGTTGAAGTTTCTCTTTAAGATGAAATGGGTTTCGCTGGGAAGATTGCCGCAGCATTTACAAGTTTTTTTAAAAGATATTTGTCCTGAACATAACATCAGGGTTCCTCGTTTCGGAATAATATATGATAACACGCCCAACATTTTTGCTTATGGGAATACTCCCAATAACGCGAGGATTGTATTGACTTCCGGGTTAATCGATTTACTCGAAGAAGATGAACTCGATGCTGTTGTAGCCCATGAAGTAGGGCACGCTGTGCACTGGGATATGCTAGTTATGACTTTTTTCTACCTGTGTCCCATGATTTTTTACTACATTTACAAGAGCTTATTGCCTGTCGGAAAAGAAGAGAAAAAATTAACGGTGCACTTTCGATATATTATGGCGATGGCTGCTTATATTTTATATTTGATTCCAGAATATGTTTTACTTGGGCTTTCGCGGGTCAGAGAATTTTTTGCCGACAGATTCGCGGGTGAAGTTAGTAACCCAAACAGTTTAGCCTCTGCTCTTGTTAAAATCGGATACGGTCTCGCGGGAAAGAGTAAGAAGAAAGGGGGGCACAGAAAACCCGGACTGGAATCGATAAAGGCTATGGGTATATTCGATCCTGTATCTGCGTTTTCACTGGCGATAGCTTCATATCATCCCGGATATATGGGAGGTGACGTTGATAAGAAAACTCTGAAAAAAGTGATGCGCTGGGATCTATGGAGTCCATGGGCAAAATATTATGAATTTCGATCCACGCATCCCTTAATAGCAAAAAGATTGCTGGCTCTAAGCGCAGAATCCATGAATGAAGGGAAAGAACCTTATGTTCTTTTTAATGAGAAGAAACCTGAAAGTTACTGGGAAGATTTTTGGCTGGATTTTTTAATAGATTTTTTACCGGTAGTTTCAGTTGTTTTAAGTGTATTGTTTTTCTTTATTAAGCGGGATATCGCGTTTCTTGAATTGGGTGTTTTTTTATTGGGGTCAACGTATCTCTTGAGAACTTTTTTTTCTTATAATTTTTCTTTCTTCCCCGAGGTGAAAATTTCATCCCTTTTGAAGAAAATTAAAGTTTCGGCAGTGCGTCCGGTAGCTTGCACAATAAAAGGAAAAATTATCGGAAGAGGAGTGCCGGGTCTTATCCGGAGTGGAGATTTTATACTGCAGGATGATACGGGAATAATATTTCTCGATCACCTCCAGCCCCTCGGTATCTGGGATTTTCTGTTTGGTTTATTAAAAGACAAAGAATATAAGGGCGAAGAGGTTAAAATTACGGGCTGGTACCGTCGTACACCGGTTCCATATATAGAAGTAAAGAACATTGAAACTTCCGTCGGAGAGAAAAGTTGCTATGTTTTTCAAATAAAAATTGCTGTTGGAGTTGTGCTTACGCTTCTGGGCGGAATTCTTCTCATTTTACGTTGAAAAACCTGAAAGGAGGGTTTATGAAAAGATTTGTGTTGTTTTTGTTAAGCGTTATTCCTCTTTTTTTATCTGCTCTTATAATTGATCATACTTGTACCGACATAACTCAAATTCCTGAATCAGCAATTTTGGCTGCTAAAGATTCTCTGCGTATCGGATATGGACACACCTCTCACGGATGGCAGATAACTTACGGAATGGATGGACTTGTCGAGTTTGCAAACAACGGCGGAAAAGGACTTTCTTTACCGGAAGATATTTTTGCTTTTAACAATGGAGGTACAGATGGAGCTCTAGATTTCGAGGACGGAGACGGTTATGAGGAAGGTTGGCTCGACCATGATTGTGGTTATTATCCCAACTGGGTAGATGAAACGCGGGAATATTTGGAAGATGCCTCTCATTCAGACGTTAATGTAATTATGTGGTCATGGTGTGGTCAGGTAAGCAACAAGTATTGTTCCGGAGTTCTCTGGGACCAGTATCTGGGGCCGATGACTCAGTTGGAGATAGATTACCCCCATGTGACATTTATATACATGACAGGACATGTCGATATAGGTGCGGACACGTGCAACAAAGCAGCTAATGATTCTATCAGGGCATACTGCAGAAATAATGACAAAGTTTTATTTGATTTTGCGGATTTTGACCGTCACGACCCTGATGGTAATTATTACGAGTTTTGTAACGATAATTGCGACTACTACGATTCAGTGGGTGGCGCTTTACTTGGTAACTGGGCTCTCGAATGGCAGGCTGTTCACACCGAAGGAGTCGATTGGTATTCTACTCCAGGTTCTCATACTTATCCCATAAATGAGAATCAAAAGGGATATGCTGCCTGGTGGATGTGGGCACGTCTTGCCGGATGGGAAGGTTCTGCAGGCATCGACGAAAATCCGGATTTAGATAATAATTTAAAACTATCTGTCATCAATGATATAAATGTTATATCAAGCAATAAGATTGAACTTTCTTTTTATATTCCGGAAGATGGTCTGACTACAATAGAAGCTTATAATATAAGTGGAGCGAGAATCGGTTTAATCTTAAAAGATAATCTTTCGTCAGGTTTTCATAGTTGTTTCTGGGATAGAAAAGGTAAATCGGGCGTTATAATCATAAAATTAAAACATAGTTCAGGTATAACTTCGGTTAAATTGAACTGTATTTAAAAAAGACTATACGGCGCCTTTTCTCTTGGCGAGAATTATAGCGGCGACAGCCAGAACAAAAATAAGTCCCATTCCCGTGTAAACTGTCCATACGGGATAGCTTTCATAGCCGGTTTTTATAAGATTAGCGAACTGCCATATAATAGAAATTCCGAGGAAAGCGGGTGTGAGGAATTTTATAAATATATCCCACCATACTCCTATACGTATCTCCGAGACCTGATTGATATAGCTTCTTGCTTTTGTTGCTCCGAGTACGTAACCTATTACAACACATTCGAGAAAACCGACCACTGTAATTCCATAACTCGTTATAAAATGGTCTACTATGTCGATCCAGTAAAGCCCCGCACCCGTAGTAAAAGGCAGTCCCACCAGAAAACCTAATAAACAGACTAAAGGTAATACAAATCTCTTTTTAACTCTCCATTTATCCACGATACTTTCAACCACAGGTTCTGTCATGGAAAATGCTGAATCTATACCAAGAGTAAGAAGAAGCAGGAAGAAAAGAGCGGCAAAGAAACGTG